>CAYPVP010000054.1:0-10024 GCA_964414205.1 uncultured Bacteroidaceae bacterium | reverse complement strand
AAGCCCTTTAACGCAGAAAGTACTTGGCTGGACACGGCCTGGGAGGATATGAAGTTGCCGATATCCATAAAACAGTCTATACGGACTGTTTTTTTTATTTTAATGCGTTGTATTTTCAAGATTTCAAATGCGTTATTGTGTAATTTTGCTTTTTTTTATAGATTAGCGTTTATAAAAGTTTTATTTTTGAGAAAAGACATTAGAAGAAAATGAAATGATAAATTAAAAAACATATGCCTTTTTTCAATCAATTTTGACAAATTAAACAAATATAAACAAATTTATGCTTGATTTAATGTGGCAAAATTGTTTTAGACAAAAAAATGATAATAAAAACATCAAAACAAAGTTGTTCATTTCAAATTTGATAATAAAATTATGTTAAATTTGCTATGGTATGTCTAGAAAACAACAAAAAAATTTGAAATGTGTATGTGTTGTTATGATGAAATTTACTTTTGCTCTTGCAAAAGCCATTTTAGTAGTTTACAATATTAGTATTATATTAAATTAGAGGATTATTACTATGAAAGTTGCTCTTGGTTGTGACCATGGCGGAATTGTTTTGAAAGATAGCGTGATTGAAGCGCTTGAAAAGTTGCAAGTTGAAGTTGTTGATTTTGGTACAAATTCTAATGAATCGGTTGACTATCCAATTTTTGCTCAAAAAGTGGCAGAAGCCGTAGCATCAAAAGAATGTGCTTGTGGTGTTTTGCTCTGCGGAACGGGAATTGGAATGAGTATTGTTGCAAACAAAGTGAAAGGAATTAGAGCAGCAGTTGTTTCTGATTTGTTTTCTGCAAAAGCAACAAAAGAACACAACAACACCAATGTTTTTTGCATGGGTGGAAGAGTTGTTTCGCCTGAATTTGCTGGAATGCTTGTCACTGAATGGATGAATGCAGATTTTCAAGGTGGAAGACATCAAAACAGGATTGACCTTATTTCAGAAGTTGAAAACAAATATTTCAAATAGGAGAAATTATGATAGAAGCAATTATTTCCGAAGTCAAAGAAGCAGAAGACAAAGCAAGTGAAATCATTTTGAATGCAAACCAAAAAAGCAAACAAATGGTTTTGGATGCAGAAATCAACGCTGATTTGGAAAGAAAAAAAGTTGTTGCAGAAGTCAAGGAAGATTTTCGCAAAGTTGTGCAAAAAGCAGAAGACAAAGCACAAATTGAGCGAGAAAAAATTTTGGCAGATGGCAAAAAAAATGCCACAGAATTTTATGAAGAAAAGAAGCAACTTGTCAACGAGTTGGCAAATGGACTTGTCGACGAACTTTTGAAAAAGTTTTAGAAATTTAACGGGGAACTTAAATGATAGTAGACATGAAAAAAATGGTTTTGGTCGCTCATGGCTCTCGGAGAAACAAAATTCTTCGTGCTTTGCATCGTTCAAAACTGGTTGAAGTCGCAAACACTCGCGAGATTGAAAACACGATTCAAGGAGATTCTTCTCAAAAATTTGAAGAATTGAATGAGAAATCGCAAAAGATTCAATCAATTTTGCAGTTTTTGAAAGATGAGAAAGCAAAAGCAAAATTGATTATGGCAGAAACAAAAAAGACTGGCATAAAATTTGAATATGAACCAATCAAAAAGAAACCTTTTCAATCTATCATGACAGTTTCTTATGATGAGTTTTCTGAAATTTCAACGCAAGAAATTGAACTTTTGGCAGAACTTTCGGAACTTGAAGAAATTCAATCAAGATACACTGAAATCAATGCCGAAATTTTGAAAATCAACAATTTTGTTGAACAACTTGAAATCTATCGAAAGATTGATTCTAAATTTTCTATTTTTAAAGACACAAAATTTGCGTCAGTAGTTTTGGGCTGTGTTCCACTTGTGAAAAAGCCTGAACTTGATGCCATCATTGCAGAAAGCAATATGGCAGAGTTTGAAATCTACGGCGGAAATCAATTTGTGTCTTTTGCTTTCATTTGCTTGAAAGAAAACTTCGATTCTATCATGGCAAAATTGCAAACCATTGAATTTGCACGCTCAACTTTTGATTTTGACATGAATGCAGAAGAACTGATAGAACAAGAAAAAGCCAAATTGCAAATTTTGAAAGATGAAAAATTGAATTTGCTGAAAAAATCTTTGGAAAAAGAATTTTTGATTGATGATTGGAAAAAACTTTATGATTTCTATTTTGTTGAAATTGCAAAGTGTGGAGCAACTTCAAACACTAGATGCACGCAAACTGTTTTCGTTTTGGAAGCATGGTTTCCAGCATCTGAACAAAAGCGTATTGATGCAATTTTGAAATCATGTGGAAATGAAATTGTTTTTGAATTCCGTGACCCAGAAGAAAGTGAAGAAGTTCCAACTTTGGTTAAGTCAGGAAAATTGGTTGAACCATATCAAGACGTCACCAACATGTATAGTGTGCCAAATTATAGGGGAGATTTTGACCCTAACCCAATCATGGCGTTTTTCTATTTTCTGTTTTTCGGCATGATGTTGCAAGATGCTGCCTACGGTTTGTTGCTTGCAATTGGTGGATTTGTGATGTATAAGGTCACAAAACCTGTTCCTGGAAAAGGTAGACTCTTGCTTATCATTGCGATGGGTGGAATTTCTACGGTTGTTTGGGGTGCAGTGTTTGGTGGTTGGTTTGGTTTGGAAACCATTGGCTTTTTGGAAAATTTGGTTTGGTTTAAGCCATTGGACAAGCCAATTCTTATGCTTGCTCTGTCATTGGGACTTGGTTTCTTCCAAATTGTGGTTGGTATGGGTTGTAATGCATACAACCTTATCCGAAAAGGTCGTGGCTGGGAAGCATTTTTCAATGTCGGCTCATGGTATCTCGCTTTTATTGGAATTATTTTGATTGCTCTCAACATGTTCTTGAAAATCAACAGCGACATTATGAAATTTTTTGGAATTGCATTCTTGGTTCTTGGTTTGCTGATTTTGGTTCTTGGTGGAGCATATGGCAAAAAGGGAGTTGGAAAGAAAGTTGTTGGCGCTATTGGTGGTGTTGCAAAACTTTATGACGGGGTCAACATCATGTCGGACATTTTGAGTTATTCTCGTTTGTTTGGTCTTGGACTGTCAGGCGGAGTTGTTGCAATGGTCATCAACAAGATTTGTGGTGTTTTGATGCAACTTTTGACAATCAATGGTAGCCCTGCGTTGGGAATCATTTTGTCAATTCCAATTTTTGCATTTGGACACTTGTTCAACATTTTCATCAGTACATTGGGTGCATATGTTCACAATGCTCGTTTGCAATATATTGAGTTTTATGGAAAGTTCTATGAAGGGGCAGGAAAATCATTTGTGCCACTTGGAAGCCAAACAAAATATACTTTCATTGACAATGGTGAATCGAAAGAAAAGAAAACAAAGCAAGCAAAACTTGCAATGTAGTTTGGAAATAGTAAAAATATAATTGGTTGTATTGGCGAATCTCAAAAAAAATTCAGGGGAGAAGCCGTAATATTAAATTGTTGACATTAGGAGGATACAATGGAATATCTTGGAACATTTATAGCAATTTTGGGTGCAGCACTTGCTGCAGGACTTGCTGGCATTGGATCAGCAATTGGCGTTGGAAAAGCAGGACAAGCAGCAGCAGGTCTTACAGCAGAAGACCCAAGCAAATTTTCAAAAGTGCTTGTTCTTCAACTTTTGCCTGGTACACAAGGAATTTATGGCTTGTTGATTGCATTCTTGGTGTTCATCAGAATTGACTTGTTTGGTGGTATTGCAGCAATTCCAGTTGCACAAGGCTTGGTCTATTTTGCAGGTTGTTTGCCAATCGCTTTTGTTGGTTTGATTTCAGCAATCTATCAAGCAAAAGTTGCTTGTTCAGGAATTGCAACAGTTGCAAAACGCCCAGAAGAAAGTGGAAAAGCAATCATCATGACAGTTATGGTTGAAACTTATGCAGTTTTGGCTTTGCTCATCTCATTCTTGGCAGTTATGATTCCTAAATTCGCATAATAATCTTGTTGAGGAAAACATGAAATTCAAAAAATCAAAAAATGAAAAAGTGATTGACAGGGTGGAGAAGCAAGCAGAAACTTTTGCTGATTCTCCCGAAGCAAACAAAAACAGTGACAAGACTCCCAAAGAGCCTCAAACAGTCATTGTCAATTTTGAAAGCGGAAAAAAAGCAATCTTGGACAAAATCATTTCAGATGCAGAAAAAAATGCAAGAGCAGTTTTGGAAGATGGAAATCAAAAAGTTGATGAAATCATTGCAAGTGCTGCCGAACAAAGCAAATCTTACATCTACAAGTCAAAGTCGGAGCAAGAAAAACTTGCAAAAGACATTGGCACTCGTGCAAAAACGGTTGCTGAACTTGATGCAAAGAAATTTTTGCTTGATGCAAAAAATGCTTTGATTGATGAAACTTTTGAAAAAACAAAAAATGTCATTCTAAATCTTGAAGATAGCAAATATGAAAAGTTGATTTTTGGTATGCTTGAATTTGCAGAAGATGGAGATGTTGTCACAATTTCTGAAAGAGAAAAAAAGATTGTCACAATGGCAAAATTGAAAACTTTTGCAGAAAAGAAAGGCATCAAACTTTCACTTGCAAAAGAACTTGGAAATTTTGACGGTGGAATTATGCTTTCTCAAAATGGAGTTGACAAAAATCTTGCACTTGAAACTGAAATTGCAATTTTGCGTGATGAAACCGAAGAAAGAATTGCAAAAGAACTTTTCAAGGAGGTTCGCTGATGGCAGGAGATTTTGTTTTTTCAAATGCAAGAGTGAAGGCAAAAGAAAAAACATTGCTTTCGCAGGCACAACTCAACAGATTGATAGATTGCCAAAGTCTTTCAGAAGCATACAAATTGCTTCTTGAATTTGGCTATGGCGTTGGAGCATCAATTGAAGGTGAAAACTTTGACAAATTGTTTGCTGTTGAAGAAGAAAATGCCATGAACACTTTTAGGGAACTTTCTGTTTCAGGAAGTGGTTTGGAAGTTTTTTTGACAAAAAATGATTTTCACAATCTAAAAGCATTGGCAAAGGCAAGAGAACTTGGCCAACTTGATGACAAAGGAAATCTTGCATTTCAAAATTCATTGGCGCCAGCAGGAAATCTTGAAATTGACAAGTTGCGAGAATTTTTGCTTTTGAAAGACTATCGTTCTCTCAGCGACTCAATGCAAAATGCTTTGAAAGAAATTGATTCTTTGAAAGAAATCGGAAAACTTTCTCCACACATGATTGATGTCATTGTGGACAAAGCGATGTATTCTGAAATCATTTTGACTTTGAAAAAAATTGGAAGAAAAGAACTTGTAAATTATTTTCTTCTCGCAATTGACATTGCAAACATCGCATCGTTTTTGCGTTCTAAAAAACTCAATCTCCAAATTGGATTTTTTGAAAATGGATTTATCGATGGTGGAAAACTCGACTTCAAATTTTTTGAACCATTGTTTGAACAGTCATTTGATGTTTTCAAAGAAAAAATGAAATTTACGGACTATGCTTCACTTGCACAAATTGCTGTTGAAAGCAACATGAGTGCATTTGAGGTTGAAAGCGACAATATGTTGCTTGATATTTTCAAAAAAGACAAATATGAAATGTTTTCGCCTTCTCCAATTGCAGGTTTCTATCTTGGAAAACTGACAGAATTGAAGGTTGTCAAACTTGTGATTGCAGGGCTCAAAAATGGCGTTGACTCACAAGTCGTAAAACAAAGGATGCGTGAACTATATGCGTAATGGAATTGCAGTTGTAGGTGACAAAGATTCAGTTCTTGCATTCAAAGCCATTGGTCTTGATGTGTTTCCTGTTTCAAACGAAATGGAAGCACGTGACACTGTAAAACATTTGGCAAGAACTTTTGAAGTGATTTTCATCACGGACAAAATTGCGCAAAGCATTGACAGTTTGCTCGCGCGATACAAGGCTAGACCATATCCTGTTGTTGTTCCAATTCCATCAGCGGAAGGAAGCAATGGTTTTGGTTTGAACGGCATCAAAAAGGATGTTGAAAAGGCTATCGGAGCAGATATACTATTTAGTAGAGAGGACAAGTAAATGGCAGAAATTGGAAAAATTGTTAAAGTTTCAGGCCCACTCATCATTGCTGAAAACATGGGTGACAGCAAAATGTATGATGTTGTCAGAGTTAGCGAAAAGAAACTTATCGGGGAAATCATTGAACTTAGAGGCGACAAAGCGTCAATTCAAGTTTATGAAGAAACAAGTGGTTTGGGACCAGGAGAAAGTGTTTATTCAACAGGAATGCCACTTTCTGTTGAACTTGGACCTGGACTTATTGAGAGCATTTATGACGGAATTCAACGCCCTCTCGCAAAACTTCGTGAAGTTTCTGGCGATAGAATTGGGCGTGGCATAAGCATTCCTGCTTTGGATCATGAGAAAAAGTGGGATTTTGTTGCGACTGCAAAAATCGGAGATGCTGTTGCATCAGGTTTTGTGATTGGTTCGGTTCAAGAAAACGAAATTGTAAATCACAAAATCATGATTCCATTTGGCGTTGAAGGTGAAATTGTTGAAATCAAAAGTGGAACATTCACCATTGATGACATTGTTTGCGTTGTCAAAACAAAAGATGGCAACAAAAACGTTACAATGTGCCACAAATGGCCAGTCAGAAAAGGAAGACCATACAAAGAAAAACTTTCACCAAGAAAACCTCTTGTTACGGGACAAAGAGTCATTGACACATTGTTCCCTGTTGCAAAGGGTGGTGTGGCTGCTGTTCCTGGTCCATTCGGAAGTGGAAAAACTGTTGTTCAACACCAACTTGCAAAATGGGCTGATGCAGACATCATTGTCTATGTTGGCTGTGGTGAGCGTGGAAACGAAATGACAGACGTTTTGAACGAGTTCCCAGAACTTGTTGACCCACACACAGGCGCTCCATTGATGAAGAGAGTTGTTTTGATTGCAAACACTTCGGACATGCCAGTTGCTGCTCGTGAAGCATCAATTTATACTGGAATCACCATTGCTGAATATTTCAGAGATATGGGCTATTCAGTTGCAATCATGGCAGACTCAACATCAAGATGGGCAGAAGCACTTCGTGAAATGTCAGGTCGTTTGGAAGAAATGCCTGGTGAAGAAGGCTACCCAGCCTATTTGTCATCAAGACTTGCTGAATTCTATGAAAGAGCAGGACTCGTCAAGGTTTTGGGAGAAGAAGATACAGAAGGTTCAATCACTGCTATTGGTGCAGTTTCTCCTCCTGGTGGTGACATTTCTGAACCTGTTTCACAAGCAACACTTAGAATTGTCAAAGTTTTTTGGGGATTGTCTGCATCACTTGCATACAAACGACACTTCCCAGCAATTGATTGGTTGCAAAGTTATTCACTTTATGCTGACAGACTTGGAGAATGGTATCAAGAAAATGTTTCAGAAGACTGGATGCCACTTCGCTCGGAAGCAATGAGAATTTTGCAAGAAGAAGCATCGCTTGACGAAATTGTTCGACTTGTTGGAATGGACGCATTGTCGCCTGCTGACAGATTGACAATGGAAGTTGCAAAAGAACTTCGTGAAGACTATTTGCACCAAAATGCTTTCCACGAAATTGACACCTATGCTTCACTGACAAAACAATGTGCAATGCTCAAACTCATTTCAACATTCTATAAACTTGCAAATGAAGCACTTGAAAAAAATGTTGACATTGAAGACATTTTGGAACTTGATGTCAGAGAAAAAATTGGTCGTTCAAAATATATCGAAGAAACAAATATGCAAGCATTTGATAACATTATGAATGAACTCAAAAAAGAAATGCATGCTCTCACAAGCGAAGGAGGTTTCTAGTATGTTGAAAGAATATAACACCGTTAGAGAAATTGTTGGACCTCTTATGCTTGTTGAAGGCGTCGAGGGTGTCAAATATAATGAACTTGTTGAAGTCAGACAAGAAAACGGCGAAATTCGTTCTGGAAAAGTTTTGGAAATCAATGGTGACAAGGCAATGGTGCAGTTGTTTGAACCATCACAAGGCATCAAAATTTCAACTTCAAAGGCTCGTTTTTTGGGACACGGAATTGAACTTGCTGTTTCAGAAGAAATGTTAGGCCGTGTTTTTGATGGTATGGGTCGCCCAATTGACAATGGTGCTCCAATCATTCCAGAAATGAAAATGGACATCAATGGACAGGCAATCAACCCTGTTTCTCGTGACTATCCAAACGAATTTATTCAAACAGGAATTTCAGCCATTGATGGGTTGAACACTCTTGTTCGTGGACAAAAACTTCCTGTTTTCTCAATGTCAGGTATGCCTCATGCTGAACTTGCTGCACAAATTGCTAGACAAGCAAAAGTTAGAGGAAGCAACGAAAAATTTGCTGTTGTCTTTGCTGCTGTCGGAATCACTTTTGAAGAAGCAGACTACTTCATTTCTGATTTTAGAAAAACAGGTGCTATTGAAAGAGCAGTCATGTTCATCAACCTTGCTGATGACCCCGCTGTTGAAAGAATTTCTACACCTCGTATGGCTTTGACTGCTGCTGAATATTTGGCATTTGAAAAGGATATGCATGTTCTTGTCATCACAACGGACATCACCAACTATGCCGAAGCACTTCGTGAAGTTTCTGCTGCAAGAAAAGAAGTTCCTGGTCGCCGTGGCTATCCAGGTTATCTATACACTGACCTTGCATCAATGTATGAAAGAGCAGGAAGAATTGTTGGAAAGAAAGGTTCAATCACTCAAATTCCAATTTTGACAATGCCAGAAGATGACAAAACTCACCCAATTCCTGACCTTACAGGCTACATCACCGAAGGACAAATCATTTTGTCAAGAGAACTTTACAAAAAGGGTATGACTCCTCCAATTGATGTTTTGCCTTCACTTTCTCGTTTGAAAGACAAAGGAATTGGAAAGAACAAAACTCGTGAAGACCACGCAGACACAATGAACCAACTTTTTGCTGCATATGCACAAGGAAAAGAAGCAAAAGAATTGTCTTCAATTCTTGGTGAGGCCGCACTGACAGAAGTTGACAAAAAGTTTGCTCGTTTTGCAGAAGAATTTGAAAAGAACTATGTTTCACAAGGCTTCACAACAGACAGAACTATTGAACAAACTTTGGACATTGGTTGGAAACTTTTGAGATTGTTGCCAAAATCAGAACTCAAACGTATTCGTGATGAATTTTTGGAAAAATATCTTTGATTTTGACATCAAAACTGCAATTATGTGAGGAAAAACTATGGCAATTATGAAAGTTAATCCTACTCGTATGGAACTCAGACGACTGAAAACTCGTTTGAAGACTGCGACGAGAGGACACAAACTCTTGAAAGACAAATCTGATGAAATGATTAGGCAATTCATGATTTTGGTCAAGGAGAACAAAAAACTTCGTGAAGAAGTTGAAGTTGAACTCTCTGTGGCGCTTCGTGAATTTATGCTTGCTCGTGCCGTTTCTTCCGATGCTGTCATTGAAGAAGCAATCGCAATGCCTGGCGTCAAGGTTCAACTTGAAACGGGAACTACCAATGTCATGAGTGTCAATGTTCCAAGTTTTGAAATTAAAGAAAGTGAAGAAAAAGAGTTGTTTCCATATTCTTTTGCAAGTGTAACAAGTGAATTGGATAATTCAATTTCAACAATTTCAAATTTGCTTGTCAAAATGCTGAAACTTGCTGAAATTGAAAAATCATGCAACATGCTTGCTGATGAAATTGAAAAGAACAGACGCAGAGTCAATGCTTTGGAATATGTCATGATTCCACAACTTCAAGAAACAATCAAATATATCACTATGAAACTTGATGAAAATGACCGTTCGGCAACCATTCGATTGATGAAAGTCAAATCAATGATTGAAGAAAGAGACCAAAAATAAAAATCAAACAAAACGCTTGCAAAAGCGTTTTTTTGTTGTCAATTTGGAGTTTTGGCATAGTAAATAATTATGTAATTATGTTGTAGTATATTTTAGCCATACACATATTTGAAACATTTTTTGTTCTCAAATTTAAACAAAATAGTTTTGGAATTGTTTTAATTTGCAAAAGCGTTTTTTTGTTG
>CAYPVP010000053.1:0-10287 GCA_964414205.1 uncultured Bacteroidaceae bacterium | reverse complement strand
TATCTTAAATTATATATATGTTTTTGTTTTTGTTTTTGTTTTTGTTTTTGTTTTTGTTTATACTTATACTATACTTATATCTATATCTTTATCTATATATTTGCTTATCTATATAAAATAAATATAGCAATATAATTTCATTGCATTTTAAATCAGATTTTTACCATAAAAAAAGACGGAAATAATTTTCCGTCTTCTTTGTCAATTAGTCTTCGTCTGTTCCATCATGCTTTTCTTTTTTTGTTGGTCTTGCAGGTTTGGTAGGACGAACGGGTTTGACCTCATCAATGTCTGATGTCACCACTTCTTTTGCACTGTCCAAATCGGCTGTATCATTTTCGATTTTTACTTTCTCTGAATCGATTTGATTTGTTGCCATTTCAACATTTGTGCTCATTTGTGGCATATATCCAGTTTTACCTCTTTGAGCATTGATTTTTTTCATGATTTTGTCTCTTTCTTTCTTTTCTTTGTATGGGACAAGAATTTCTTCGCCCTTGCCATTTATAACAGTGACAAGTTCTTTGTTTTTCTTTGCCGTTTTCACTCCAAATGGAACGCCAACGCCGACAGCAACCAAAGCCAAAACCAATGCAACGATGACCCCAATAAACCAGAATGGGAATGTTCCATTTTTGACAAATACAAATGTTCCCAAATAGGAAGTTTCAACAACATAGAAACCATCATCATCAATTGTATATGTCATCTCAGAAAGTTTGTTGTTTGCATCAATCATATAAAGTTTGTTTCCTGATTGAGCGCCTTCTGGCAACGAAATTCTCACACGAACTGTTCCATCAATAGGTTGAACTTTGACTTTCTCTTTTTGTTGAGTAGAATCATTTTTTCTTTCAATATAGGTGTAGACATCAACCATTGCTGATGGGGTCAAAGGTCCAAACAATGAACCAAATGATTTTACATTTGCAAGAACTTCATTCCACAATGTAGCATTTGAAGATGAATTTATTGTATCATATGCAAGTTTTGCACCACCTGCAACAATTCCAGTTGACGATTCAATTTTTGCAAAAACATTTGAAGCATCTTCTTCATCGGCGCAAGCAACTGATTTGACTCCCAAATAGAAGAAACCTTCATTTCTAGAAACAATCATATAGTTTGTATTTTTTGCAACAATTCTATAACTATACTTGCCTGGAACTTCGATATATTCAAATTCATCAGACGAAGGATAGTTTGCATCGTTATAGTAAACTCTCAAATTTGCATCAGCAATGTCCCAAGAAGAATTTTTGCTATCAAATTTTGCTTCATAATCCAACTTGTCTTCTGCATAGTCACCAACATAGACTTTGTTTTGCTTCAAAATGTCGATTGAAATTCTTGCTTTTGAGATTGTGAAAGAACGCAAAGGCGATTCACAAGACTCAAAATTTGAATTTGGTTTTGAAACAAATGAGGCTTTGACAGTATATAAACCTGCATTTACAATTTCTCCAACAATGACAGTGTTGTTTTTGTCATAGTAGGTCAAAACAATTTCATCAAGAGGAATTGTGTTTTCAGGAAGCAAAATTCCATTGCTTTCAATCATTGTATGTGCTTTTTTGTCATACTCAACTGTATAATCTCTCAAATCAATTGATACACTTGCTTTTTTAATGACGATTTTCTCAGTTTTGACATAGTCAGAGAAATTTGCTCTTTGAATTCTGAGTTCAACAAAATATGTTCCGACATTAAGAATTTTGTCAGCATCAATTTTGCTGTTTCGGTCAATTTCACCATTTGCCAAAGAATTGTAGCCTTGGAAAGTGACAATATCACCAGCAACTGTTCCAGACACATTGAACTCAATCGCTTTTCCAGTGTAAATCATTGAAGGTTTTGGCATGAAACTGATTCCAGAAATTTTTTGATTTGCTATTTCAAGTTTTTGCAAAGCAGAAACCAACATGTTTGAATCAACAGAATCATATTTGATGCGAATTTCATAGTTTTGAGCACTTGCATTGGTTGCATCAATCTTGACGGCATAGAAATTGCCACCAGCGAGATTTTCTGAAATTGATGAATTTTTGTCAACCAAATTTCCAAAGGTCTTAGTTTCAAAATTAAAAAGATTGAATGTTGCCAATGGTTCAACAAATTTTGCACCAAGTGATGAAGGGTTCACAATGATTGATTGTGTATCTTCAATGTTTGCTGTTGCAGAATAGCCAAGAATGATTTGTGGTGATGCTTCCCCAAAAGTCATTGTATAGGCATATTTGTCTGCATTCGTTCCATTTGTGAAGTTGTCTTGTGCAAAAGCATAAACTACTTTTTTTGTAATTTGCAAAACTGCACAAACATTTGAAAATACTGGGCGTCCTGTTGTTGCATCTGCTGAAACATTTTTTGTTATGAAAACAAATTTGTAGTTTTGCGAACTTCCATTTGCCAAATTGACAGCGTAGAATCCAGCATTTTCAGGTCTTGATTGTCCAAAAACAATTTCTGGCAATCTCATGTTTGAATCTAGAACAACAAATGTGTTGTCTGCCAAATAGTAGCCAAGTTTTCCGTCAACAATCTTCAATAGTCTTTCTTCGCCATTGTTGAAAGTTCCAAAAACATATTCAAAACCAGCCAAGCCTGAACCATATTCAATTTTCAAATCTTTCAAGCCAATTTGTATTTCAAGTGGGTTGATTTTTGCTGTCAAACTATGTTTGGAATTTATGAATGAATAGTTTGCCGAATCAACACCGGAAAGTTTTGTGACATTGAAGTCCAAAGTGCAATTTCCAGCATCGCTTGTGCTGTATTGAGCAGTGTAGTCTTGATTTGAAACTGTAACAGTATCAAATTCAAAAATGCCATTCAATGCAAAGACAAAGTCACTGCTGATGTCGCCATGATAGACATTTGTACCATCATATTTTTTATTTATGTTTTGTTCACCAGATTTTGTTGTTTCGACAGTGAAACCAACTTGCTTTGCAGTGATTTTTCCAGATGTGGCAACGCCATAGGAAACAGTCAATGGAACTTCTTTGTTTGCATCGTTTAGAATAGCAGTTTTAACAATGTAATAGACAATTCCTGTTGAAGCATCTTTTTCAACTGCATACACATTTCCGTGTCCAGCATTGTTGTAGTCTGTTTTTGCAACACGATAGAATGTTGTTGTTGGGAGTTTGAAGAAGTGAGTTTTCACTCCTGCAATCTCTTTTGTCATATAATAATTTGGTGCATTTTTGACATCACCATCTTCTGGTTTCCACTCAGTGTCAATGATTGAGGTTGTCAAAATGTAGTTGTCTGATGATGAACCAGCAAGAGACATTCCATACAAGTTTGCTTTTGTAGCAACAGCAGAAACATTCTTGTTGTCAAATGCTACAAATCTTGTGTTCAAATTGACTTTAAATTTGTCAACATCGGCATAATCGCAGAATCCAAACAATTGAGAGTTTTTGACTGTTCCAACCAATGTTCCGTCGTAGACCTTGTCGTTGACATCAGAAACAAAAGTCAATGGTGCAGGCAAAATTGTTGCATTTCTTACCATAGTTACAATTGAACCATTTGAAATGAAATAGTTTCCTGCTTTTTTGTCAAGTGACAAATCAACCAAATCTTCTGTCGAAACATTTGCAACACGGTTTCCAACACCACAATCTCTTTGTTCAAAAGAAACAGTGCAATTCAATTTGACTTTTTCCAAATCAAGTTGTTCAACACCAATCTTTGTCAAATCAATTTGTGCTGTTCCAAATTTTGTTGCATCAAAATATTTGTTGTCAACAGTGATTGCATCGCTTGTTATTGTCAAAGCCTTTTTCTCCATAACAGCGCGATCAAGCATTTCAAAGTCGGCAATAGTTTGTCCACTAACGATTGAAATTTCAATTTGTTCATACACTTTCAATGTTTCAGAATATCTGCTGACATACAAAACAAAGTTGTTAACATCAAAATCGGAAGGAGCAGACGCTGAAACGGTGACAACCAAACCAGCGACCAACACATTGTGTTTCTTTACAGTTGTATCTGCATTGAATTGAACATTTGAATCAAGTTTTCCATTCAAACTCATATTTACGCTTGAATATGCAAATGAAAGATATTGTAATTCAGGAATTGTAGTTGAATCTTCAAAGAAAACCAACTCATTCTTTGTGCTCAAAGTAACATTTGTCTTTGCATTATATTTTCTTGTTTCATCAAACAAGAAGTCCAATGAAAGTCTAGCAGGAACAATTTGAGCAAACTTTTCAATGTTTTCAAATGTGGCGTATTGTTTCAATACATAATAAGGATTTGTTGGAAGTGTCCAACCAGTGATTGTTGCTGTTCGTTTTCCAACATTTTTGTCATCAAATTGAGCAACAAATTCAATTGGAACGTCACTGGCTGATGAGCCAAGAGCAAGGACGCCATCTTTGAAAGTGTAGGTGAATGAAACATCTTTTGTTCCGTTATATTGTCTATCTCTTGCAACAATCGAGTTCAAATCTTCAATTGCAATTTCTTTTTTGACAATTTTTGCATCATTCATTGAAATTGTAATGACAACAGAAGTTGCATTGGTGACAACAGAAAGTCCTGCTTCGTCAGAAGCAACCAAAGTGATGTTAGCGTTTGCTCCAACAAAAGGCATTGTGATGACACAGTTGTTCACATCAATGTTGTTTGAAACTTTTGAAGATGCAAATTCGCCGACAACAGTTGCATCGAGCATTGTTGTCAAATCAAAATCGACCAACGAACCACTTACAAACTTGACATTTTCTTTTGTAAGGAGTTTTGTTCCATCATATTGTTTTTTGATTTCGATGTCAGTTTTGTTGACATAGAGAATTGCTTTGGAAATTACAATTTCAGCACCATTACGGAATTGATTGATTTTGATTGTTGTTGCTTTGTTTGTCAACAATGAAGAACCAATATAGAATTGATAGTTCTTTGCATCTTTTCCTGCAACAGTAAAGTTGGAGAAAGTGATTTCCTTTCTTCCACTTGCATTTGCATCATTATAGTTTGCATCAAACAAAATGGTGACATCATCTTCCAAGCGAACCTTGCTGAACAAAATTGATTCATCATTAGTTTGATATTTGACTGTTGTTGAACCATCATATGATTTGTTTTTTGCTTCAAAATTTGATTGGTTCAAAATTATTTGTTTTGCAGAAATTGTATAGCGAACATCATCAATTCCGACATATTCAAACTTATAGTTCAAATTTGAAGATGAAAAATTCTTTACAAGTTTCAAACCATAATAGGCATTGTCGACAAGAGATGATGACACATCATCATAGATGTTTCCAAATCTTACAAAATCGCCATTTCCATCTTTCAAAACACGAGCAAATTCTCCATTTGAAATTGAAATTGAATCAATTTTGGCATTGTTGTTTGTTTCTTTCAAAACTGCGACTTCTCTTTCTTTGTCGCCATATGCTTTGTTGTAGACATTGTTTGCATCGTCAATGACAACAGTTATTGTTGCAGGATTGACTTTTATGAACGCATCTGCAACAAAAACGCTTTTTTGTTGAGTTGTAGAATCATAGATGACATCTTGTCCTTGCATGATGCTTTCAATGGTGAAAGAAATTGGATACACCCCAACTTCACTGATGTTTCTGTCATATGAATTTTTGTTTACTGACCATTTGATTGTCCAACCAGTGGTGTTCAATGCAGTGTCAATTTCAAAATTTGTCAAATTGAAATCAAAAGCATCAACTGCGAAGTCTGAATTTGGCATGTAGATTGTTTCAAAAGCAAAGTTTGTTTTTGGACGAATTGAAATTTCAGCCTTTTGTTCAACAACAAAATTTACGTTTGTTGCCAACACCAATTGAATGTTGGAATTCATATTGTCAGTTGCAACAACTTGCAAAGTTCCCAACGTAATTGGATATGTTCCAGCAGTTGGCGATTCAACTCCCAAATTTAGTGCACCTGAAATATATTTTTGATATTCCAAATCTTTTGCATTGAGTTGATAGCGAATGTCAAAAGAATTTGCTCCAACATATGATTTTTGTCCTGTAACAGGGTTGATTTGAACATTGCGTTTTGCAATTTTAAATGTGTCAGTACAAGAAATTGTGATTTTGTAGTTTGAATTCAAAACAAAAGAATCTTTTGAAGCAATCAAATCATATGGATAGACGCCTACATTCATGCCAACATTTCTTATTATGTTTCCACTCAAAATAATAGATTCAATTGGCTCAGAATATGGCAACGATGCATTTGAAACTGAATATGTAAACTTTGGATCTTCATTTCCAAATTCTTTTGATTGGTTTGCATCAACAACGATTGCTACTTCAAATTTTTTGACTTCATAAATTCCACTTGCAAAAGTCACTGAATAGTTTTTGAATTCAAATTTGTCATTTTGAACAATGACATATTTTCCAACATTAAGTCTTGAATCAACAGCACTTCCATCTGTCAACTTCAAAGAACCTGAAATCAAGCCAGCATTGTTTGCATCGCCTTCAACTTTTCCTTCCAAAATGAATTGCAAATCATTTATTGAAGCAATTTGTCCATAAATTTTTTCAAAATTTTGAACTCTAACGATTGCAGATTTTTTCAAAATTGTATATTTCAATTTTTGTTCAGCAGAAACATAGTTGTTTCCATCGACTTGTGCAACCAAGAAATAGTAGCCAGCATCTTTTGGAGCGCCACCTTCTGTCAATGCTCCATCTGAACTTTTTGTTGGAACATTGATGCTTGGATTTTCATTTGAATAGGTTGTATAGAAATTTGCAACAAATTCAGCATTTGCATTTACATTGTCAATTGTTTTTGCAATTCCGATGTTTGTTCCGTTGTAATAGTGAATTGTGTTTCCAAGAGTCATTTGCACAACTTTTCTGAAACTATATTCATATTCCATATTTTTTCTTTCAGGGAAATTTGCAATGCTTGTAGATTCAATTTTGAATTCCATGTCAAGATTGTTCATCGAAATGACATTGCTTTCACTTCCTGAATAAACATATTTTTGTTCCAAAGTTGAATTTTTGAAAATATCAGTTTTTGAAAAAATTTCGGTGTTTGCAGAATTTGTGAAAACATTTCTTGTTACTTTATAAGGAATTATATTTAAGTCTTTACTTATACTTATATTTATATTAAGAGCATCGCCACGTTTGAAAGAAGTTGTTTGTTCTCCTTTTTGATTTACAAAATTGATTTTTGCAAAACCATAGCCAAATTCTCTTTCATTTTCAGAATTCATCAAAGTTTCGATGCTGTATTGATTTGCATCAACAAGCATTTGATATTGAATTGCTTTTCCAGTGTTGTTTGCTTGGTCAACAACCCAAACATAGATGTTTCTAAGTCCTGAAACATTTTCTTTCAAATCAATTTTCAAACCATATTTTTCAATGTCAAAAAGCGATGCAACTTGCAATGTGTCAAATAGATTCAAAGATGAAACATATTTATCAAAAGAAGCAGTTTCACCTGACAAAATATAATCTGCCATCATTTTTTGAGCGTCAACATCAACAAATTTGTTGATTCCAAGTCCAATGAAAACTTTGATTGATGAAGATTGAGAATCTTTCATTTCATCTTCAATAGAAATGTTTGCATTGTAAAGCCATGAGTCAGTAAACCAATTTCTATAATTGAAATTTGAATAGTATTCCAAAGAGCGATTTGTAGCAGTGAAAAATTTGTCAGGAATGAAGTTTGCATCGTTTGGAGTGTTTTTGTCTATGTAATATTTGGCTTGTTTTGAGAAGAACAATTCACCATTTGGGTCATGTCCAAAAACCAAAGTGAAAGTCATATTTTCAAAAACATTGACAAATTTTCCATCAAGTGCTTTTCTATCACCACAAGTCAATGTGAAAACACCATCTGCATAGGTAATTTTGAAAACACCATTGTCAAAATAGGCAGATGCTCCATCACCAACAATGTTTGAACTGCCTGCACTGACAATCATGCCATCTTTGACAACAATGTTGTAAGCGTTTCCAAGAGCATCTTCAACAACCAAAACATTTCCTGACAAATATTTTCTACTTTCTGCCGACATTCTTGATGGAATTGTAAATGTAGTTGTCAAAGCATTTTTTGTGAGCCACTTTCCTGCTGTTGTGTCATAGATTTCATTTGTGACATTGTCTTTTGTTTCCATTGCAAAACCATCATTTGCATAGTCAATTTTGAACATATAGCAATCTTGGTTTGAATAGCCAACAGTGTTTCCAGCAAGGTCATAGGTGACAATTGAAACAATATAGTAGCCACTTCCAGACTCATTTCCAATTGTAAAAATGTCAGAAATCAGGTTTGCAAAGCCTCCCAATTTTCCATATTGCTTTGGCTCGTTTGGCATTGAATTCACTATGCCAGAAAAGTCGTTGAAACTTCCCCAAAGTCCAGTTTTTGAAAAAGCGACATTATAGAAGAACATCAATTTTGCTTCACTTGGTTCAACGACGTCTGGTTCAATATCCCAACCAAAAGTTTGAGAATATGTCCAATCAAGACTTGCAAATTGATTTTTGAGTTGTTCAGCATTGGTTGCAGTCAATTTTCCAAGAGTGGTCATATTGTGTGCAGTGACAGCAACTCTTTTTGGTGCATCTGCGTCAATGCCTTTTGCATCCAAAGTGATTTCATTTGCGTTTGTGCAAAAATCTCTGAGAATAATTTTTATTTGTGCATTTTGAACAAAATATACTTTGATATTTATTTTTGATTTGTTTAAAAAGCCAACCTTGGCAATTGCAACAACTTGGTTTTCATCATTTTTTATGGTGAAAGAATTTGAAAAAGACGTTTTCCACAATTCACACAAATCACTTTCGTTTGTGCCAAAACTTATATCTTTGATGCCAACTGCGCCATTTGTTCCATTGTCATCTGCTGTTGTGGCATTGTAGTCAACAATGTTTGTTTCAAACATTTTAAAATAGTTGTAGTTGTCAATTGTTCCAAGAGTTTTGTTTACATATTTTCCAAGAACAATGTTTTCAAAGTGGTCAGTGTTTCCTGCTTTTTTGCTTTTTGAGGCGTTGTCAGAAAAATCTTGAAGTTCGTTTTTCAATGCTTGGTTAGAATTTATGATGCTGTCTGAAAGGTTCAATCCATTGTCCAATGAGGTGTTGTTGGAAATGGTTGATGAAACTGCTTTTGGAGCATTTGATTCGCCATTGAAAATGATTTGAATTTTCATTGACAAATCTGCATAAGTGAATTTTTGAGTTCTATTTGTTGCCTGACCTGTGCTTACAACAAAACTGATGTTTGTAGCATTGTTCACAAACAAAGAATCATATGAAAGAGTCAACGAAGTGGTTTTGGCAATTGGGTCAGCATTTGGGTCATTGATTGTTTCTCTGCTAATAAAATTGCAAGTGTCTTTGTGTGCCATCATTGGAGCATTTGTTTGTTTCAAAGCAACGCCCATACTCAAATCATTGTTGCTTTGGAATGACAAAGTGTAGTCCATTGTAACATTGACTGTTGCCAAACCGTTTTGCAAAATATTTTTTATGTATTCCGAATCAATCTTGGTGTTGAAAACAATAAAATCTTCTGGTGCTCCAGTATGGCTACTTGTTTCAACTGCAACAAACTTTCCTTTTGAAACCGTAAAATTGAGATATTGTCCCGACAAGGTTGCCCATCTGTAATAACTCAAATATTTTGGTTGGTCACCTTGAAGGTCACCAAACTTTGGATAGTCCATGTTGACAGTCTGAACATATTTTTCAACACCATCAATGGTTTCAAATGCGCCATCATTGAAAGACGGAGCATATTCATAAGGCGTCGAAAAACCTGTTTGTCTGTCTGCATGTGCAACATTGTTTTGAGTCATGTTGCCAGAGTTTGAAGACAAATCAAATGCTGAAAAGCCTGCAAATGCTACACCAAAAACCAACAAAAAAGCAAAAGCACAAAAGAAAACTTTTGCCAAGACTGAAACAGTTTTTTTCTTGGTAGATTGTTGAGTCGTTTTAAAGTTCATAATTTCACCTCAAAGATTACGCATAAAGCCTAACTTATTCTCATATCAAGTCTAAAAATTGCCATATAGTTTCCGTCCATTTTCAAGATGCAATAAATATTATATTAAATATCACGCGAACGCACGCATATGCACACGAGTCCACACTTTTAGACATCATAAATAATACAATAGATGTCAATGCTTGTCAATATCAAAAACGAGTTGTACATTTGCAAATTTTGGAACATTTTAACTTCTATTGCCAATAATAATATTTTTTTGAAATTATCTGCAAATGCTTGAAATTTTAATGGTTTAAT
>CAYPVP010000052.1:0-10350 GCA_964414205.1 uncultured Bacteroidaceae bacterium | reverse complement strand
CAAAAGACAAATGCCTTACACCTTTGTCGTGTATAAATGTCTGTAATTGACAAAATTTGCCAATGTATTTATTTTTTACATTTTATTGTATCATTATAGTTTTTCAAAAGTCAATGACAAACAAATATTTTGGCATTTTTTGGAGTCTAAATTGACAACAAGTGGTTGTTTCTCTTGCTTTCTTCTGCTTTTAGAACAGCGTCAATCAAAAATGCAACCCTAAATGCCATTTTTGTCACCTTGTTGATTGGTGCCATCATCAAATTTGCAAGAGGACTTCCAAGTTTTTCTGCAACAACTGTCAAAACTCCGATGTCGCCAAAAGCATCATTTTTTCCGTCAACAGCCTCTGCTGGCCTCACGCCACCTTGTTTGACTCGAATTTTCCACATGTTCACTCGGTCGCCTATTGACGCATCAACAGAAATTATCACATCTTTTTCATGAACTCTTGAAATGTGTTCAATCGCTTGATTTACATGTTTAGCATCGATTGGGTTTTCCAAATCTCCATAGACAAAACATTTTGTCTTGAAATGGTTTTTGAGAAAACTGCCAACTGTGGGTGCAAAACTGTCGCCACTGACTTTTGTAGTTCCAAAACATACAACTATTGGTGTCATATTCCCTCCATATGAAGGAAATTGTTGCCATTTTACAACATATTATGCTTTGGTTTTTCGCTTTGCCTATCATTTTTCTGTTTTATTTTGGCACATTTTAGTGATAATTTTGTGAAATTCAAATGATTTTCTTATTGTTTGCAATTTTTTATTTTTTCTTTCTTTCTTTTTTTCGCTATTGCTTTTGTTTTTGTTGCTATGTTATAATACTTATACTTTATAGAATATAATCATTATAAAAAAATTCTTGCAACTTTGTTGCTGTTTTGTTTGTACTTTGAATTTTTTGAAATTTTGTCTTGCGATTGCCTTTTTGTCTTTGTTTTCTTGTTTGCAATTTGGCTTTCACAAAATTTGCAACTCGAAAATTTCAACATTTGTTTTGCAAAACAAACTTCTTCTAGAAAAAAAAGTTGTCATGACTGAAAACTGTAAAATAACGATTTAAGGAGAGAAAAATGCTTTTGTCACAACTTTCTGCCACCTTCAACTATGCAGACTATGCGTTCATTGGTTTGGTTGCGCTTTTTTTGGTCATTGGCATCGCAAAAGGACTTTCAAGAAGTCTTTATGGCGTGTTCTACTCTCTTTTGATTTGTGTTTTTGCTCTTTGTTTGACTGGAATTTCAACAGAACCAATCGTAAAAACCGAACTTGGCGTTTCTTTGAACACGGCGCTGGAAAACAGTTCTGCCACTTGGGGAGATGCCTTGAATTTGGAAATTTACTACTGTGATTTGGACGGCTCGGGGACAATGACGCCTTGCGTCACCTCGCCACAAACAAATGCTCCCGTTGCACTTGCATCGGTGGCTACAAATTCAGTTGTTGGTGCTTTGCTAAATTTTGTTGTGTCAAAGGCAATTCCTGTTTCAATCACAACTCCACAAGATGGCATCTCTCTTGCCAGTGTCATTGTTCCAAGTCTGACAAAATTGATTTTCTACACTGCTTTGTTCATTCTTTTTTGCATTGCATTGCAGTTGATTTTCAGAATTTTTGACAAACTTTGGGACGGTGTGACCGACAACGGTCTACGATTGAAACCAATCGACCACACCTTGGGAATTTTGCCTTGGGCAATCTATGGCATCATTTTCATCTTCGTTGGGCTTTCTGTTTGCAAATTGCTGTATCCTTATCCTTGGATGCAACCAGCAAAAGATATGATTGAAAACTCAATGATTATGTCTTGGCTCTCTCAAAACAACCCCTTAGACTTGATTGGTGGCACTTTCTTTTTGATTTAGTCTTCACTTTTCAAAAAACTGGTTTGTTTTGGCATTTTGTTTTGTTTTTTGCTGAATGCAAATTGCTTTTTATCGGAGGAAATTATGCAACCAAAAAAATCGACAAACGGTTGGAAAATGTTTGGTATGTTTGTTCTTGGTTTTTTCATTGGAATCATTGCTTTGACAGGAACTGTTGGTGGTGTTGGATATTATTTTGCAACAAACTACACTTTGAACAAAGTTCAAAAAGACTTCAATGTCAACATTCCTCTTGACAATGACAAACTCATGAACATGTCGTTTGTTGAGTTGATTTCAACTTCAATTTCGACAATTTCTACAATTTCAACCACTCCTTTGAAAACCGTTGCTTCAAATTTTGGCTTTACTTTGCCGTCTGAAATTCAAGGCATTGATGTTTCGGCTGTTTGGAATGAACCTATCACGTCAATCACAAACGCACTTCCAACTGTCATTAGTGGCGTAAATTTGCAACAAGTTGGTGCTTTGACTGGAATTGACTTTGTAGCATTGGGCGTTCCACTTCTTTCAAACAACTTGCAAGCAAAAATCACTGATGTTTTTGGCATTGTCAAATCGGCGATTGATTCTTCCAAAATGTCTTTGAATTCACTAAAAAATGATTTTGCTGTTGACATTGTTGGACAAAACCAACTTCTTTCAAAACTTCAATTTGCATCTTTTGACAACCTTGCAAAGTGCATCAATTTGCTCAACATCGACAGCATTGTTTCAATCGACAAAGACGGTTTCATCAAAGCAGGCGACCAAATTTTTGTGAAAATTGATGACTA
This sequence comes from uncultured Bacteroidaceae bacterium, assembly GCA_964414205.1. Classification (GTDB taxonomy): domain Bacteria; phylum Bacillota; class Clostridia; order Christensenellales; family CAG-917; genus STD2-102. The sequence goes on along the minus strand of CAYPVP010000052.1, from coordinate 7,680 downwards.
TGAATTGGTTGAAGATTTCACTGTTGAATCTCAATTTTCAAAAAAATATATCGCTGGTGTTGACAATCTCGGGGCTCATCTTGTCGAAAAAGAACTTCGCTTTGTCAAAGTGTCTGAAACTGGTCAACCTGACAAGTTTGAACCTTATTTTGGTGAAAAACTTGATGGACAAAGTTATTATCGTTTTATCGAATACACTCCATTTAACCCAGCAATTCACACAACTCAAACGGAATTTTTTGTCAAACAATATGCTGACATTTTTGTTGAAACAGCAACTTCTGTGTTTGAACCTTTGACAACAGGCTTTTTCAAACTCAACAATTTGAAAAAATTTGATGGCACAAACTATGTTGATTTAGATTCCTACAAAACACCTTTGCAAACTGGTTTGTCGCTCTATTTTGACACTTTTGCTTCTCAAACTCCAACGTTCACCCTTTCTGATGAAGTCGGCTCTCCAACTGACACTCTATCTTCAAATTCACACTTTGACACTGCTTTGACTGGTTTCTACAAGGTGTATTTGGGGTCAAGTGAAAAAATTATGCAAGCACTTTCGCATTTGTCGGTCGCTCATTTGTCTTCGGCAACTGAAATCATCAAAAACTTGCAACTTGGCGATTTGATTTCCATAGACACTTCTCAACATGTTATTTTGCAAAAAATCAAAACCTACAAACTCAACGAACTCACAAAAGAAAATTTGCAATCTGAAATCAACAATCTTGCTTTGGGCGACTTCATTGCAGTTGACACCAATTCATCAAAAATTTTGAAAGCACTTCAATCAACCAAACTTGGGGAAATTGATTCAACAATCAAAAACAATCTAAAAATTTCCGATATGATAGAATTTGACCAAAACAGTTTCTTGAACATTGATGCTGTCAAAAACAGCACCCTTGCTACTGTTGAAATCAACATCAAAAATTCACTCAAAGCATGCAGATTGGTTGACCTTGCTGGCTATGGTTTCTTCAACATGTCGCCTGAATTGAAAACTGCAATCGAAACCTATGAAACAACCAAAAACACAAAACTTACAATGGAAACTTTCATTGGTGGACTTCAAGTTGATGCTGTCAATGGAAAAATCTACTTCCCTCTTTTGTAAAGTCGTGAACTTTGCAAGATTTTGTGACATCAGTGTAGCCCTTTATTTTTGTGACAACATCATTAACTTTGGTTTTTGAAAACAGCAGTTTTGCTCTCTCTACTGAATGTGTCTTTGTTGGCACGCCTATCAGTGGCACTCTCTTCTTTGTGCTTTACCACAGTTGTTGCTTTTTGTGGAGTAGCACGGCAATTCTTTTGTGATTTACCACAGAAGTTTTACTTTTGTGGAGTAGCACGGCAATTCTTTTGTGCTTTACCACAGAAGTTTTACTTTTGTGGAATAGCAAGGCAATTCAAATGTCAAACAAAATGCAAGATTAAATTCTTGCATTTTTTTGTTTTGGCATTGCTTTTTCTCTTTTTGAATGCTAACATTTTTATAGAAGTATGTTTTCGTTTTGAAAATTTGTCAAAAAAACATTTTGTCAAAAAATTTGGCTCATTTTGGTTTTTCAATTCAAAACAAACTCAACATTTTTTAAAAAAGGAGAAAGGCTATGGATGTGAAAGGAACAAAAACAGAAAAAAACTTGATGGAAGCCTTTGCTGGCGAAAGTCAAGCAAGAAACAAATATACCTATTTTGCCAGTGTAGCAAAAAAAGAAGGGTATGAACAAATTTCAGAGATTTTTTCAAAAACTGCTGAAAACGAAAAAGAACATGCAAAACTTTGGTTCAAAGCCTTGAACGGAATTGGAACAACTGCTGAAAATCTTTTGGAAGCAGCCATTGGAGAACACGGAGAATGGACTGAAATGTATGCTAGAATGGCAAAAGAAGCCGAAGAAGAAGGTTTTACTGCTCTTGCAAAACAATTCAGTGGAGTTGCCAAAATTGAAAAAACTCACGAAGATCGCTATCGTGCATTGCTTGAAAATTTGAAAGAACAAAAAGTTTTTGAAAAAGAAGAAGAAGTGACTGTTTGGGAATGTAGAAATTGTGGTCATCTCCATGTTGGAAAAACTGCTCCAACTGTTTGCCCTGTTTGCGCACACCCACAAAGTTATTTTGAAGTCAGAAAAGAAAACTATTGATTTTTTGACTTGATTGACTGCTGAATACAAAACGATGTTTTTGGCTTGGTTTTCGCCTGAACACCAAAATTTTGGTTTGAGGTGGGGTTTAACTACTGAACACTAAACATGTGTTTTGGGGCTTGGTTTTCTTTGCTAAATAAAAACTTCAATCAACGAAAACAAAAGAGATTGGCTATCATTGTCAATCTCTTTTATTCTTTTTTTGCTATATTGTATTTTGTTGTTTTTTACTTTGTTTGACTTTCTATATTTAGGTCGTTTTACTTGTTTTTGACTTGCGTTGTTTTTATGAATTATTTATTTTTAATTGCTCAATTTTTCTTTGTTTTTGCTCTTTTTATGTTTTTTACTGTTTTTTATGTTGATGAACTTTTATGTTCGTTGATATTATTTGCTTTGTTTTAAATTGTTTTTGAAATGTTTTGATTTGTTTTAAATTTGATTTGTTTAAACTGTTTTGATTGTCTTTTGTATGTTTTGAATAGAAAAAAGAACATACATGCGTATGTTCTTTTTGGCGCCTTAACTAGGATTCGAACCTAGAACCTATCGGTTAACAGCCGAGTGCTCCACCGTTGAGCTATTAAGGCACAATTCTTTCGATTGCTTCATTATTCTAGTATATCAATTTTTGTTTGTCAACTACTTTTCTCTTTTTTTTTAGTTTTTTGTTTCTTAATTTTTCTACTTCTTGTTTTGCAAAATTTTTTTTGATTTTCTTTGTTGTTATAAGTGTTTTACATAGTTTTTTGGTTGCTTTTTGTTGTGAGCATAACACCTCTTGTTCAAAGGTGTAATGCTAAAAGCCACCTTTTTTGCGTGGCTTTCATTTTTTTGTCTTGTGCGTTTTTTATTGTTGTGCTACACCCACCAACAGTTGTGCGTATTCTTCACCAGTTCAAACACCGATGGTGTGAACGCCACCTTTTTTGAGTGGCTTGCGTTTTTTTGTGCGTGGTTTGCCGTTGTGCTACACCCACCAACTGTTGTGCGTGTTCTTCACCAGTTCAAACACCGTAGGTGCGTGGTTTGCCGTTGTGCTGAACCGACTTTATGTTGTGCGTATTCTTCACCAGTTCAAACACCGAAGGTGCGATGGTGCGTGGTTTGTCGTTGTGCTACACCGACTTGTTGTTGTGCGTGTTCTTCACTAGTTCACAAAAAAAGGTCATAGACTTTGGCTTCGTATGGGCGCAGTGTGGTGTTGTCTAGGGTGATTGGGCTGTCTTGATAGTTGGACAAAACAAGTTTGCTTTCATCAAAGTTTACGCCTTGTGGAACTTGGAATCTTTGGTTTTTGTCTGTCCAGTTTGCCACAACAAACAATGCTTGATTTTTCAATTTTCGCTGATAGGCAAAGATTTTGTTTGACTTTTCATAGTATGGAATGTATTCGCCATCAATGATAAGTTTGTTTCCGAGTCTAAATTTTATCAGTTTTTTGAAGAAATTTAGCACGGAGTTTTCATCATTTTGCTGTTTTTCTACATTGATTTCAACATAGTTTGGGTTGACATCATACCATGGTTTTGCTGTTGAAAATCCTGCATATTTTTCCGTTGACCATTGCATAGGTGTTCTTGCATGGTCTCTTGCTCTTTTTTTCAACGCCCACTCAACAACAGGAACAAGTGGTTTAAACCATTTTTCAGCAATGTTCATCACATTGATTGAAACAATGTCTTTGTAGTTTTCCTTTTTGTATTTTTCAAGGTTGGTCATTCCAATTTCTTGCCCTTGATAGACATATGGCGTTCCTTTCATCATATATAGAGATATTGCCACCATTTTTGACACTTTTTCTTTGTGTTCAATTTTTCCATAGCGTGGCACACATCTAGAATAGTCGTGATTTTCTACAAAAAGTGAGTTCCAGCAGTTGTCAGGAATGCGTTGCCAGTTTGTAAAGATTTTTTTCAGCCTTGATAGTTTCAGTTTTCGTGGCACAACCGTGAACATTGCATCTGCTTCTTGATGCTCAAATGTGAAAATGGTGTCAAGTTCTTCTCTATCTTCTGCAACCATCGACTCGGCATCTTTGACAGTGATGCCTTGTCCTTCGCCAACTGTCATACAATCATCAAATTTCGACCATGCGTTTTGATTGAGTTCATGAATATATTTGTGATAGTTTGGCCCAATCACAAACTTGTCATCTCCCACTGCAAATAGGTTTGGCTTTCCGTTTGGCAAGCCTTGTGTTTTTGAAATGTAAATGATAACGTCACATCTGAAACCATCAACACCCATTTCCAACCAAAAATTGCAAATGTCGGCAATTTCCTTTCGCACTTTTTCATTGTCCCAGTTGAGGTCAGGTTGCTTTTTGCTGAACAAATGCAAATAGAACTCGTTTGTGGTTTCGTCAAATTGCCAAGCACTTCCACCAAACCTTGATGTCCAGTTGTTTGGAGGCGTTTTGCCGTCTTTTCCTTTGCCCTTTCGCCAAATGTAGTAGTCACGATATGGGTTGTCTATGCTTTTTTTGCTTTCTTGAAACCAAAAATGCTCATCTGATGAGTGATTGACAACAAGGTCTAAAACAAGCCTTATTCCTCTTTTATGCATTTCTGCAAGCATCTCTTTGAAGTCATCAAGTGTGCCAAATTCTTCCATAATTTCACGATAGTCCGAAATGTCATAGCCGTTGTCATCATTTGGAGATTTGAAACATGGCGACAACCAAACTGCTGTCACTCCAAGTTGTTGAAGATAGTCAAGTTTTGAAATGATACCTTGCAAATCGCCAATTCCATCTCCGTTTGAATCGCAAAAACTTCTTGGATAAATTTGATAGAACACTGCGTCCTTATACCATTTATTTTTCATTTTCCCCTCCAAATTCACTTTTTTTTGGTTGTTTTTTATTTATGGTTTTATTTTTTATATTGATTTTTGTTCAAATCTTTTTTCTGTTTAGTATGATTTTCTTTTGTTTTGTTACTTTTTTCTTTTTTTGGGCTTTTTTTTATATTACATAAATCCAACTTTTATCTTTGAAATGTCTATATTATTTATTTTTGTTTTTTTTTGGCTTTTTTGATGTTGCGTTTTTTTCTATTTTTTTGTTCAATCAAAAAAGCCATAGAAAACCTATGGCTTTGTTTTTAATAATCTGTTTTTTTCAAAACTTGGACGAGTTGATAGATTCTTTCAAGGTCGTCTTGCGAAAAATAGTCAATGACAAATCTTCCTTTTTTGTCATTTCCTGCAAGTTTAACTCTTGTTCCAAACACTCTTTTCATGTCGTTGACCATTTCTTTCAGTTCAAGGCTTGGTGCTTCTTTTTGTCTTGGTCCTGTCGGAATTGTTTTGCGTGAAAAATATAGTCTGACTCTGTCTTCAACTTCTCTGACTGTCAATTTGTATTGAACGGTTTGTTTTGCAAGCGACACCAAATAATCTCTGTCTTCAATGGTTATCATTGCTCTTGCATGCCCTGATGACAACTTTCCATCTTTTACCATTGTCAAAACTTCTTCTGGAAGTGTCAAAAGTCGCATTGTGTTTGCAACATAACTTCTGCTTTTTCCAAGTCTTGATGCAACATCTTCTTGTCGAAGTGAATGAGATTCCATCAATTCTTTGATTCCCTCTGCTGCTTCAATAGCGTTCAAGTCTTCTCTTTGAAGGTTTTCAATCAAAGAAATTTCGCTGATTTCTTGCTGTGGCAAATCTTTTACGATGGCAGGAATTGTCTTTAATTTTGCTATTGTCGCTGCACGGAACCTTCTTTCACCTGCAATGATTTGAAATCTGTTTTTTCCATATGGTCGAAGCAAAATTGGTTGCAAAACACCGTGCATTTGCATTGATTTTGCCATGTCTTTCAATGCTTCTTCATCAAATGTTTTTCTTGCTTGCTCTGGGTTTCTGTCAATTTTTGTGATTTCAATTTCTGTCACACCAACAGGCAAACCGAGTTCTTTTTCTTCCTTAAATTCTTCTTCAACTATTTCTATTTTTACAGGTACATTTTCTTCATTGTCATCAAACAATGCTGAAAAGCCTTTTCCCAATCCTTTTTTAGATGCCATTTTTTCTCCTTAAAAACTGTCATAATATATTTTGATTATATCATATTTTTTTTTGTATGCAATGATTTTCACCTTTGGTGTTTGAATTTGTTTCGTTCTTGCACTACTTTTTGTCGGTACAGCACAACGACATTCCACACACAAACTTTTTTAAGGATTTTGCGAACTTGTTTCGTTCTCGCTCAACTTTTCGTCGGTACAGCACAACGATATTCCACACTCAATATTTTTTTTCATTTTGTATCTCTTTTAAAAATTCTTAATTTTTGTTTTTTTTCTTGTTTTTTTGCTGTTTTTGTTGCATAAAAAAAGTCTTGCTGTTTTAGTTGCAAAACTTTTTTTTGATTTTCTTTTCTTTTAATTTTCTATATTGTTTTTGTTTTTCGCCTTTTTCTTTCTTATTTATAGTGGCTTGTTTTTGATTTTTCCAAATTGTCTTGGATATTTTTCGTTTGTATGTCCAATTTTTTCAAACACAAACAGTTTTCTGTTGGCTCCGTTTGGCAAGGTGAACGTTTTTATCTCTTTCACTCTGCAATTCAATTCTTTTTGTGCATTTTCAAGCCCTTCCAGTTCGTTTTCATCAGTCTTGTATGCAATGAAAATTCCATTGGTTTTCAAAAGTGGAATTGCAAGTTCGAGCAAAATTTTTGTGTTTGCCACTGCTCTCGACACAACAACATCAAATTTTTCTCTGCCTTCGTTTTGTCCAAATTCTTCTGCTCTAACTGATTTTGTTTCAACATTTTCAAGTTCCAATTTTTCTTCCAATTCTTTTACAAAATCAATCTTTTTGCTTGTTGAGTCAATTGATGTCAATGCTATGTCATTTCTCACAATTTTGAGTGGTATTCCTGGAAACCCTGCTCCACACCCCAAATCTAAAACATTTGCATGTCGTGGTATGTATTTTTCTGCAATTATACTGTCTATAAAGTGTTTGTCAAAAAATTCATTCATTTCAGTGATGGCAGTCAAGTTCATGGTTTTGTTTTTTTCGACAATTTCTTTGTAGCAAACAGCAAATTTGTTCATCATGTTTGCCGTTGCTTTAATCCCACATTTTTTCAGGTTTGCAAGCAATCTGTCTTCATTTTTTTCTACTTCAAATATATCCATAATTTGTTTATTTCATCTCCTACCAAATATTATGCAATATATCACATTTCAATCTTTCTATCAATCATTTTTTTTTGTTTCCTTTTTATTGGACAATTTTCTTCTTTTTTTGTGTTTCTTTTTATGTTTTCTTTTGATTTATTATGCTTTTTTTTGTTTCCTTTTTCTGCTTCACATCTGTTTTTTTTTCTGTTTATTTTTGTGCTTTTCTTTTACGCTTCCATTTTTTCTTTTTTGTTTATGTTTTTTTTGTTGTTTTTTGCTTTCTTTTTATTATATATTTATTTGTTTTTTGGCATTTTTTGGTTTTTATATTGTTTTTTCATTGTTATTTTTTCTCGTTATTTTTTCATTCTCTTTGATTTTGT
>CAYPVP010000051.1:0-11113 GCA_964414205.1 uncultured Bacteroidaceae bacterium | reverse complement strand
AATCAAAAAACCAACAATCAAAAAACCAACAATCAAAAAACCAACAATCAAAAAACCAACAATCAAAAAACCAACAATCAAAAAAGCACTCTCAAATTGAAAGTGCTTTTTGTTTTATGTTTCAAAGTCTTGTTTTTAAAACATTATTTTGTGAGTGCTTCTTGAACTGCAACTGCGCATGCAACTGATGCACCAACCATTGGGTTGTTGCCCATTCCGATGAGTCCCATCATTTCAACGTGTGCTGGAACTGATGAACTTCCTGCAAATTGAGCGTCGCTGTGCATTCTTCCCATTGTGTCAGTCAAGCCATATGATGCTGGACCTGCTGCCATGTTGTCTGGGTGAAGTGTTCTTCCTGTGCCACCACCTGATGCAACTGAGAAATATTTTTTGCCGTTGTCGATTGTCCACTTTTTGTATGTTCCTGCGACAGGGTGTTGGAAACGAGTTGGGTTTGTTGAGTTTCCTGTGATTGAAACATCAACTTGTTCAAGTTTCATGATTGCAACACCTTCTGTGACATCATCACATCCATAGCAACGAACTTTTGCTCTTTCGCCATCGCTGTATGCTGTTGATTTGACAATTTCGACTTCGCCTTTGAAGTAGTCCATTTTTGTTTGAACATAGGTGAAACCATTGATACGGCTGATGATGAATGCAGCATCTTTTCCAAGACCATTCAAAATGACTTGAAGTGGTTCTTTTCTGACACGGTTTGCACTTCTTGCAATTCCGATTGCACCTTCTGCTGCTGCAAAAGATTCATGTCCTGCGAGGAAAGCAAAGCATTTTGTGTCATCACGGAGCAACATTGCTGCAAGATTTCCATGTCCAAGTCCAACAAGTCTTTGTTCTGCGACTGAACCAGGAATGCAGAATGATTGGAGACCAATTCCGATTGCTTCTGCTGCGTCTGCTGCTTTTACACAATTCTTTTTGATTGCGATTGCACAACCAACTGTATATGCCCAAACTGCATTTTCAAAAGCGATTGGTTGAACACCTTTGATGAGTTTGTCACAGTCAATGCCGTTGTCGAGACAAATTTTTTGTGCATCTTCAAGGCTTGCAATTCCATATTCAGCAAGGGTTTTTGTGATTTTGTCAATTCTTCTTTCATAACCTTCAAATCTGATACTCATTTCTAAAATCCTCCTTACTCTTGTCTAGGGTCGATATATTTGACTGCAGAGTCAAAACGGCCATAGTTTGAAGTGCATTTTTTGAGTGCTTCTGCTGGTTCGACACCTTTCTTTATCATTTCCATCATGACGCCAAGTTTGACAAATTCATAACCAATGATTTCGTTGTTTTCATCAAGAGCAATTTTTGTGACATATCCTTCTGCCATTTCAAGGTATCTTGGACCTTTGACAACTGTTGAATACATTGTTCCGACTTGTGAACGAAGTCCTTTTCCAAGGTCTTCAAGTCCTGCTCCGATTGGAAGACCATCTTCTGAGAATGCTGATTGTGTTCTTCCATAAACAATTTGAAGGAACAATTCACGCATTGCTGTGTTGATGGCATCGCAAACAAGGTCAGTGTTGAGTGCTTCAAGAATTGTTTTTCCTGACAAGATTTCAGCAGCCATTGCTGCAGAGTGTGTCATTCCTGAACAACCAAGTGTTTCGACAAGTGCTTCTTGAATGATGCCTTCTTTGACGTTCAATGTCAATTTGCAAGCACCTTGTTGAGGAGCGCACCAACCAACACCGTGTGTAAGACCTGAAATGTCATTGATTTGTTTTGCTTGAACCCATTTTCCTTCTTCTGGAATTGGGGCTGGACCATGATTTGGTCCTTTAGCAACGCAAGTCATTTTTTCTACTTCATGAGAATATTGCATAGAAACCTCCACTAATTTTTTCTTTTAGTTGCTTCATTATAACATAATCATTTAAAATGTAAAACAAAAAACGACAAAACAACAATCTTTTCTTGTCATTTCAAAAAGTTTTGAAAAATGCAAAAAAAATCTTAAAAGTTCGCTTTTTGCTTGATAGATGAAAGATTGGGTGTTACAATACTATCAAATTTATTATGCGAAAGTTTAGACTTTTGACAATGAAGTTTTGTGATTTAAGATGGTTTTGTTGCAAAGTTGATGAAATTTTTTGTTCAAATGCGATTTGAAAAAATTGGAATTGAGATTTGCAAAAAAATTTGAAAATGTCTTTTAATTGCACGACCAAATTGAATGAGTCAATTCAAAAAAGGAAAAGTGAGAATGGAAACAAACAAACAAAATGTAATTGACACCTTGCGCGAAAGAGGACTTGTTAAGCAAGTTGTTTTTGAAGATGATTTGAAAAAACTTTTGGAAAGCGGTTCTCAATCGTTTTATATAGGGTTTGACCCAACTGCTGACAGTTTGCATGTTGGACATTTCATGCAAATGATTGTTGCAAAAAGACTTCAAGATGCAGGGCATAGACCAATCATTTTGGTTGGAGGTGGCACTGGAATGATTGGTGACCCTTCTGGCAGAACAGACATGCGTAGCATGATGACAAGAGAAATTGTTGAACACAATGTAAACTGTTTCAAAAAACAAATGGAAAAATTCATTCGATTTGAAGGCGAAAATTCTGCAATCATTGTTGACAATGCAGATTGGTTGCTAGATTTGAACTACATTGATTTTTTGAGAGAAATTGGAGTGCATTTTTCTGTCAATCGCATGCTTACGGCTGAATGTTTCAAAACGAGAATGGAAAAAGGTTTGTCATTTTTGGAATTCAACTATATGTTGATGCAAGCCTATGACTTCTTGGTTTTGAATCGCAAATATGGTTGTGTTTTGGAATGTGGTGGAGATGACCAATGGTCAAACATTTTGGCAGGTGCTGACCTTATCAGAAGAAAAGAAAAGAAAGACGCATTTGCAATCACTTTTGCACTTTTGACAACTTCCGAAGGCAAAAAAATGGGAAAAACTCAAAAAGGTGCAGTTTGGCTTGACCCTGAAAAAACTTCACCATATGATTTCTATCAATATTGGAGAAATACACCTGATGCTGATGTTGAAAAAGTGTTTAGATTTTTGACATTTTTGTCACTTGAAGAAATTCAAGAATTGACAAAATATAATGATGAAAGAATGAATGTCGCAAAAGAAAGATTGGCATTTGAACTGACAAAAATGGTGCATGGTGAAAACAATGCTGTTGAAAGTCAACAAAAAGCAAAGGCTGCTTTTTCTGGCGACAGTGAAAATATGCCACAAAAAACTATTTCAGTCGGAATGAATTTGATTTCAGAAATTTTGGTTGAAATTGGTGCATGCAAATCAAAAGGCGAAGCAAAAAGATTGATTGAGGGTGGTGGAATCAAAATTGATGACCAAAAAATTGATGAAATTGATGCTGTTGTCACTTTTGAACAACTGGAAACTGGTTTTGTTCTTCAAAAGGGCAAGAAAAACTTTTTCAAAATCACTGTCAAATAATGAAAGAATATACATTTGTTGACGGAGAATTTTGTAGCGAATTTGAAATCAAAAAATCTAGATTTATTGCAAACATAATTGGGGAAGTTGATTCTGAAAAAGCACAAGAATTTGTGAACAAAATCAAGAAACAATTTCCTGATGCAAGACACAACTGCTATGCGTTCATTGGTGATGAGTTTTCTAGACAAGCAAAATTTTCTGATGATGGCGAGCCTAGTGGAACGGCAGGACAACCAATTTTGGAAGTTTTGAAAAAAAATTCACTTGTGAAAACTGCTGTTGTTGTGACACGCTATTTTGGTGGAATCAAGTTGGGTGCTTCTGGGCTTTTGTCTGCCTACACAAAATCGGTTGCTGATGTCATTGCAGTTTCAAAACTTGCAACAAAAAAACTTGCAACAAAAATGTGTGTTGAAGCAGATTATTCAAGTTTTTCGGCACTTGATGGTTTCATTCGTTCAGATGAATTTGTTTTGGACAGCATAAATTATGGTGACAAAGTGAATGCAACTTTGTTTGTGTTGCCAGAAGAAGCAAATGTTTTCAAATCAAAAGTGGCAGAAATGACTTCGGGAAAATGTTTGGTGACTGAAAAAGAAAACAACTTTGTTAAATTTAAAAAATAAAATTGTAAAATTTGAAAAAGCAAGTCGGCAATTTTGAAAATGAGAAATTGAACAACAAAACTTTTCAAACAAAATATATAACACTACAAAAACAGTGCAAAAAAAGAGGTAGATATGAAAATTACATTGGCAAAAGAATTGAAGCAAAAACCTGATTTTTCAAAACTTGGATTTGGAAAATATTTTTCTGACCATATGCTCGTCATGGAATATGATGAAACAAAAAACGGTTGGCAAGAACCTGAAATTGTGCCTTACGGAAAATTTGATATAAATCCTGCAAGTTGCATTTTGCATTATGGACAAGGAATTTTTGAAGGACTCAAAGCCTACAAAAATGCTGAAACAGGCAAAATCACAATGTTTAGAGCAGAAGACAATTTCAAAAGAATGAACAACAGTGCAGAAAGACTTTGCATGCCTACTCTTGACACAAAAGTTGCTGTTGAATCATTGAAAGAACTCATCAAAATTGAAGAATCTTGGATTCCTACTTTGCCAGGAACTGCACTTTATATTAGACCATTTATGATTGCAAACGAAGACTTCTTGGGCGTTCACCCAAGCAAAAAATATATCTTTGCAGTCATTCTTTCACCAGTTGGAAGTTACTATGCAAATGGTCTTCAACCAACAAAAATTATGATTGAAGATGAACTCACCCGTGCAGCAGTTGGTGGAACAGGCGAAGCAAAATGTCTTGGAAACTATGCTGCAAGTTTGCTTGGTGGTGAAAAGGCAAAGAAAAAAGGCTTTGACCAAGTCTTGTGGCTTGATGCTGCTGAAAAGAAATATGTTGAAGAAGTCGGTGCAATGAACATGTTTTTTGTCATTGATGGCAAAATTGTGACACCAATGCTTGACGGTTCAATTCTTCCTGGAATCACCAGAAACAGTGCAATTCAAATTTTGAAGAAAAATGGATATGTCGTTGAAGAAAGACATGTTTCAGTTGAAGAAATCATCGAAGCCTACAAAAATGGAAAACTTGATGAAGCATTTGGAACTGGAACTGCTGCTGTCATTTCTCCTGTTGGAATCATTGCATACAAAGACTTTACAATGGAAATCAATGGCAACAAAATGGGCAAAATCACAGAATGGCTCTATGACAAGTTGACTGGAATTCAATCTGAAAGATATGCAGATGAATTTGGTTGGGTTGTAAAAATCAAATAATTTGGAAATAATATGACTGAAAACGACAACGACCTTTTTGAGGAAACCAAAAGAAAGGCTTTTGAAACGGCTATTGGCTTTTTGTCAATTTGTGCTCGTTCGGAGCAGGAAATCAAAGATAGACTTTACAAAAAAGGATTTCATAGAGATGCAGTTGACCAAACTCTTGAAAAATTGAAAGGCTATCACTATGTAGATGATGAACAATATGTCAAAACGTATTTGAATTTTTACAAAAACAAATATGGGAAAATGCAACTTTGTTTCAAACTTCAAAATGACAAAGGCGTTGACAAATTGCTTGTTGAAAGTATTTTGAATGAAGAACTTTCTGATGAATTTGAATTGGAAAAGGCAATGTCGTTTGCTGTCAAATATGTTGCCAAAAAGAAAATTGTGAAAAAAGACAAATCAAAACTTGCAAACTGGCTTTATGGAAAGGGTTTTGATTGGACAACAATCAACAAATGTATTTCGGAAATGCAATTTTTTGATGAAACTGTTGAAGATGATTTCGATTGATGAAAAGGAGTGTTTATGCTTGACAAATTCAAAATTGGACATGTTACTGATTTGACTGACAAAACAGGTGTCACGGCAATCATTGCAAAATCAGGCGCAGTGGCTGGGGTTAGTGTTCGTGGAGCATCGCCTGCAACAAGAGAAACCGATGTTTTGAAATCTGAAAAATTGCTGAAAAAAATTGATGCAGTTGTTCTGTCAGGTGGTGGAGCATTTGGGCTTGAAGCATGCGCTGGCGTCATGGACTTTCTTTTTGAACATGGTGTAGGCTTGAAAAATGGTGGCTACAAAATTCCAATTGTTTCGGGTGCGAGCCTTTATGACCTAGACAATGAAAGATTTGCATATCCTGACAAATCAATGGGCTATCAGGCAGCAGCAAATGCTGTGACTCAAAATTTTCAAAGTGGAAGAATTGGTGCTGGAACAGGCGCAACTTGTGGAAAAGTTTTGGGTGAAAAAAGCAGTCAGCCTGCTGGGCTTGGGGTTGCAGTTGCAAAACTTGGAAAAGTTGAAGTCGCTGTTGTCATTGCAGTCAACCCAATGGGCGATGTGGTCAAAGATGGAAAAATTGTTGCAGGTGCAAAACTTGGAGATGCTTTTTTGAACACAACTGAATATATCATCAAAGAAAGCAACTTGAAAATTCAAGAACAAAACACAATGATTGGCTGTGTTATCACAAATGCCATTTTGGACAAAGGACAGGCAAACCAACTTGCCGACATTTCTCATGACGGAATTGCAAAAGCCATTGAACCTTCACACACACAACATGATGGAGATGCAATGTTTGCAATGGCAAGTTGTGATGAAAAAGTTGATTTCATTCAAATGTGTGCCTTGATTCCAATGCTGACAAAACAAGCAATCTACAATGCTTTTGAAATTTAATGAGTTGATTGAAATGAATTTGAATATGAATGAAATTATAGTAAAAAAAATTGAAAAAGAGGATATCATGCCTCTTTTTTTGCCAATGGACAACAAAAGTCACAAGGGCAATTTCGGACAACTTGTAATTATTGGTGGTTCAAAAAATTATGTTGGTGCACCATTGCTTGCAAACATGGGTGCTTGTGCAATGAGAGTGGGAGCAGGAACAAATGTGCTTGCTGTTCCAAAATTTCTTGCAAGTGACATCAGAAAAAGAGTGTTGACAAGTTCGATTTTTGAAATGAAAGACGATGGAGAAAGAATTTTGTGTGATGAATTGCAACTTGCACAAATTTTTGCAAAAGCCACAGCCTTTTCAATTGGAATGGGCTTTGGAAATGGAGAAAGTGGAAAAATTTGCAAAGCAATTTTGAAACTTACAGATTGCAATTTTGTGCTTGATGCCGATGGATTGAAAACTGCAATGAAAAAAATTGATGCTTTTCAATCAAGAGCCGTTTTGACACCACATGTCGGAGAATTTTGTGCAATAACTGGTTTGCCAAAAGAATATGTGCTTGCAAACAGGATTGATTGTGCAGTGAAATTGGCTCGCTATCGAGCAAGTGTTGTTGTGCTGAAAAGTGACAAAACCATCGTCACTGATGGAAAAGAAGTTTGGTTGAATGAAACAGGAAATGCAAAACTTGCAACAGGTGGAAGTGGTGATGTTCTTTCAGGAATCATTGGTGGACTTTTGGCTCGTGGTGTGTCTCCATTGAATTCGGCAAAAGCAGGTTGCTGGATTTTGGGCAGATGTGCTGAAATTTCTGAAATCAACGAATATTCTCATTTGGCATCGGACACTGCCAATTTGATTCCAAAAGTTTTGGACGAATTGCAAGGAAAAATTTAGTAATGAAAAATTCAATTATTTAGTGTTATAAAATTGAATTATCCCGTGTGGCAATAGATTGAATTGAAACACAATATTGTTTATCACTGATTTCAATCATAAGTATATAGTTTATTGAATTTGTAGGTTTAGGTTTCAAAAAATCCTAAACTGACAAGTAGTCCTTCATTGACTTTTGTCATCACATTGACAGGCAATTCTCCAATTTTTTCTTTCAATCTTTGTTTGTCAATCGTTCTGATTTGTTCCAAAAGAACAATAGAATTTTTTGGCAGTCCATATACATCGGCAGGCAAAGTTATGTGAGTTGGCAGTTTTGCTTTTGAAAGTTGTGAGGTGATTGCTGCTGCGATGATTGTGGGACTATACTTGTTCCCAATGTCATTTTGAACAATCAAAACAGGTCTAATTCCACCTTGCTCACTCCCAACAACAGGGCTTAAATCGGCATAATAAAGTTCTCCACGTTTAACCATAAGTTTCTCCAAATTTTATGTATTATTGCCGAGTTTACGGAAACTTATTCATTCAATGTAGTATATGCAAATTCGTTTTGCAAAGTGTTTGCGTGAGTGTGAAGAAAGCATTTTGACGAAAATTGCAAGTTGGTTGCTGTGGAATTTGAAAATTAATAAATTGAAAAAACATAAAAATTCAAAAAATATTTTTAAAATTTGATATGGAAAAAATTGGAAAAACAACGGAAAAATTAGATTTTATCGTAAGATAAATTATAGAAAATAGATTTGTTTTAAAAAATAAAACAAAAAAATTCATTTGAAAAAATGAAAATAAATTGATTATATGGTGAAAAATGAAATTTAAGTACGCGTTTATTGATTTTGATGGAACAATAGCAAACAGTGAACCTGGTGTGAAAAAATGTCTTTATGAAGGTTTTGATGCCATTGGATTGGAAAGACCTAGCGATGAAAGAGTACATGAAATGATTGGACCACCATTTACTTTGTCAATGAAAATGTTTTATGATTTAGAGGGTGAAGTTGTTCAAAAAATGATTTCAGCATATCGTGGAAAATATGACAAAGATGGCTACAATGATTTGAAATTCTATGACGGAATTGAAGAAATGCTTTCCATTTTAAAAAACAATGGTTGCATTGTTGCTTTGGCAACTTCAAAACCAAAGAAGTTTTCAAGAAAAATCATTGAAGAATTTGGCTATTCTCGCTTTTTTGACTATGTTGGTGGTGCAGAATGTGATGGCAAAAATGAATCAAAAAAAGATGTCATCGTTGATTGCATAAAAAATTTGAATGTGTCAAATTTGAACGAAGTTGTCATGATTGGTGACCGTTTGTATGACATAGATGGCGCAAAAGAGATGGGGTTGAAATCTATTGGTGTTTTGTGGGGATTTGGAAGCAGAGAAGAACTTGAATCACATGGGGCAGATTACGTTTTTGAAACACCAAAAGAAGTGGCGAATTTTGTCATCAGTGATTGATTTTGTCGAAAAGATATAAAATATTTCAAAACAATTTACAAATAGATTTTATAATGTTAAACTCAATAGTAATTATAAAATATAACAAATAGGGGTTAATATGAAAATAGACAAAAAAGAATTTCTTTCAATTCCAAACATTTTGACATATTTCAGAATTCTCTGTGTGCCAATATTTATTGCTCTCAGCGTAATTGCTGGACAAAGAAGTGACATGAATTTTGTATATGGCGCACTTGCTGTTTTTGTCATTGCAGCCACAACAGACTTGATTGATGGCAAAATTGCAAGACACTACAACATGGTGACAAAAATTGGAATGATGCTTGATCCTCTTGCTGACAAATTGATGCATATGTCAATGGTTCTTTGTTTGGCTTTTGCAATCAAAATGAATGGTGTTCCATTTTTGCATTGGGGATTTGTTGTTGCAATTCTTGTCAAAGAACTTTCTCAAATTGCTTTGTCAGGAATTTGTGCAAAAACTGGCGTGGTTATGCCAGCAAATGCAATGGGAAAAATTGCATCAGCAACATTGTCAGCAGGCATTATTTTGACTTTCTTCCATCCTTATGTTGCTCCTTGGGATTGGGCAGTCATGGCAGTTGCAACTTGCCAAACCTATTATGCTTTCTTCACCTATTTGAAAATCGGTGTCAAACAAATGATTGAAATCAAAAAGAAGAAAGATAATGGTGAAAAAATTGATGATGAAATTGTTGTTGACACAAATTCAGAATTCACAAAATAATTTTCAAAACAAAAATTTTAGCATAGATTTGGAGACGTATTATTAACAATGGAAAAAACTTATAATCCACAATTTGAAAAACGCATCTATGAAAATTGGGTCAAAAAAGGATATTTTGAGGCAAAGCCTAACCTTGACAAAGAACCATTTTCAATCATGATGCCACCACCAAACATTACAGGACAACTTCACATGGGACATGCCCTCAATCAAACCATTCAAGACATTTTGATTCGTTTCAAAAGAATGTCTGGCTATGAGGCACTTTGGATTCCTGGAACAGACCACGCATCAATTGCAACAGAAGTCAAAATTGTTGAAAAAATGAAGTCAGAAGGACTTTCCAAAAATGACGTTGGCCGTGATGGTTTTATGGAAAGAGCATGGGAATGGAAAGAACAGTATGGTGGAAGAATTGTTGAACAACTGAAACGCCTTGGAACTTCTTGCGATTGGTCAAAAGAAGCCTTTACAATGGACAAAAATTGTTCAAATGCAGTTTTGGACGCATTTGTAAAATATTATAAAAAAGGCTTGATATATCGTGGTGACAGAATCATCAACTGGTGCCCTCATTGCAGAACAGCACTTTCTGATGCAGAAGTTGAATATAGCGAACAAGATTCATTTTTGTGGCACTACAAATATCCATTTGCAGATGGCAGTGGCAGTTTGACAATTGCAACAACTCGACCAGAAACAATGCTTGGCGACACTGCTGTTGCTGTCAACCCAAAAGATGAAAAACTTGCACCATTGATTGGAAAAATGTTGAAATTGCCACTTACTGACAGAGAAATTCCTATCATTGGTGATGATTATGTTGAAGTTGGCTTTGGAACTGGTGCAGTAAAAATCACTCCTGCACATGACCCAAACGATTTTGAAGTTGGTCTCAGACACAATTTGCAAGTCATTCGTGTTATGGATGATGGCGGAATTATGAACGAAAACGCTGGCGCTTATTGTGGAATGGACAGAATGGACGCTAGAAACAAAGTTGTTGAAGATTTGAAAGCACTTGGCTTGATTGAGAAAATTGAACCTTATGCTCACAATGTGGGAACTTGCTATCGTTGTGGTTGCACAGTTGAACCAATTGTTTCAAAACAATGGTTTGTAAAAATGGAGCCACTTGCAAAACCTGCAATCAAGGCTGTAAAAACAAAGAAAATTGAATTTATTCCAAAGAGATTTGAAAAAACCTATTTCAACTGGATGGAAAACATCAGAGATTGGTGCATTTCTCGTCAACTTTGGTGGGGACATCGCATTCCTGCATACTATTGTGATGATTGTGGTGAAATGGTTGTTT
>CAYPVP010000050.1:0-11325 GCA_964414205.1 uncultured Bacteroidaceae bacterium | reverse complement strand
GATAATTCAACTGACAACCAACTATGGCATGAAAAATGGCGAAAACAAAGCCGAAAAAGTCATTGTTGAATACATCAACGAAACATGCGAAAGAATTTTGGAATCAACAGCAGTTTTCAAAAGCACCAAAGATGGTCAAGAAGCCTTTGAGCGCTTTATGAAAATTGCGTGCGAATGATTTGAAACAAGTTTTTTATAAAAGAAAACGCTGAATATATCAGCGTTTTTTTATTGCTATTTTTTCATTTTGTATATCATAACTTTGTCGCCTAACTTTTATGCCACAGCCTAAAATCATAAAAATTTTATTCTTTGCACACTGCATTAGCAACGGCTTTTGCAACTGTTTCAGCAACTCTTTCATCAAAAACTGATGGAATGATATAATCTTTTGATAGTTCTTTTTCAGACACAAGCGAAGCAATTCCCATTGAAGCAGCCATTTTCATGTCTTCCGTGATTTTTTTTGCCCTTGCATCAAGTGCGCCTCTAAAAATTCCTGGAAACGCAAGCACATTGTTGATTTGATTTGGAAAATCAGAACGCCCTGTTCCAACAATTGTTGCACCACCCAAAATTGCATCTTCATAGGTTATTTCAGGCTCTGGGTTTGCCATTGCAAAAATGATTGGGTCACGCTTCATTGAAGACACCATTTCTTTTGTGACAAGTTTTGGGGCAGAAACACCAATGAAAACATCTGCCAACTTCATTGCATCTTTCAACGAACAATCAATTTGTTGCAAATTGGTGATGTTTGCAAGTTCAATCAGCAAATCATTTTTTCCACATGCTTTTTCTTTGGTGACAATGCCATTGATGTCAAAGCATAAAATTTCGCACACACCATACTTTTTCAGCATTTTGACAATGGAACTTCCCGCAGCCCCTGCACCTGAAACGATAGCAACAATTTCTTCTTTTTGTTTTTTGACAACTTTCAAAGCATTGTGAAGTGCAGCAGTCACAACTATTGCCGTGCCGTGTTGGTCATCATGAAAAACAGGAATATCCAATTCTTCAATCAAAGTGCGCTCAATTTCAACACATCTTGGTGCAGAAATGTCTTCCAAATTGATTCCACCAAAACTTGGCGAAATTGCCTTTACAATTGAAATGATTTCTTTTGGGTCTTTTGTGTTCAAACAAATTGGAACAGCATCAATGTCAGCAAATTGTTTGAACAAAATTGCTTTGCCTTCCATGACAGGAAGTCCTGCCTCTGGTCCAATGTCGCCAAGACCCAAAACAGCAGTTCCATCAGTGACAACAGCAATTGTGTTGCCTTTCCAAGTCAAATCATAAACTGCATCTTTGTTTTGAGCAATTTGTCGGCATGGTTCTGCAACGCCTGGCGTGTATGCAACTGACAAATCATGTCTAGTTTTTACTGGTGCTTTGATTTTTGTTTCAAGTTTGCCTTTCCATTCCTTGTGTTTCAAAATGGCTTCTTCGTATATGTTCATTTTTCCTCAAATTCTTGTTGCTTCCTCAAAAACTTTTTTCATTTTGTCTTGTTCAACAAGTTGCAAAGTTTCATTTGCTGATTGCAAATCTATTCCTTTTTCATGTGCAAATTTGACAAGTTTTGCTGAATTGTCATAGCCTATCACAGGTGACAAAGCAGTTGCAATCATCAAACTGTTTTCCAAATTCTCTTTCATTTTGTCTTTGTTTGCTTTCAAACCATCAAGGCAATTTCTTTCAAAACTGTCAATCGAATCTCTCAACAATTTGATTGATTCAATCATTTTGAATGCCATGACAGGCATGAAAACATTCAATTCAAAGTTTCCACTTGCACAAGCCACAGACATTGTAGCGTCGTTGCCAATCACTTCTGCCACAACCATTGTCATTGCCTCGCATTGTGTAGGGTTGATTTTTCCTGGCATGATTGAACTTCCTGGTTCATTGGCAGGAATTGCAATTTCACCAAGTCCTGCACGAGGACCACTTGCCAAATGTCTAATGTCATTTGCAATTTTCATCAAATTGGTTGCAAGTGTTTTCAAAGTTCCATGCAAATTGCAAAGGCTATCACGAGATTGCAAGGCATGAAATTTGTTGTCATCAGAAACAAAATCAATTCCTGTTTCTTTGCGAATTTCCGACACAATGTCACTGCAATAGTTTTTTGGAGTGTTGATTCCTGTGCCAACAGCAGTTCCACCAATAGCAAGTCGTTTTGCAAACACCATGCTATATTTCAACATCTCGATTGATGTTTCAATCATATTTCTCCAACCAGAAATTTCTTGTGAAAAAGCAATTGGAGTTGCGTCTTGAAGATGTGTTCTGCCAACTTTGACAATGCCAGCATTTTCCCCTTCAAGTTTTTTCAAAGTTACAATCATTTTTTCCATTGAAGGAATAAGTTTTCTTTCAATCAAAATTACACTTGCAATGTGAATTGCTGTTGGAAAAACATCATTTGTGCTTTGCGACATGTTGACATCATCGTTTGGATGAAGTTGAATGTCTTGATTGCTTCCAAGATTTGCAACAACTTCATTTACATTCATGTTGCTTTGTGTTCCACTTCCTGTTTGCCAAACCACAAGAGGAAAACTTGAAATATATTCGCCTTTCAACAGTCTGTCGCATGCTTTACAAATTGCTTCCTTTTTTTCAGTTGAAAGTTTTCCCGACTTCCAATTTGCCACTGCTGCACACTTTTTGACAATGACCATTGCAACGATAACTTGATAAGGCATGATTTGTCCACCAATTCTGAAATTTTTTCTGCTTCTTTCAGTTTGCGCTCCCCACAAAACATCTGCTGGAACTTTGACTTCTCCCATGCTATCTTTTTCAATTCTGTATTCCATTTTAGTCCCCCTTTGGTTAAAATATACATTATAAATTTTAACACAGTTTTCCATTTATTTCAAGATCTATTTTTAGAATGCAAAAAACGACTTTTCAGTCGTTTTCTGCTATAAAGATAAATCCAAAATGCGTTTTCACGCACTCGTGGGAGCAATGTTATGCACTATTTTGTGCAATTCTAATGCACTTTATCAGCGCTTTTTCATACCATCATTGAAGCCATTTCACACTCATATTGTTGCTATTTTCAAGCATTTGTGGGTGCAATAGATTTGAATCAATCTTCAAAAACTTGTCAGAGCAATGGTTTGAATCAGTTTTAAAACACTTGTGGTAGCAATAAATTTGAAGCAACTTGCAAGCAAAAATTTCATTGCAAAAATACTATTTTTTCAAGCATTTCACCAACACTGCTTTTTGTGCATGCAAGCGATTTTCGGCTTCTTCAAAAAGTTCGGTGGCGTGTGCTTCAAAAACTTCTTCTGAAATTTCTTCACCTCTATGTGCAGGCAGGCAATGCAACACAATTGCATCTTTCTTTGCAATCGCCATCAGTTCAGCATTGACTTGAAACTTTTCAAATTCTTTTTTTCTTTCTTCGGCTTCTGCTTCTTGTCCCATGCTTGCCCACACATCAGTGTATACAACATCAGCATCTTTTCCTGCCTTGAAAATGTCGCTTGTGACTTCCAAAAGTCCTTGCTCTTTTCCCCATTTCACAATTTCACAATCAGGGGCGTGGTTGTCAGGACATGCAATCGCAATTTTGATTCCAAGTTTTATGCACCCAACAATCAAACTGTTTGCCATGTTGTTTCCATCTCCAACAAAACAAAGTTTCAAGTCTTGAAATGTTCCTTTGAATTCTCTGATGGTCATGAGGTCAGCAAGAACTTGGCAAGGGTGACAATAGTCAGTCAAGCCATTTATGATTGGAATTGAGCCAAATTCGGCAAGTTCTTCAACATCGCTTTGTTTGAATGTGCGAATCATGATTCCGTCAAGATAGCGTGACAACACACGAGCAGTATCCTTGATTGGTTCACCTCTTCCAAGTTGCAAGTCGTTTCCACTCAAAAACAAGGCATTTCCTCCAAGTTGATACATTCCGACTTCAAATGACACACGTGTTCTTGTTGAAGACTTTGTAAAAATCATTCCCAAAGTTTTTCCCTTCAAAAGGTGATGTTCAATTCCATTTTTGTTTTCATATTTCAGTTGGTCTGCCAAATTCAAAACATCCATAATTTCTTGTTTTGACATGTCTGACAGTTTAAGCAAATGTTCCATCAAGAACCTCCTTCAAAATCTTTATTCCACAGTCTATTTCTTTTTTTGCGATGTTCAGTGCAGGCAACAAGCGAATTTTGTTTTTTGCTGTCAGCACAAGCAAGCCTTTTTTCAAACATTCGTTGGCAACAGTTTTTGCATTATGTTCTGTTTCAAAACCAATCATAAGTCCAAGCCCTGAAATGTTTTTGATTTCATCAATTTCTCCCAATTCCTCTCTGATGTAGTTTGCTTTTTCTTCAACATTTGAAAGAAATTCATCATCTAATCTTTGCAAAATTGAAATTGCCCCTTGACAGCAAATTGGGTTTCCACCAAAAGTTGAGCCATGACTTCCTGCATCCAAAGTGTTTTCAACTTTTTCTCCAAACATTGTTGCTCCAAGAGGAAGTCCACCTGCAAGCCCTTTTGCTGTTGTGACAATGTCAGGTTTGACAGCATAGTTCATGAAAGCATAAAGTTTTCCCGTTCTGCCATTTCCCGTTTGAACCTCATCAGCAATTGTCAACAAGTCTTTTTCTTTTGCAATTTCAAAAATTGCTTCCACAAAATCTTTGTTCAAACAATTGATTCCACCTTCTCCTTGCACAAATTCAAACATGATTGCACAAGTTTTGTTTGTGACTTTCGATTTCAAATCTTCAATGTTGTTTGCCTCGACAAAGCAAAAACCTTGCAAAAACGGGTTAAACTTTTGATGAAAAGACTCTTGCCCTGTTGCTGACAAAGTCGCCATTGTTCTTCCATGAAACGAATTTTTCAAAGTCACAATTTCAAATCTATCTTCACCATATTTGTCAAAACTGTATTTTCGTGCTGTTTTGATTGCACATTCATTTGCTTCTGCACCAGAATTTGAAAAGAAAACTTTTTTCATTCCAGTTTTTTCACAAAGCATTTTTGCAAGACTAACACAAGGCTCTTGAAAATATAGATTGCTTGTGTGTGACAAAGTTTTTGCTTGCTTTGTCACTGCTGAAACCCATTTTTTGTCTGAAACGCCGAATGAAGAAACGGCAATGCCACTTCCAAAATCAATATATTTTTTCCCATTTGATTTCAAAATTGAGCCTTTTCCACTTTCAAATGCAACATCAAAACGAGCATAGGTGTTGGCAACAAATTGTTTGTCCATTTGTTTTACATTTTTCATTTTTCGCCTCAATGGAACATTGTTCCAATTCCCTCATCACTCAAAACTTCAATCAAAATTGAGTGAGGCACTCTGCCATCAATGATGAACACTCGATTGACTCCACGGCGAATTGCTTCAATGCAACAATTAACCTTTGGAATCATTCCCCCACAAATTATTCCTTCTTTGACAAGATGCGATGCCTCGCTGACATTGATTTCAGAAATCAATGTTGAAGAATCGTTTTTGTCTTTCAAAATTCCAATTATGTCCGTCATTGAAATCATGCTGTCTGCTTTGAGTTCACCAGCAATTCTTGATGCAACAGTGTCGGCATTGATGTTGTAAACATTTCCGTCTGCGTCACATCCAATTGTTGAAACAACAGGAATGTAGCCAGCCTCCAAAGTGTCCAAAATTGGTTTGACATTTATTTTTGTGATTTCGCCAACATATCCAAGTTCTTCATTGATTTTTTCGGCTTCAATCATGTGTCCATCAATTCCACAAAGCCCTATTGCTTTTCCACCGTTGTTCTCAATCAAATTGACAAGGTTTTTGTTGACTTTGCCTGCCAAAACCATTTGCACAACTTCCATTGCTTCAAAATTTGTTTGACGGAGTCCACAAATAAACTTGCTTTCAATTTGCATTTTTTCAAGAGTTTGATTGATTTCAGGTCCACCACCATGAACAAGAACAACCTTGATTCCAATTTGGGCAAGCAAAACCAAGTCTTTCATGACTGCTTTTTTCAAATTTTCATCAATCATTGCATTGCCACCATATTTGATGACAACAATTTTTCCATTATACTTTTGTATGTATGGCAGTGCTTGAATCAAAACTTCTGCCTTTACTTCATTTGATATTTTCATTTTCCACCCCAAATTTTATGCGATTGCAAAGGGCAACTCTATCCGTTTGTTGCTTGAAAGTTCATTTGCTAGACATTTTTTGATGCAGATGTTGTTGCATTTGTTGTGATTTCATAAAATTGCAACAAATTTTCCACACATTTTCAATCCAAAATTAAATTTTTACTATAAATTATGTTCGATAGTCGCCATTGATTTTGACATAGTCATAGGTCAAATCACATCCCCATGCTGTTGCACAGTGGCTTCCATCGTTCAGATTCACCAAAATTTGAATTTCAGGTTTTAGCAAAATTTCTTTTGCATTTTCTTCACTAAATGGAATTCCTGCACCTTTTTTGCAAACATCAATCTTTCCTGCTTCCGATTTGAAAGAAACATCAATTTTTTCAATCTCAATGTCAGCACCAGAATAGCCAATTGCACAAAGAACACGACCCCAATTTGCATCTGCACCAAACATTGCTGCTTTCAACAAACTGCTAGTAATTACACTTTTTGCAACAATTTTGGCTGTTTCCCAATTTTTTGCCCCAACGGTGACACATTCCACAAGTTTGGTTGCACCTTCTCCATCTTTTGCAATCATTTTGCAAAGTTCAGTTGAAACCTTGTTGAACACGGTTTTGAATGTTTCAAGGTCTTTGCCTTCTTCAACAATTTCTTTGTTTTTTGCCTCACCATTTGCTAGGACTGACAGCATATCATTTGTTGAAGTGTCACCATCAACACTAATCATGTTGAAAGACTTTTCCACATCAGCAGAAACAACTTTTTGAAGCATTTCAGATGAAATTGCAACATCAGTAGTCATAAAAACAAGCATTGTCGCCATGTTTGGATGAATCATGCCTGAACCTTTTGCAATTCCACCAATTTTGCATTCCACACCACCAATTTCAAAACTGTATGCCACAGATTTTTCAATCGTATCAGTTGTCATGATTGCAAGATTAGCGTCATTAGATTTGTCGCCAAGCCCACCAATCAGATTTTTCATTGCTTTTTTGATTGGAGAAATTTCAAGTGGCTGTCCAATGACTCCTGTTGATGCAACAATGACATCATTTGCAGAAATACCCATGTTCTCTTCAACCAAACTGCACATTTCTTTTGCAATCATAACGCCGTTTTCATTGCAAGTGTTTGCATTTCCACTGTTGCAAATCATTGCTTGCGCTTTTCCATTTTGCAAGTTTTGTTTGGTGACATAAATTGGAGCACCTTTGACAAGATTTTGAGTGTAGACTGCTGCTGCATTGCACAAACAGTCACTAAAAATCAATGCCAAATCTTTTTTTGTTTTATTTTTGCGAATTCCAGCATGCACTCCATTTGCCAAAAATCCTTTTGGAGCGCAAACTCCACCATTTACTTTTTCCATTTTTATTCTCCCAAGAGTCCCAAAGATTCATCAATGCCAAGCATAATGTTCATGTTTTGAATTGCCGAGCCAGATGCTCCTTTGCCAAGATTGTCAAAAACTGCCGAAACTTGAATTCTTTGTTCATCACCAAAAACATAAATTTTCATTGTGTTTTTTTCTGCAAGCATATTGCTTGCCAAAAAGCCATTCAATTCTTCGTTTTCAGTTTCACTTGCCACCGAAACCATTTTTTGAAATTGATATTGCTCCATAAGTTCATTTCGGACATCGCTAGCAGTCATTCCACCAATCATGTGTGAAAACAACGGCACGCTGACTTCCATTCCTCTTTCAAAATCTCCAACAATAGGGTTGAAAATTGGCGTATGAGTCAGCCCACAAACAAATTGCATTTCTTTTTGATGTTTATGTGTTTGATTCAAAGCATATTGCCTTGGAGCGTCCAACAAGCAACTTCTCTCACTGTTTTGATATTCAGCAATCATCTTTTTTCCACCACCACTGAATCCTGTCACACTGTGACAAACAATAGGATGGTCGCTTTTCAAAATGTTGCGTTTGCGAAGTGGATATACAATCGCATTGAAACCACTTGCATGACAACCAGGGTTGGCAATCAATTTGCCATTTTCTATGCCTTTTCTGAAATGCTCATCAAGTTCAGCAAAACCATATGCCCAACCATTTGCAGTTCTGTGGGCAGTTGAAGAATCAATGATTTTTACATTTTCATTTTCAACAAGTTTCATTGCATCAATTGAAGCACTGTCTGGCAAACATAAAAATGTTATGTCAGAAGCATTGATAAACTTTTTTCTGATTACCTCATTTTTTCTGTCTTTATCTTCAATTTGCAAAATTTCAATGTCTTTTCTGTTTGCAAATCTTTCAAAAATTTTAAGACCTGTTGTGCCTTCTTTTCCATCAATAAAAACTTTTGTCATTTTTCTGCTCCAAAAACTTATATAAGTCGCCAATTTGTTTTTCAATCGATTCAAGTGATGATGCGCCTTCTGAATTTCTTTTTCCAACACATGTTTCAAGTTTCAAAGCCTCATAGATGTCATTTTCAAAATGGCAATCAAATTGCTTGAAATCATCGATTGATAAATTGCAAAGATTCAAATTGTTGTCAATGCAAAAGCCGACAATTTCTCCAACAATCTTGTAGGCTGTCCTGAAAGGCACACCTTTTTTTGTCAAATAGTCAGCGCAATCAGTTGCATTGACAAATCCACTTTCTGCACCCTTTTTCATGTTGTTTTTCAAAACTTTCATTGTTGCAATCATGTTGGTGAAAGTTTCCAAACACACTTTCACAGTGTCAATGCTGTCAAAAATTGCTTCTTTGTCCTCTTGCATATCTTTGTTGTAGGCAAGTGGCAAACCTTTCATCATTGTCAAAAGCGTCATCAAATTTCCATAGCATCTTCCAGTTTTGCCACGAACAAGTTCGGCAATGTCAGGGTTTTTCTTTTGAGGCATAATGCTTGAACCTGTTGCAAAAGCATCATCAAGTTCAACATATTGAAATTCATTTGAACACCACAAAATCACTTCTTCCGAAAATCTTGACAAATGCATCATGCAAATTGAAATTGCACTTGCAAGTTCCAAAACATAATCTCTGTCACTGACTCCATCAATGCTGTTTGATGTTGGTGCTTTAAAGCCCAAAAGTTTTGACGTCAGTTGTCTGTCGATTGGGTGCGTCGTTCCAGCAAGCGCACAAGAACCCAAAGGACAAAAATTCAATCTTTCTTGGCAATCTTCAAGCCTTTGAAAGTCACGCTTGAACATGTTTGCATATGCAAGCAAATGCTCTGCAAAAGTGATTGGCTGTGCCTTTTGCAAGTGAGTATAACCACAAACAACAGTATTCTTATGATTTTCAGCAAGATTCAAAATTGTTTCCAAAAGTTGCAAAATCAAGTTTTCAATTTCTTTGATTTCGTTTCTAGCATACATTTTCAAGTCAAGTGCAACTTGGTCGTTTCTGCTTCTTGCAGTGTGCAACTTCTTTCCATTTTCTCCAATTCTTTTGGTAAGTTCGGTTTCAACAAACATATGAATGTCTTCTGCTTGCAAATCTACTTGAAGTTTTCCACTTTTCAAATCACTCAGAATTGAGTTTAAACCATTCAAAATTTCTTCAACATCTGTTTTGAGCAAAATTCCAGTTGCTCCCAGCATGTTTGCATGAGCAATGCTACCATTGATGTCTTCAACAAACATTCTTTTGTCAACACGAATTGACGAATTGAAATCGTTGACTTTTTCATCAAGTTGCTTCTTGAATCTTCCTGCCCACATTTTTTCCATGGTGATTTCTCCTGTTGTTTGAGGTCTACAACCCCCTATCCATAAAACACAAAAGTGTGTTTTCAATTTAATTCTTTATGTTTTTCATCATCAAAGCACGAACTTTGAGTGGCAAGCCATAAAGATTGATGAACCCTGCGCTGTCATTTTGGTCATAGACTTCATCAGCATCAAAAGTTGCAATTTCAGGGTTATATAGTGAAAATGGTGAAACAACTCCTGCGTTGATAATGTTGCCTTTGTAAAGTTTCAAAGTCACATTTCCAGTCACAAATTCTTGTGTTTTGTCAACAAATGCTGAAATTGATTCTCTCAATGGTGTAAACCATTTTCCAAAATAGACAAGTTCAGCAAACTGACAAGCAACAATTTCTTTGAAGTGTGCTGTGTCACGGTCAAGACAAATTGTTTCCAAAACTTCATGTGCGCGATACAAAATTGTTCCACCAGGGGTTTCATAAACACCACGAGATTTCATTCCAACCAAACGATTTTCAACAATGTCAGCAAGTCCAATTCCGTTTGCACCACCAAGTTCATTGAGTTTTTTGACAATCTCAACTCCATTCATTTCAATTCCATCAACTGAAATTGGTTTTCCTTTTTCAAAGCCAATTGTCACATATGTTGCTTTGTCAGGTGCTTTAAATGGAGAAACTCCCATTTCAAGAAAACCTTCTTTGTCATAGTCAGGTTCATTTTTTGGGTCTTCCAAATCAAGCCCTTCGTGTGACAAGTGCCACAAGTTTTTATCTTTTGAATAGTTGGTTTCTCTGTTGATTTTGAGTGGAATGTTGTGGGCTTCTGCATAATCAATTTCTTCATCACGAGATTTGATGTCCCATTCACGCCAAGGAGCAATGATTTTCAAATCAGGAGCAAATGCTTTGATTGCAAGTTCAAAACGGACTTGGTCGTTTCCCTTTCCAGTGCATCCATGACAAATTGCGTCTGCCCCCTCTTTCAAAGCAATTTCAACAATTCTTTTTGCAATGATTGGTCGAGCAAAAGCAGTTCCTAGCAAATAGTCACCTTCATATTTTGCACCTGCTTTGACAGTTTCAAAAACATAGTCATTGACAAATTCTTCATTCAAATCTTCAATATACAATTTTGAAGCACCAGTTTTCAAAGCCTTTTCTTCAAGTCCTTCAAGTTCAGTTCCTTGTCCAACATCACCACTGACAGCGATGATTTCAGGGTTGTTATAATTTTCTTTTAGCCAAGGAATGATGATTGAAGTGTCAAGGCCACCAGAATAGGCAAGAACGATTTTTTTAATATCATTTTTCATAATTTTATCTCCATTTGTTTCTTTTCTAACATTCTATGAATAAAAATACAAATAGTCAACGAAAATTTATAAAAATGCAAACATTTTTGATATTTATGTATAAATGTCTTTTTAATATACATTCTATGTATTTTTATAAATAAATTATTCATAAATTAACTCATTATACATTTTTGGTGAATATTCA
>CAYPVP010000049.1:2872-11349 GCA_964414205.1 uncultured Bacteroidaceae bacterium | reverse complement strand
ATAAATTTTCTTCATTCCATCACAATGTTGACAAAATTGCATAATATGGTATAATAAATATAGTTTAGGTGGTGCAGTATTCTAGTCAGATTCTGCCGTCCGAAGGCGGGGGTAAAATATCGCCGACGGGCATATCGATGAAGTTTTTGGTGATGGCCTTTTTTGCCCAAATTAGGGCTGTTGCTGAGAGTTAAGGATTTTGGGCGAATCGCAACGGCATGCGATGAACGACCCAACTTCCGTGGAGACCTGATTTGGTAGCATGTTTTGTGCTACTGAACGGGGTGGGAACCTGCCATGCGATGCGACAGTGTTGTGTGCAGTGTAGCCTGCCGTGAGTGAAATTGGTGAATATGAGAACACATCGTTCTGCGTTGGCCGACAAAGAATGATGATTGCTCGTTGAAACCTGTTTTGCAAAAGAGGCTAAGGTCGGTGTGAATCTGTAAAGGAAATCTTCTAGACTGTTCTCAATGAAATGTTTTGGGGATTATAGTGTGCACTAAGTGGCGATTCGGTGTCGTTTTTGGAAACAAAACGAGCGAGATGTGATAGGAAACTTCTTTTTTGGCGACAAAAAGTTTTCTCGATTGGGAAACCCTACCGAACCTAAGGCGCAAGGTTTACTCAAAACATTACCACCTATTCATCATGTTTTTTGGAGTTTAATTTGGAACAAAAAAAATCTAATCAAAATTCAGACTCTCACATAAAAAGCAAGCCCAACAGCAAAACTGTTGAAGGTTTTGATTTGAACAACGCATCAACAAATAATGATGCAAATGAAATCAATTTGAAAGTTGAAAGTCCTTCTGATTTGAAAAAAGTAAATTGTTATGTTGACGCCGTCTTGCAAAACCAAGATGATGGCGTTTTTTTTCTACAAAAAAATGTTGAGTCAGACTCAGCAACTGATAGTTTTGACAATAAAAAAGCATCACCAAAAAAAACAAATTTGAAAATTGCAAATGATGTTTCATGCAAACAAGAAAATTCTAAAATTTGTCAAGAGAATTGTGACACTGTCGATGCAAACCCTTTAAAGAAAAAGGGAATCATTTCTGTTGATGCAATGAAAAATGCAAAATCAAGACCCAAAAACAAGCAAAAAAAACAGAAAGGCTGGATTTGGACATTGAAAATCACCGTCATTTCGTTGGTTTTGTCAATATTGTTCAGTTTTTTGAGTGATTTGACTGCTTCAACTGGAAATGTTGTTGTCACAGTCTTGTTGCTTGTATTTTTGATTTTAGGCTCGATTTTGTTTGATGCAATTGGCGTTGCTGTCACAGCATGCGAACTCACTCCCTTTGTTTCGATGAGTTCAAAAAAAGTTTTTGGAGCAAAAACTGCTTTGAAAATGGTCAAAAATGCAAGCAAAGTTTCTTCAATTTGCTGTGATGTCATCGGTGACATTTTTGGAATCATTTCGGGTGCATGTTCAATTGTCATTGTAATGAAACTTTTGGAAGTTTTTCAAGGCAAAGTCACACAACAAATTTTGACAATCATCATTTCAAGTGTTGTTGCTGCATTTACTGTTGGTGGAAAGGCATTTATGAAAACAATTGCAATGAAAAATTCAAAAGACATCGTATTGTTTGTATCAAAATTTATTGGTGTTTTCAATCCAGAAGAACGCAGACAAATGAAAAAAGAAAAGAAGAAAAAAGAACAACAAGAACTCAAAAACGAAAAAAATAAAAACGCTGATAACAAGTTTTGATAAACTATTGCTTAACAATAAGCAATCGCAAATGAAGACAAAAGATAATCGTAAAAAACATTGAAGACAAAATATAATAGCAAAAAGTATGGTAATTTTGTGGAAAATGGTTTATTATCTTTCAAGTATAATAATTTTTTTGAAAAATTATATCAAGCAAGAGGATAAAATGGATATTCCGACTATAAAAGAAATTAAAAATTATAATATAAATCAACTCGCTGAACTTTCGGACACAATTCGCAAGCGACTTTTGGAAGTTGTTTCAAGAGAGGGTGGACATTTGGCATCAAATCTTGGTGTTGTCGAACTTACAATCGCTTTGCACAAAGTTTTTGACACTCCAAACGACAAAATCATTTTCGATGTCGGTCACCAATGCTATACGCACAAAATTTTGACAGGCAGAAACGAACAATTTGCTCATTTAAGAAAATCAAATGGCGTTTCAGGATTTCCAAAATGTGAAGAAAGTGCATTTGACACTTTCAGCACAGGTCATTCAAGCACTTCTATTTCTTTGATGACTGGACTGATTAGGGCAAGAAATTTGCAAAACGGCAATCATCGTGTTGTTTCTGTCATTGGTGATGGTGCATTTTTGGGTGGTCAAACATTTGAAGCACTCAATGACATTGGTCAACTGAATGGACAAGGATTGATTGTTTTGAACGACAACGAAATGACAATTTCAAAAAGAGTTGGCGCTCAAATTTTTTCAGATGAAGCCTTGAAATGCCTGTTTGAGAACAAAAACATTGTTTTTGCTGGTTCAATTGATGGACACAACATTGAAAAATTGGTTGAAACATTTGAAAATTTGAAAAACAACAAACAAATCACAGCAATTCGTGTAAAAACGGAAAAAGGAAAAGGATTTTCTGATGCTGAAATTTGCCCTGACAAATTCCATTCTGTGGCAACTGAACATTGTTCTTCAAACCAAACATATGTTTTGCAAAAACAATTTTCAAAAATTTTAAGCAAAATTCATCAATCCGACAACAAAGTTGTTGCTGTTTCACCTGCCATGATTGATGGTGTTTGTCTTGGTGATTTTCAAAAAGAATTTCCTGAGTTTTCAATTGATGTCGGCATTTGCGAAGAGCATGCAGTTTCGATGTGTGCAGGACTAGCAAAAGGTGGAATGAAACCATATTTGGCAGTTTATTCAACATTTTTGCAACGTGCATATGACCAAACAATGATTGAGATTTGTTTGAACAAAATGCCAGTGAAAATTTGCGTTGACCATGCTGGACTTGTTGAAGCAGATGGCGAAACACATCAAGGAATTTATGACATTTCCTATTTGAGAACTTTGCCAAACTTGACAATGTATGCACCAAAAGATGTTGAAGAATTTGAAAAAGTTCTTTCAATGCCAATTTCGACTCCAATTTCAATTCGCTATCCAAAATCTTCAATTATTTTTGACCTCAAAAGTCAAGAAACAAAAAAAATTGTCGATGATTTGAAAAACAAAATTGAAACTGAACACTTAGTTTTTGACAAAGAAAAAGAAATTGTTGTTTTAACTTGTGGAATTTTTACTTGGCAAATTGGCTTGGCAGTTCAATTTGTTTTGAATCAACTTGGAATGAAAAACATCAGTGTTGAAAATGCAACAAAACTAAACTCTTGGACAGAATTTGAAATTGACAAATTGAAAGAAAAATGTGTGGTTTCGATTGAAGACAATGTTTTGAGTGGTGGTTTTGGAAGTTATATTGACGAACTTGCATCAAAATTTGGCGTCAAACTTTCTCATCTTTCAGTTGGAATTGAAAAACAAGTTTTGGCACAAGGAACCATTGAAGAATTGATTGAAACCACAGGAATTTCACCACGATGTGTATCAGAAAAAATTTTGAATTGTTGCAAAATGGTTTGAGGGCTAGTCAATGCGTCTTGATGTCTATATTTTTGAAAACTATAAACTAAAATCACGAACATATGCTCAGCAACTTGTCAAAAAAGGTCAAGTTGTAGTTGATGGCAAAACAATTCTTACTCCATCTTTTGAAGTTGATGGCAAAAATCAAATTGATTTGGATTTGAACAATGAGTTTGTTTCGCAAGGTGGACACAAACTGAAAACTGCCATTGACCATTTCAAAATCGACTTGAAAGATTTGAATGCCTATGACATTGGCTGTTCAAATGGTGGTTTCAGCGATTGTATGTTGTTGGAAGGTGTCAAATCGATTGTTGCTGTTGATGTCGCTGATTGTCAGTTGGAAGATGAAATAAAATTGAACCCTAAGGTTGAATTTAGAAAAGCAAATGCACGAAACACGGCCGATTTTCAAAGCGAATGCGCCGATTTTGTTTCCACAGATGTCAGTTTCATTTCATTGGAATTGATTTTGCCGACAATTTTCAAAATTTTGAAATCGCAAGGAAAAGCAGTTTTGCTTGTGAAACCACAATTTGAAGTTGGGAAAAAGGCTTTGAGCAAAAAAGGTATTGTCATTTTGGAAAAAGATAGACAAACGGCATTGACTAAAATTGTAAATTTTGCAAGTGGAATTGGGTTTAAAATTCTAGGATGGTGCGATGCACCCAAAATGTTTGAAGGCAAAAACCGAGAATTTTTGTTGCTTGTCGAAAAGCCATAAGTTTGTTCAATCACAATATTTTGTTTAAACATAATTTTGTTTAAACAATTTTTTTTTGTTATGCTTAATTTCATTGCATTGTTTTTGTTTTCGACCACAAATATTGTATAAATTTTGCTGACTAATGATTTTCTAAATTATCCATAAAAAATTTTTCAATTCTAATTTGAATTTCAATTTAGAATTTTTTTTATTTTCATATTTACCACAATCATCGCAACATATTTTTTGCATAAAATTCAAAATATGAATATTTTTGTGAATAAACCAGTTGAAATCTCTGCTTTTATGTCGTATAATCAAACATAAATAGGAGTAAATATGAAATTAACAATATTTTCAAAATCACAAAATTCAGAAGGAAATCTTTATGTTGAAAATTTAAAATCTTTATTGAAAAAACAAAAGATTGATTTTTTTGCATTTGATACCAAAGATTTTGAAAATTTACAAAGTGACCATTCTGAACTGAAAAAAGAAATTGCAAATTCTGCATCAATGATTGTTTTTGGTGGAGATGGAACAACATTGAAGGCCGTAGCATTGTGTGAAGGTCTAAAAGTTCCAATTTTGCCTGTAAATTTGGGTGACAAAGGCTTTTTGGCTGAACTTGAACGAACAGCAACTCCTGAAACAATTTTGGAAGCAGTCAAAACATATGGAATTGAAAAACGAGATTTGATTGAAGTTTCATATCTTGACAAAAAGATTGTGGCGTTGAACGATGTCGTTTTGAAATCTCACGGAACAACTCCAATTTATTTGAAAGCCAAAGTGTCAGGAGAAACACTTGACACATACAGGGCAGATGGCGTCATTGTCAGCACGCCAACTGGCTCAACAGCCTATTCTCTTTCGGCAGGTGGTCCAATTTTGGCACCTAATGTTGATGGTTTGGTCATCAATCCAATTTGCGCTCACACTTTGTATTCTCGTCCGATTGTTGTTTCTTTTGACTCTGTCATTGAATTGAAACTTTCAAAAGAAAACGAAATCGCTGATGTTGTTGTTGATGGCAGATTGATTGACAATGTCACCAATTTGGAAAAAATAATAATTCAAAAAGCCAACAAATCGGCTTTGTTTTTGAGAAATGATAGCACTCATTTTTACAAAAAGTTGTTGCAAAAAATGAACATTTGGGGAAAATTTGAAAATTAAGGAGAAAAAATGAGCAGAGTTAGTCGACAAATGAAAATCTTGGAACTTATTGTCAAACAAGACATAGACAAACAAGAAGAAATTGTGAGATGTTTGAATGAAGAAGGTTTCAATGTTACACAAGCAACGGTTTCTAGGGACATAAAAGATTTGAACATCATCAAAGTTTTGGCAAATGATGGAAAAAATTATAAATATATTCCTCAAAAGGCAAAAGAAGAAAAAACTTTTGACAAATATCACAAACTATTTAGAAATGCCGTCATTTCCATTGAACATGCTCAAAACATAATTGTCATAAAAACCGAAACTGGAAGTGCAAATTCAGCAGGAGCACTCATTGATAGACTCGCTTTTGAAGATGTTTTGGGGGCTGTTGCAGGTGACGACACAATCATCATCATCACTTCAAACACAGACAAAGCAGAACTTGTTGAAGACAAACTAAAAAGTTTACTAGACTAAAACGAAGGTGAAAAATGCTTTCAGAACTCAACATAAAAAACATAGCATTGATTGAAAAACTCAATTTGCAATTCTATACGGGCTTGAACATTTTGAGTGGTGAAACAGGAGCAGGAAAATCAATCATCATTGATTCCCTAAACTTTGCACTTGGCGAAAGAGCAGACAAAACTTTGATTCGACATGGAGAAAGTTTTGCAACTGTCGAAGCCATTTTTTCCGACTACAACAATTTGAAAATCGATTCATATTTGCAAGAGATTGGTTTTGATTTGGAAGAAATTTTGGTTGTTTCAAGAAAAATGACCATTGAAGGCAAAAATGAGTGCCGAATCAATGGCAGAGTTGTAACTTTGTCAACTTTGAAAGGTTTGACTTCGTTGCTTGCCGACATCATCGGTCAACACGAACATCAATCACTTTTGAACGAAGATGCTCACATTCTTTTGCTTGACAGTTTTGAGTCTGAAAAAATCGAACTAGAAAAAGAAAAAACAAAAATCTTGTTTGATGAATATCATGCAATCAAAAATGAACTCAAAAGACTCGGTGACAATCAAGAAAGAGAGCAAAAATGCGACATTTTGAATTTTCAAATTCAAGAAATTGAAAAAGCCAACATTCAAGAAAACGAAGAAAATGAACTGCTTGAAAAACGCAAAGTAATTCGCAATCAAGAAAAAATTTTGTCAGCACTTTCAGATTGCATTGAGCAAATTGACGGTTATGAAAGTGAAAACATTTTGAGCAAAAGCAAAATCGCATTTCAGCGTTTGGAAAGCATTTCTGACTATGACAAAGAAGTTTCAAATTTGTCAGACAGAATTGATAGTGCAAGAATTGAAATGAAAGACATTTCCGAATCTCTAAAAGACTTGAAAGAAAGATTGAATTTTGATGAAAGAAGTGCAGAAGAACTTGAAAACAGGCTTGAAACAGTTAGAAAAATCACCAAAAAATATGGTGGAAACTGCCAAAGTGTTTTTTCATTTTTGCAAAAATCAAAAGAAGAACTTCAAGAATTGTTGAATGCTGATGACAGAGTTTTGGAACTTGAAAACAAAATTTCAAAAGTTGAAAAGAATTTCATTGTTGCATTGGATAGTTTGACAAAAGAAAGAAAAAGCATTGCAAAAATTTTGGAAACAAAAATCACCAAAGAATTGGTCGATTTGGGAATGAAAGGAAGCATTTTTGCTGTTCAATTTGAAAATTGCAAAAATGATGAAGAAAAAATTAGAAAAGCAACTCAAAACGGAGTAGATGTTGTCACATTTATGATTTCACCAAACGTAGGCGAACCTTTGAAGCCACTTGCAAAAATAATTTCAGGTGGTGAAATGTCACGATTTATGCTTGCACTAAAAAACATTGTTTGCACTGTTGACGGAATTCAAACAATGGTATTTGATGAAATTGACACAGGAATTTCAGGACACATAGCCGAGGTTGTTGCTTGCAAATTGATGAGCATTGCACATGGCAAGCAAGTTTTGGCTGTCACTCACTTGCCACAACTTGCATCAATGGCAGACAGTCACTATTTGATTGAAAAACATGTTGAAAATGGCAAAACAGTCACAAATTTGCATTTGCTAGAAAACAATTTGGAAGAAATTGCCCGATTGATTGGTGGCTCAGACTATTCTGGGCATGCAATTCCTCATGCAAAAGAAATGCGTGAATGGAGCAATGACTACAAATCAAAATTGAAATAATATAAACAGTCTTTGTTTTAGATTGTCGTTAAAGTTTTATCTTTGCTTTGAAAAAAACAGCAACCTAATGATGATATTCAACATAAAAAAACTAAATTGCAGTAAATGATTGATAGGTTATAATTTTTTTTAACAATCAAATTTCGCCAATTTTTGACAATGTTGAAAATTAAATTAAAACAATAATGAATGACTATGTTCAAATTGTGTAATCTTTGCCATCAATGAATTTTAAAACAACTTTCAAACAATTTGGAGTTTCAAAACATCTTGCAACCATTTTGTTGCCATAGAAATCAAAATATGCTATGATATTTTTGCGAGTTAGCCAGATGGTCGCATAGAAATATGAGGAAAGTCCGAGCACCGCAGGGCAGAGTGCTGGGTAACTCCCAGTGAAGGTGACTTTAAGGAAAGTGCAACAGAAAAAAACCGCCAACAACTGTTGGTAAGGATGAAAACGTGAGGTAAAGGCTCACGCAGAACTCGGCGACGATGTTCTGGTGTAAACCCCACTTGGTGCAAGAAACAAGGACACATGGATTGCCCGTCCGTCCGACAATCGCTTGAACAATGTGGCAACACATTGTCTAGACAGATGACCGTCTAATACAGAACTCGGCTTATAGACTAATCTCGCAAACTTTGAAAATTCGGACTGCAACAGCAGTTCGTTTTTTTATGCTTATAAAGACAATGTTTGACGCATTGTTTAAGACAATGCCGTAAAAAACAATGTGGCAACACATTGTCTAGACAGATGACCGTCTAATACAGAACTCGGCT
>CAYPVP010000049.1:0-2772 GCA_964414205.1 uncultured Bacteroidaceae bacterium | reverse complement strand
TAGACTAATCTCGCAAACTTTGAAAATTCGGACTGCAACAGCAGTTCGTTTTTTTTATCAATTTTAGATGATTTTATAGCATTTTATTTGGCTTTTATTATTGGAATTAGATATTACTAATTTTTATATGTGGGTTAATTTTTTATTTATTGATTTTATCAAATTTTCAATTCAACTTGTATAATCTTTTATAATTCTACTTTTCATAGTAAATTTTACAATTCAATTTTTATTGCAAATTTCAATTTATTTTTTATAGCAAGATTTTCAATTCATTTTGCATAGCAAATTTGATAATATTGACAATTTGAAAATTCAATCTCTATTTTATTTTTCAGTTAATTTTACCATTATATGGCAATTTGAATGGCGATTTGATTTAAAATTTATTCTTACTATATTTATTTACTAATAATTATAATTATGATATATTCAATATATGGATTTATTTGACATTGTAAACAACACCAATCAACTTTCTCCACTGGCAGCAAGAATGCGACCTAGAAACTTGGATGAATTTGTGGGACAAGAACACATAATCAGTGAACATTCCCTTTTGCGTCGTGCAATCAAAGCAGACAAACTTGGAAGTTGCATTTTTTATGGTGCGCCAGGTTCAGGAAAAACAACTTTGGCAAACATCATTGCACAAAACACAAATGCCAATTTTGTCAAACTGAATGCAGTTTCTTCGGGTGTTGCTGATGCAAAAAAAGCCATTGAAGATGCAAAATCGCTTTTGAAATATTATGGAAAAAAAACATATTTGTTGCTTGATGAATGTCATCGTTGGAACAAGGCACAATCTGACAGTGTTTTGCAAGCCATTGAACAAGGCGACATAATTTTCATTGGTTCAACAACTGAAAATCCTTATGTTTCAATGACAAAAGCCATTGTTTCTCGATGCAGAATTTTCAATTTCAAACGCCTTTCGGAAAACGACATTGAAAAAGGATTGAGAAATGCTTTGAATGACAAGGAAAGGGGACTTGGCAATTTAAAAATTGAAATTTCCGACGAAGCCTTGAAACACTTTTCATGGGCAGGAGGTGGCGATTTGCGAACAGCACTGAATGCTTTGGAACTCGCAGCACTGTCAACTCACCCAAATGGAGATGGCACGATTGTCATTGACAAACAAGTGGCAAGTGAATCAATTCAAACAAAAGCACTTTCAGTTGATGAAAGCATGTATTATGACATGATTTCAGCGTTTATCAAAAGCATGCGTGGAAGCGATAGCAATGCAGCAGTATATTGGGCAATGCGAATGATTGATGCAGGAGTTGACCCACTTTTGATTGCAAGAAGAATTATGATTCACGCCTCAGAAGATGTTGGAATGGCAGACCCAAACGCTTTGGTTG
Source organism: uncultured Bacteroidaceae bacterium (assembly GCA_964414205.1). Lineage (GTDB taxonomy): Bacteria > Bacillota > Clostridia > Christensenellales > CAG-917 > STD2-102. Next base: position 1,399 of record CAYPVP010000049.1, on the reverse strand, counting down.
TTGCAGTTTCAACTTTGACAGCATTTCAAAACATAGGTCTTCCAGAGGGAAAAATTCCATTGACAGAAGGCATCATCTATGTTGCCGAAGCACCAAAATCAAATGCCGTCTACAATGCAATGCACCTAGCAGAAGAAGCAGTTTTGTCAAGTCACAACGAAAAAGTCCCTCTACATTTGAGAGATGCAAACTACAAAGGTGATGAAGACAGGGTGAGTGGCTACAAATATCCACACGACTATGATGGACATTGGGTAGAACAACAATATTTGCCTGATGAATTCAAAAATTCAAAATTCTATCTTCCAACAAATATAGGTTTTGAAAAAGAAATACAAATTAGACAACAAAAAAGAAATGGAAATGGTGAAAAATGAGAAAACTTGGGCTTGACATTGGTGATGTTAGAATAGGAATTGCAATAAGCGATATATTGTGTATCATTGCAAATGCAAGAGAAACTTATACTCGAAAAAATTATGATGCTGACATTGACTATTTTATTGAATATGCAAAAAAAGAAGGCGTTGATACTTTCGTTTTGGGACTACCAAAAAACATGGACGGAACAGAGGGCGAAAGAGTGGAAATTACTCGCCAATTTGGAAATGTTCTTGAAGAAAAAAGTGGAATCAAAGTTGTCTATCAAGATGAAAGACTCACAACTGTCATGGGCGAAAGAATGTTGATTCAAGCAGATGTTCGCAGAAGCAAAAGAAAACAGGTCATTGACAAAGTCGCTGCTTGCATAATTTTGCAAAGTTATCTTGATTCTCATCAAAATTGATGATTTATCACTCAACCATATGCTCTCAAAAAGTTGAGAGCATTTTTTATTTAAACCACATATTGAACACATTGTTTGAAATTTGCAACATTCAGTTTAAAAAATCATTTTAATGTTGTATTTTTCTATTTTATTGTTTATAATATGCTAGATGGCGAAATAGTTACTCATTTCGTCAAAGGAGAAACAACTATGGCAGATTTTATTGAAGATGGACAAAATATTGATGAAGAAGAAGATGACATCATCATTCTCTACAACCAAGCAACCGACAAAGATGAAGAATTTGTTCACTTGGCAACTCTTGATGTTGAAAACAGATGGTATATCATCATGAAACCAGCACAAGCACTTCCTGATATTGATGAAGATGAAGTTTTGATTTATGAACTTGTTGAAAAAGAAGCAAAAGGGGAAGTGGAAACTGAATTTGTTCCAATCGAAGACGAAAAGATTTTGGACAAAGTCTATGAAGAATTCAGAAAAATGGTTGAAGAACAATTTGGAGACCAAGAATAACATCAAAAAAAGGAGCAAATGCTCCTTTTTTATTTTAACTTTACTATTTTTTCTCACTATTCTCACTATATTTCTTTTGATATAGTTATAAAT
>CAYPVP010000048.1:0-11456 GCA_964414205.1 uncultured Bacteroidaceae bacterium | reverse complement strand
ATAGCGAACATAAAAAATAGATATAATATAGTGAAAATAAAAAGAACCTAAATTATCATTAGGTTCTTTTTTTATATTGTTTTTTCTAATATCTTAGTCACGATAGTCTTTTGGTGCATATCTACCTTTTTCATTGTCATCAAATTCTTGATATTCTCGATGATGATTTTGGGCATAGTTATGATTTTTTGTTTCATCATATTTTGATGGCTCACGCAGTCTTTTTTGTTTTTCTGCTTGCTTTTCGGCGTATCTTTTGTTTGGAACAAACATCAAAACTACAATTAAAACTGCTGGAATTGTTATACAAATTATCAATGTTACTTTGGCAAGTTTTGCGTTTTTGAAGGTTGGTGTCACAATTGAAGAATCAGGAGTTGTTGTTGGATTTTGCTTGTCTATTGTGACTTTGTGTGGCAAAACTGTAAAATCTTTCAATTCTGATTTGTCAATCATTCCATAAACGGTTTTTATTGTGCCGTCATTGATGGAAAATTTTGCATAAACTTGTTGAGTGTCTGTTTTTTCTCCCAAATATAGAATGTCCCAAGTATTGGTGATTGTGTGACCATCAATCGAAAGCGTTTTGTTTTCGTTTTTGAATGAAAGTTTTGTTTTGGGTGCTTCTCCCTCCATTTCAACAGTTGAATTGCTTGTAAAACTGTTTTTGAAACTTTTGGATGTGTCATCAAAAACTATTGTTCCACTTTTGCCACCATAAACAACTTGATAGGAATAGCCGTTTAAATTTTGAGTTTCTCCAACATATTTGATGAAAAAAGTGGTTGGCAAATAAAAATATGAATTTGGTTTGTCTTCATAATAAAATTTTGTTTTTGAAACTGTTGCACTCTTGATTTCAGACAAGGCACGTGTATCTTCAATTTCATAGTATAGCGATGCTGTGTCATCTCCTGCAAACGCTACTTCATTTCCAAAAAAAATCAAAGCAACACACGAAATGCTGAAAACAAAAATGAAACTTAAAATTATTAAATTTTTAAAAATCCTTTTTTCCATTGTCATACACCGATTATACACCATTCTATTCATTCTTAAAAGACAAAATTCAAATTTTGAAAATTTTCTGCATTTTTGCCATAAAACTTTTGATTACGGGTTTTTCAATGGTAGTTTTGCTGTGATGAGCGAAAAAGAAATTGTTGAAAAGTTGTTAAAAATTGAATTGGAGCAAAAACAAAGAGAAAGCGACGCTTTGTTCAACTACAATCGCAAGGTTGTTCATGAAAAACAAATGGCTTTCCACAAATGTCAAAAAAGAAATCGGTGGGTTTTTGGGGGCAACCGAAGTGGCAAAACTGAATGTGGTGCTGTTGAAACTGTTTGGATGGCAAGAGGAATTCATCCCTATCGACAAAATCGAGAAAATGTTTTTGGATGGGTTGTCAGCGTGTCATATGAAGTTCAAAGAGATGTGGCACAATCAAAAATTTTGAAATATCTTGCTCCTCGTTATATCGAAGATGTCGTGATGATGAGTGGAAAAAAAGGCTCGCCTGAATATGGAATTATTGACCATATCGTTGTTAGAAATGCTTTTGGAGGACTGAGTCGAATTGGCTTTAAGTCGGCAGACCAAGGCAGAGAAAAATTTCAAGGTGCATCGCTAGACTTTGTTTGGTTTGATGAAGAACCTCCAAAAGATGTCTATGATGAATGCCGAATGAGAGTGTTTGACAAGGCAGGTGATGTTTTTGGAACAATGACACCTTTGAAAGGCTTGACATGGGTTTATGACGAAATTGAATTGAACTGTTTTCAAAGCCCTGAGGTTTGGTCTGAACACATTGAATGGATTGACAACCCCTATTTGCCAAAACAAGAAGTTGAAATGCTTTTGAAATCTACAAGCGATGAGGCACAAGAAACCAGACGGTTTGGAAGATTTCACACTGACACTGGGCTTGTCTATCCTGAATTTGACCAAAACATTCATGTGATTGAGCCATTTGACATTCCGTATGATTGGCAAGCAGGAATTTCAATTGACCCAGGACTCAACAACCCAACAAGTTGTCATTTCTATGCCGTTGATGGCGATTCAAACATTTTTGTTGTGGCTGAACACTATGAAAAAGGAAAAGACATCGATTGGCATGCTGAAAAAATTTTTGAAATGGCAAAGCAACTTGACTGGCGAACTGATTCAAAAGGGCGTTTGAATGCTCTCATTGATTCTGCTGCAAATCAACGCACTTTGGCATCTTCAAAAAGCGTTGCCGAATTGTTTTGCGAAAAAGGGATTCTTGTCAATCCAAAAGTAAACAAAGATATGTTTGCTGGAATTGCGAGAGTAAAAGAACTGTTTTCTCAAAGACCACCAAAAATTTTCATTTTTAAATCATGCGTAAATTTGATAAGAGAAATAAAAAGTTATTGGTGGGGCAATGGCGACCGTCCGAAAAAAATTGATGACCATGCTTTGGATGAACTGAGATATTTTGTTATGTCAAGACCAAAACCTGCCAAGTTGGAACAAGAAAATTTCAAAAGTGCCATTGCAAAAGACAAGGAAAGGCTGTTTAGACAACTTAGGCGACATGAGGATGGAAACTATGGATGACAAAATTATGAAATCGTTGCTTAAAAAAGCAACAGGCTACACCTATGACGAAATTGTTGAAGAATATGTGGTTCGTGATGAGGGGGAGATTGCTCTTGCAAAAAGAAAGGTGACATCAAAACATTGTCCTCCCGACAGCACTGCGATGAAAACATATTTGGAACTGAATCAAGAAAAAGACATTTCATCTTTTGATGATGAAACCTTGGAAAAAGAAAAACAGCGTTTGTTGAAATTGCTTCAAAAAAATGAAAAGAAATCAAAATCTAAAAATAGTTAGAGTTTGAAAGGAGAAAAAATGAAAATTGAAAGATTGGACAAAAAGGTCAAATGCGACATGGCATCTTGCAGAAATTATGCAAGTTTGACAGTTGATGGTGGAATTTCAATTTCACACAATTTGAATTTGTGCGAAGACTGCGCAAAAGAACTTATGGTTGAACTTCAAAAGTTTTTTGTGCCAAAAAGTCCAGAAAATTTTGTGAAAAAAGCAACTGAAAACAAAACTTTTCATGATGACAAAAAGTCAAAAAACAAAGGATATAGTGCGAAATGATGAAAAAAGAATTTGAAGACGACATTGTCAGAAATGTCAAAGAAGATTTTGCCAAAAGACAAATTCAAAGGCGTCCTCTTGAATTGCAGTGGCGACTCAACATGAATTTTTTGGTGGGCAACCAATTTTGTTCAATTTCATCAAGGGGAGACATTGAAGATGGTGCCAAACAATATTTTTGGCAAGAAAGAGAAGTTTACAATCATATTGCTCCAATTGTTGAAACACGTCTGTCAAAATTGTCAAGAGTGAAAGCCAAAGTTAGTGTTAGACCTGCGACAAGCGATGATGAAGATGTGGCTGCTGCAAAGTTTTCTACATCAGTGCTTGAAACAATTTGCAGTGAAAATCATTGGAGCGATGCAATGAGCGAAGCAAATGTGTGGAGTGAAACAACAGGAAGTGCTTTCTACAAAGTGGTTTGGAATTCAAACAAAGGAAAAGTTGTTGAACCATCAATGAATTTGCGTGAAGGTGATGTTGACATTTCTGTTTGTTCTCCTTTTGAAATCTTTCCTGAAAGTTTGGCTGTTGCTGAAATTGATGACCAAACTTCAATCATTCACGCCAAAGTTTTTTCAGTTGATGAAGTTGAAAAAATTTGGGGAAAGAGAGTAGATGGCGAAAAAATTGGAGTCTTCACACTGAGCAATGCTGAAATTTGTGGTGGGTTTGGCTATAATGCCACAGTCCCCAAAATGGACACTGAAATGAAAGAAAACTCTGTCGTTGTCATTGAAAGATATTCAAAGCCAACTCTCAAACATCCCGATGGAAGATTGGAAATTGTTGCAGGAAATTCTTTGCTATTTGTTGGAGATTTGCCTTTTGTCAATGGAGAAGATGGAGAAAGAAAGTTCCCATTTGTGAAACAAGTTTGTTTGGACACTGTTGGTGCTTTTTTTGGAACAAGTGTCATTGAAAGAATTATTCCTGTTCAGCGTGCCTACAACGTTGTGAAAAATCGAAAGCATGAATTTATGAACAGAATTGCAATGGGCATTTTGGCTGTTGAAGATGGTTCTGTTGACATTGACAACCTTGAAGAAGAAGGTTTGTCACCTGGAAAAATTTTGATTTATAGACAAGGAAGCACGCCACCAGTCATGCTCAATAGTGGACAAGTTCCACATGATTTTCATTTGGAAGAAGACAGATTGATGAGTGAATTTGTCATGATTTCGGGTGTTAGCGAAGTCACAACCTATTCGCAAGTGCCAACAAATGTGTCAAGCGGAACTGCAATTTCGCTTTTGCTTGAACAAGATGACACACGAATTTCTTTGACAGCCGACAGTTTGCGCTCTTGCGTGAAAGAAGTTGGAAAACAAATTTTGCGTCTTTACAAACAATTTGCTTCTCAAATCAGAATGAAACGAATTGCAGGTGAAAATGGTGACATCGAAATGAAATCATTTTCAGCAAACGATTTGAGCAACGATGACTTGGTTTTTGACACGGCAAATGAACTTGAAGACACAACTGCCAGCAGAAAAGCAATGGTTTTGGAATTGCTGAAATTGGGATTGCTGACCGATGAAAATGGAAAAATGTCGCAAAGAACAAAAACTAAAATCTTTGAACTTTTAGGTTTTGGAAACTGGGAAAACTGCCGTGATGTTGACGAACTGCACATGAAAAAGGCTCAAAGAGAAAATCTTGAATTTGCAAAAAGAAAAATTCAGCCTGATGTTGTGGACAATCATGCGTTGCATATTGCAGAACACAGCAAATTGTTGCTGTCTGAATCTACATCTAGAAATGAAAATCTGAAAACTAAAATAGAATTGCACATAAATTCTCACAAACAACTGATGAATTTGGATGAAAATGTTGGAGCATTGATGAGCAAATTTGAAAATGGAGAAGAAAACTGATATGGATGAAAAAACTAGTTTGACAAATGAGATTGTCCAACCTGAAATGGAAGACAAGGCTCTTGATATAGACAATGAATTTGGAAAATTCAAAACAGCAGGCGATTTGCTTGCTGCCTACAACGCATTGGAATCTGAATTTACAAGGCGCTCTCAAAAATTGGCACAGATGCAAAGACAGAGTGAAAAAACTGCTGTCGAAGGTGAGATGACGACAAATTCAGATTTTGAAACCAACAATTTGCAAAATTCAAACTATGACCAAATCGATGAATCGAAAGTCAATGATGAAATTGCAAGTGATGTTGATGAAAATGCGCAGGAACAGACTGAAAATTTTGATGAGAAAGAGTGGAAAACAAATGTGGACAATTTTTTTGTAAAAAACCCACAGGCAAAACAATTTTCTCGTCAAATCGCTGAGCAATTTGTTCAGGACGAAAGTTTGGAACAAAATCAAAATGGATTGGATGTCGCTTTTGCAAGAGTGCTTGTCGAAAACTTGAAAACACCAGCACAACTTGTGTCTGATGACGAGTTTTTGACTGAGTATGTTTTGAAAAACGCTGACATCAAAAAGAAAATTTTGAAAGAATATTTCAACGAATTGTCACAAAATCGGACTCCAAACACAATCAACAAGGTTGGAGTGAAGTCCGTGACTCCACCAGCAAGACCAAAAACAATTGAAGAGGCTGGTTGGATGTTCCAAAAACAAAATCATTAGGAGAAAAAAATTATGGTAAATTTTCAAACAGCAGAAAACGCATTGAAAGAACTCTATTTGGGTGTTCTTTCTGAACAACTCAACATTGGCATCAATCCTTTGCTTGCCAAAATTGGTCAAACAACAGCCGATGTTTGGGGAAAAGAAATTGTGCATCTTGCACCTTATGGATTGAATGGAGGAATTGGTGCAGGAACAGAAGATGGAATTCTTCCAAACTGTGGTGGCAACAATTATGCTCAATTCAAACTCAGTCTGAAAAACTTTTTTGGAAAAATTGAAATTTCCGACAAAGCAGTTCGTGCATCTTCAAATTCTGCTGGGGCATTTGTCAATTTGTTGAATGCAGAAATGGAAGGACTTTTGAAAGCATCAAAGTTTAACTTTGGCAGAATGCTTTTTGGCGATGGAACAGGTGTTTTGGCAACAACTTGTGCAAACAGTGGAACAAAGAAAAACGAAGTCATTGTTGACAGTGTAAGAAATCTTGTTGAAGGCATGATTGTTGACATTTTTGATGCAACTGGGGCTACTTGTGAAATCCAATCTGCAAAAATTCAAAACATAGACAGAGCAAACAAAACTGTTGCATTGTCAAAGAGTGCATCAGCAGTCATTAGCGATGGCAAAAAACTCTATGTTCAAGGTTCAAAAGACAATGAAATGACAGGACTTGAAGCATTGTTTGGAACAAGTTCAAAACTTTATGGCTTGACAAGAAATGACTATTCATTCTTGAAACCAACCAAAATTTCAAAGACAGGCACAATTGATTCAGCAACAATTCAGTCTGCTATTGATGGAATTGAAGAAGTTGCAGGAGGACAAATCAACTTTATTGTTTCTTCATATGATGTGCGCCGTGACTACATAGACTATTTGAGTCTCAATCGTTCAAACTTGGACTATATGACCCTTGATGGTGGTTTCAAAGCCATTTCTTACAGTGGAATTCCTTTTGTTGCTGACAAGTTTGTTGCAGAAAAAACTGCATATTTGTTGAACACTGATGATTTCAAACTTCACCAACTTTGCGATTGGAGATGGCTTGAAGGAGAAGGTGGCAGTGTTTTGCACCAAGTTGCTGACAAACCTGTCTATTCTGCAACTCTTGTCAAATATGCTGATTTGCTTTGTGAAAGACCTATGGGACAAGCAAAAATCACATTTTCATGATGTTTGAAATTTGATTTGAACAATTTTATGAAAGCCTGCATTTTGCAGGCTTTCAAAGGAGGAAATGTGGAAGGACTTTTTGAAATCGAAAACGATTTGTTTGACATTTGTTCGAGAATCAAAGAAATTGATGAAAATTATAAAATTATGCGTAATAAAATTGCAAGCAGATTTGAAATTCACAGCAAAAAAGGATTGGAAATTGTTTTGCCGTTTGACAAACTTGACTGCCGAACTCTTGAAAGAGTTGCAGAAACAAGACTTGAAAACATCGAAAAGTTGCTTCTGCGTTTTGAATGTGAAAATGCTGTTGCAGAAAGAAACATAAAAAATCAAATGGTAGAAAAATCAATCGAAAAAATTATGGAGAAAAAATATGACAGTTAGAGAATTGTTTAAATTATGTCTGAAAAAAATGGGAGTTGATGATTTTTCAGCAAATGAGTTGAACACTTTTGATGCAAATCAATTTGAAATTTATGAGAAATTTCTTTCATCATTGAACGTTGTTTTGTCTGAAATTGCCATTCACTATTTTCATCAATTTGAAAAAGAACAAATTGTGTTTGATGGCAAAAAGTTTTTGTTTTCAAAGTTGAGCAAAAGAATTGTAAAGGTCACTGGCTTGGATGCTGGTGGAAGCAAACTTTCATATGAAGTTTTTCCATCGGGAATTGAGTCTGACTTTGAGGGAACTGCCACAATAACGTATGAATTTTTGCCAAATGAAGTGGGACTTGAAAGCATCATTGATGACTATCGATTGACTTCAAATTTGCTTGTTGATGGCGTTCTTTCTGAAATCTATTTTGGTGATGGCGTTTATGATTTGGCATCAAACTATGACAGCAAATTTAGAAAGAATTTGCTGAGATACAAGCAGTCAGAAAAGGAAAGATTTGTGAAACCTAGGAGGTGGATGATTTGAACAATTCAAAAAATTCTTTGAAAATGTCTTTCAATGGGACTGTTAGAAATCAAAATGAAAATTTGATGAGTTTTCAAATTTCCCCAAAATGTTATGGGTTTAAATTTGAAGAAGGCGTTTTGAAAGGCAACTTTGGAGTCGGTTGTGCTGCTTCAACATTTTTGGTTGACATTCCAATTGAACACACATTTATGCCAATTCCTGATGCAAATTTGAATTCAAAAATCATTGATATGTTCATTTATGAACGCAAAAAGGAGAATGGAGACGTTGATGACAAATTGGTTGTAGTGGGCGATTCTGGTATTTTGTATCAGACATCGTTGTTTACAAATGAAGATTGGACTGTGATTCCAAACATTTCATTGAAAAAAAGAGCATGCACGGTCAACTACAACTACAACGGGAAAGATTGCTTGCTGTTGGCATCTCCTGCCACATTATTGGCGATTTATGATGGAACAACAAACATTAGATATGTTAAAAACGCTCCAAAATTTTCGTCGATGTGCGTTCACTATGAAAGAATTTTTGGCACAGAAAGTTCAAGAAAAAATGCAGTTTGGTTTTCCGATGATTTCAATCCGACAAATTGGGATGTAAACATTGAGAAGGCAGGGTTTATAACTTTTCAAAATGAAGGTGGTGCAGTTTTGAAAGTGCTTTCATTTTTGGACTATGTCTATGTGTTTAGAGAACATAGCATTTACAGATTGACTGCATACGCTGAACAATCTGAATTTTCTATGACCAAACTTTTTGTCGCAACAGGAAGAATCTATCCTTCCACAATCGTTCAAGATGAATCAAAAGTTGTGTTTTTGGCAGAAGATGGGTTGTATATGTTTGATGGTTTTTCAACAAAAAAAATCGGCGAGCATTTGCCAAAAATTCATAATATGAGACATGCAGAGGGTGCATTGTTCAAAGGAAAATATTATTTGGCGTGCAACATTGAAGGTGATTTTCTTGATGAAAGCGATGACAAATTTGGCAAAAACAACGCATTGATTGAATACGATTTGGCAAGTGGTGTCTACAATGTTTTGAAAGGCATTGAAATTACAAAAATATTGCCAATTTCTTTGCATGACAATTCTAGAATCTATTTTTTGACAAATGGTGAAAAACAAAACTTTGTTGCTGAATTGCAAAACAATGGAAAAATTTTCAATGTGCCATCGAAAAAACATTTTGAAACTGCAAAAAACAATTTGCAACTAAATCAAAAAAAATTGATAAAAGCAATTTGGTTGAAAACGACAACTGCTTTAAAAGTTAAAGTGCTGATTGATGAAAGGACATATGTCTACAATTTGCCAGGAAAAAATGAAATGCAAAAAATTGTGGTGAACAAAAGTGGCTTTGAAATTGGTTTGAGTTTTGATTCTTTTCAAAAAGAATGTTTGATTACACCACCTCAAATTTTTTTCAATATTATGTAGGTGAAAAATGAAAATCAATGATTTGTTTGGAAAATTGGAAATGCTCAATCATCGAATTTTGTTGATTGACAAACGATTGCAACTTGTTGAAAAAAATTTAGTAGTTGTTTCTGAAAAGGTAGCAAATATTCAACAAGGTGCAACGCAAACTATCGCTGGAACGACAAGTGAAAAAATATAGGAGAAATTATGTCATTTTGGGATGATTTTAAAGATTTGTTTAAAACAAAAAAACAAATTGAAGAAGAAAAGGCAGCAGGGGTCGGAAATGCCTTGAAAAGAGAAAAAGAACTTGCTGACAAATTGCAAAAATTGGAAGAAGAATACAATTCTTCGCTTCCAAAAGATGAAAAAATTGATTTTGACAAACTGTTTCCAAAAGAATCAGGTCTTGAAAAAATTGATGTGACTCTTGATTCAGATGAAGCACTAAAAGAAAAAGCAGAAAACAATTTGAAACATCAAACAGCACTTGAAAAAGAAAATTTGAATGATATTTTTTCAACCAAAAAAAAATCGATTGAAAAAGAAAAATCAGAATTGAAACAAAATGCTGATTCATCAATGAAAAAAATTGAAGAATTGTATGCTGGACTAAAACAAAATGCAGAAAACAATGCTTTGAAGAGAGGGCTTGGACGCTCATCAATCATCATGAGTCAAATTCAAGATTATGACTCAAAAAATGAAAATGCTGTGCAAGGCGTTCAAAAAGATATGTTAGAGCATATGAAAGACATTGAGCAAACAATATCAAATATGGAAGTTGAAAAGGAATCTGCACTTCAAAATTTAGATTTGAAACATGCATCGGAATTGTCAAAAGAACTTCAAAAACTTGAAAAAGATAGAAACGATACTTTTCTTAAATTGAAAAAATATAATGATGAAATTGATGCAAAAGAAAAAACTTTTCAAGGTGAAAGAAACAAAAAAATTGATTCCTACAAAAAGAAAATCGAACTTGAAAAAAGTGAAATAGCAAAAAAACAAGCCGAAGAAGAAGCAAAAAATGGGTATAGTGGAGAAAAGAGAGAAAACTATGCAAAAAGATATGAACTTGCATTTGACTTCTACAACAGTTTGGAACCAGAAGTTGCAGTCACAGCATTGCAAGCAAGCCCAAATATGAAATATTTTTTGGGAAACAACTACTCAAAACTCATGGATGTTATGAAGGGCAGAATGAGTGGAAAAACAAGATATTTTTAATGGGTGAATTATGTGGGAAAGTGTATTGATTGAAGCCACAAAAAATGGATTGTGGGCGTTGTTGTTTGTGGCATTGCTTGTTGTTGTTTTGAAAGAGAACAAAAAAAGAGAATCTAACTATCAAGAAACAGTTGAAAAACTGACAAATCGTTTGAATGTTGTTGATGACATCAAACAAAGTGTAGACAAATTGATTGAATTTTTGAAAACTGGCAAACGCAATGAAGAAAAAAGTAGCAAAAATAAAGAAAAAATTAAGATTTCTGTTGATGAAAGAAAAGAAATCAATTCCAAAATTGTGACTGCAAAAAAATGCAATGAAAGCACAAAAAAAATTGAAGAATCAATATAAAATTTGGAAACTTGCTGAAAGGAGATTTATGAACAAAAAAAACGATAAACCGAATTGGAAAACTTTGTTTTTTGCAAAATTGAAAAGTCCAACTTTGTGGACTGGGGTTGGAAGTGCAATTGTGATTTTGCTCAACTCGTTTGGTGTTGACATGGGTGGTGAAGTTTTTGAAATTGTCCTCAATGTAGTTTGTGGTTTGTTTGTAATTTTGGGAATTTTTGCAGACAATGGAATTGCAAGCGAAGTTGTGAAAAACATTTTGCACATAAAAGGCTCTATTGAAAAAATTGACAAAAATGAAGATGACGAGAATGAAATTTGCAAAGAAAATTCAATGAATAAAAGCGAAAGCAATCCACAAGAAAACCTGTAATGAATGAAAGCAAAAGTAATTCACAAGAAAATCTATGATGAATGAAAGCAAAAAAAATTTGCACAAAAAAACCTGTTATATTTGAAACATTCTATACAAAAGATTACTGTTCAAATTTTTTTAAAATGTTTTTATGTTCACAATGTTAAAACTTCAATTTTGAAAAGCACCCTTGTGGGTGCTTTTTTTGTGTTATAAAATGATTTTAAACTAAAAAATTTAATTC
>CAYPVP010000047.1:0-11690 GCA_964414205.1 uncultured Bacteroidaceae bacterium | reverse complement strand
TTAATAAATAGTAATTTTGAAAGAGTTTTGTTGAAAATTGTTAAAATGAATATATATATTTTGAAAAATCAATGATAACATCAAAGATATTGCTGTATAAAAGCAATTTTGAAGTTCTATTTGTTGACATTTTTGAAAATTTACAATAAAATGTAAAAATATACATTATTGGAGGAAATTATGCACTCACATGACATGAAACCAGTTTTAAACCGTCTTTCACGTGCAATAGGACATTTGCAATCGGTCAAAAACATGGTGGAAGAGGGGAGAGATTGCACCGAAGTGCTTGTTCAACTTGAAGCAGTCAAGTCGGCTTTGTCTTCAACTGAAAAAGTGATTTTGAAAGAGCATATGGAACATTGCATAGTGGATGCAATAAAAGATGGTGACATGCAAAAATTGGAAGATTTGAACAAAACCATCGACAAAATGTTTTAGAAGTTTAGAAGTTTTTATGGTCTAAAATTGAAGTATGTGATGTTTTTCGATGAGAATGTATAAATATTTTTTTTATTTCAAAATATCTGCATAAATATGCACAAAATCTAAAATATAACAAAAATTTGTCATCGAATTTATTTTTCCATCAGAATTTATGAATAATATAAAATTATAACCTATCCCCCTGGATAGGTTATTTTTAATTTTTCAAATTTTTAAAATTTGACATTTGATTTTTAAATTAGTATATTGTTACCGATATATAAGAATGTACTGGTAGGAGAAATATGGACAAAAACAAACTTTGGGAAAAAGCAGTTGAATTTCATGGACACGTGTGTCCTGGACTCACAATAGGATTCAAAGCAGTAGAGTTTTTGCAAAGCGAATATGAAAATTCGTTTTCTCATGATGAACAAATTGTAACAATCACAGAAAATGATACTTGTGCTGTTGATGCTGTTCAATCAATTTTGGGTTGCACATTTGGAAAGGGCAATCTAATTTATGTTCCAAATGGAAAAATGGCATTCAATTTCTTTTTTAGAAACAGTGGAAAAAAAGTTAGGCTCTATTTTAAGGCTGAAAACACTGAAAATTTGAGCAGAGAAGAATGGCAAGAATGGCTGTTTAATGCTGATTCAAAATCTTTGTTCAAAGTTTCTCAACCAGTTTTAAAATGCCCAGAAAAGGCAAGAATTTTTCAATCTATTCTTTGTGAAAAATGTGGCGAGAAAGTCAGAGAAGACAAAATCCGTTTTGAAAATGGACAAAAAGTTTGTTGGAGTTGTTTTGATGAATATGACAGATAAAATGAAAAAATCTACGAAATTAGCAATCATTTTGATTTTGTGCATGCTTTTGGTGTTGCCTGTCGTTTTGACAGCGTGTGGTGGAGACGAAAAACCAAAATCTGACACAAAAATTGTGACTGATGTCAATGGCTTTGAAGTTGAAGTTCCCAAAAAAGTCGAAAAAATTTTGTGCCTTGGTTCAGGAACATTGCGTATGATTTCATATGCAGGTGCTCAAAACATGTTGATTGGTGTTGAAGACATGGAGAACGAAAACAAAGTTGCCATTTCTTCAATCATTGGAAAACCATATTCCTATGCAAACAAAGATTTCTTCAAAACTTTGCCTAGCATCGGACTTGGTGGTGGAAAAAACAAAGAACCAAATATTGAAGTTATTTTGGCATTGAAACCTGATGTCGTTTTTTGTTCTTATGATTTAGAAAATCTTTTGAAATTGAGAAAAGATTTGCTTGAACTAATTCCTGTTGTCTATGTTGGTTTTGACACAAACATCATGAGTGAAAAAACACAAAAGAACATTGAAAAATCATTTGATGTGATTGGAAATGTTCTTAATAAAAAGGAAAGATGTGATGCTGTTGTCAACAAAATCAACTCAACTTTTGCTGATTTGAACGACCGAACAAAAAACATTTTGGAATCTGAAAAACAAAAAACATATGTTGGTGGAATTTCGTATAGTGGAGCGCATGAACTATCATACACCTATGCTCAATACCCTGTCATGACAGCGATAAACACAAATACCATTGCAGACATACAAGTTGGAAATTCGGCTTTCAAATCTTCTGGTTCATACAAAATTGATTTGGAATTTGTCATTGAGCAAAATCCAAAATATATTTTTGTTGACAAAGCAAACATGGGTCTTGTAAATGCTGAATACAATCAAAAGAAAAATGCACTTGACATTATTGATGCAATTCAAAATGACAATGTATATGGCACAATTTCTTACAATTTGTATTCGACAAACATTGAATTGGCACTTGCAACTTCCTATTATATGGGAAAGGTGTTATATCCACAACAATTTGCTGATGTTGATGTTGATGAAAAAATTGATGAACTTCTTGAATTTTTTGTTGGAAAAAGAATGTATTCTGAAATGAAAACTTATGGCTACTACTTTGGAAAAGTGAAACTTGGATGAACAAACACGATTTAGAAAATTATGTTCTAGAATATAAAAAACAACTCGCAAAGAAGGGAGTATTTCTTGTTCTCCTTTTTTTGCTTTTGTTTGCAACTTTCATACTTTCAATTTCACTTGGTTCAACATCAATGAGTTTTGTTGAGGTGATGAAAACTTTTTTTGGTCAAGGTGACAAAATTTCAAATGCAATTCTTTTCAACATAAGAATGCCACGTGTTGTTGGTGCAATTGTTGTTGGTGCAGGACTTTCTATTGCTGGATGTATCATGCAATCAGTCTTGCGAAATCCACTTGCTTCTTCTTCCACATTGGGTGTTTCACAAGGTGCTTCTTTTGGGGCAGCAATGGGAATTTTGTTGCTTGGCAGTGGGGCAACAACTTCGGTTGTGGCAGGTATCAGCAACCCATATCTGGTGACTTTTTTTGCTTTTTTGGGGAGCATTTGCACAGTTGTTGTGATTTTGTTGCTCACACGATTGAAAAAACTCAAACCATCATCAATGATTTTGGTTGGTGTTGCACTCAGTTCACTTTTTTCAGGAGGACTTGCACTCATTCAATATTTTGCAACGGACACTGCAATGGCATCAATTGTCTTTTGGACTTTTGGAGATTTGGGCAGAGTTGGTTGGAAAGAAATTTTGATTTTAAGCGTTGTTTTTCTTGTTGCTTTTTTGTTTTTCATTTTCAACAGTTGGAACTATAATGCCATTGAAAATGGAAATGACACAGCAAAAAGTCTTGGTGTCAGAGTTGAAACTTTGACAATTGTTTCAATGGTCATCGCAGCATTGCTCGCAGGTGCATCTGTTGCTTTTGTTGGCATAATCAACTTTATTGGGCTTGTTGCACCACACATTGCAAGACGCATTGTTGGAAATGACCACAGATTTTTGTTGCCTGCCTCTGCTTTTGTTGGGGCAACTGTTCTTTTGCTTGCAGACTTGGCATCTCGAATGATAATCACCCCTGTCATTTTGCCAATTGGAGCAATCACTTCATTTTTGGGTGCTCCTTTGTTTCTGTATCTTATTTTCAGGGAGAAAACACAATGATAAAAGTCGAAAATTTGTCTTTCAAATATGGAAAAAAAGAAGTTTTGCATGACATAAATTTTCAAGTTCAACTTGGAGAATGTGTGGCTATTCTTGGAAACAATGGTGCAGGAAAAAGTTCGCTTGTGAAATGTCTGAACAAAATTGCTATGCCTGCAAGTGGAACAATTTTTTTGAATGGTCGTGACATGAAAAAAGTCAAACCATCTGAAATTGCAAAACAAGTCGCCTATGTTGCACAACTTGGCGAAATTTCACCTACAACGGTTTTTGACACAGTAATGCTTGGAAGAATGCCATATATTCGAGTCAATCCCACCAACAAAGACTATGCAATAGTTGAAAAAATGTTGAAAAAACTTGAAATTGAAAACCTTTCACTTCGTTTGTTGACAGAACTTTCTGGTGGACAAATTCAAAAGGTCATGCTTGCACGAGCGCTAGCACAAGAACCAAAAATTTTGATTTTGGATGAGCCAACAAACAATCTTGACATGAAAAGTCAACATATGTTGCTTGGGCTTGTAAAAGAAATTGTAAAAGATGAAAATGTTTGTGCAATTGAAGTTTTGCATGATTTGAATTTGGCAATGAGATATTGCAACAAGTTTTTGTTTTTGAAAGACAAAACAATTTATAGTTTGGGAAACAAAGAAGACATCAACAATGACACCGTAAAAAAAGTTTTCGACATTGATGTTTCAATCGAAACCATTTGTGGTCAAAAAACAGTTGTATTTTTAGATGAAAACGAAGTTGAAAACAAAAATTAAACCTAGTTGAATACAAAAAGATGATAAATGGTGAAAAAGTTTATCAAAGTTGAAAACAAAAGTATATTATCGTTAAAAGCAAAAGTTAATTTTAGTAAAATATTCAAATAATTTTTTTTTGAAATAGAAGTTAAAGTTTGACAATAGAAGTTAAAGAATGTTGAAAAAATAACCTAATATATATAAATTAAAATTTGATTTGAAATATTAAAATAAAAAATGATGTCTGATGTTGAAAATTGGGAAAAACGCATGCAAGAATACAAAATTGTGCCGATTGGAAAAATTATATCTCCATACAAAAAAATTGGAGATGCTCCAAAACAGGGCATTGTGAAACAAAATGTTTTGATGAAAGCACAAATTTTTGAAGAATTTGTTGGTGGCATTTCTGATTTGAAAAAAGGAGAACATTATTTTTTGTTTTTCATTTTTGACAAATCAAAAGAATACAAATTGAAACAAATTCCAGGTGGAAAACAGGAAGGGGAGTTGAAAGGAGTTTTTTCAACTCGTTCTCCATTGAGACCAAATTTCATTGGAATGACAGAAATTGAAATTGTCGAAGTCAACAACGACGAAATTTTGTTTTTGGGTGGTGATATGCTTGATGGAACACCTGTTGTAGATTTGAAACCAACATTGAAAAATTTTTTCTTGCAAAACTAACAATTATTCTTTTTTGCTTGTCGGCTATTCAAAAATATGCTACAATTCGTTTGTTTGAACATGCCCTCGTGGTCAAGCGGTCAAGACGTAGCCCTCTCACGGCTGAATCAGGGGTTCGATTCCCCTCGGGGGTACCAATTTTGAATATAGTTTCATTTTGTGAAACTATATTTTTTTTGCAAAAAAGAATGTATTAAACAAAAAAAAGTTTAGAAAAAATTCGAGTTTGCAACAAAAATTTGTTTTGAAATAAAAAATCGAGTTTGCAACAAAAAATTGTGTTATAAAGAATAAATTAAGTTAGCAACAACAAATTGTTTTCTAATTAAAAAAGGACTTATCAACAATAAATTGCATTGTAATAATTTGTAAGTGATAACAATAAAAGTTCTGTAATTAAAGGTAGTTTCTAACAAAAATAGTTTTGCATTATAAGGGTGTTAGTAATAATAAATAGTTTTATTACTAAAAAAGTTTCTAACAAAAATAAATTTTACAATATATAGTAGCGATACAACAAAATGGGTTGTTAACTAAAAAAAAGAGCAAGTTCACTTGCTCTAACATCACTTTTGTGTGTGGACGACAGATTTCTAAACCTGCATTTGCAGGGTGGGTTAAGATTTACCGTAGCCGTTGTCTTCCACTGATTTTTTGAGGCCTGACATTGAACTTGCGGAGCATCATCCCGTATTAGAAAATTGTGGTTCAAAACACTGCCGTTCACACGCAAAAGCAATGCTTTCTATATATATAATGTACCATTAAAACAAATTTTATGCAATACTTGATTTTCTTTTTCTGATATGCTAGCATATTAGAGTATTTAATCGCCTTATGGGAGGATGGTATGAACGAAGTTAATGCCACAGAAAGCAAAAAAAAGAGACTAGATTTAAATTCTACGCTTTCAACAAATCAAAAATCTGCAATTGCAGTTTTATGGTTTGTAATGATTTTTGGAACATTGTTGACCCTTGCATCTTTTTTTGATTTGCAAATCAGTCAAATGTTGACAAAACCATACATTCTTGATGTTATTGGTTCAGGAAAATATTATTTCAATTCGGGCTTTGGCCGATTTTTTGAAATTCTTGGTGCTTTTCCAATTTGGATTTTGATTGCTGTTGCTGGAACAATTTTCTTTTGGAATTTCAACAATGTCAAAAACAAATGGGGCAAGGGCTTTGGAATGTTTTTTGCATTTGCCATCGGCGTTGTAGCATTCTATTTCTTCTTTCATGATTGTTTCAAATATGTTTGTGAATACATTGCACAAAATACATCTGGCAGAGATTTTATTGACCAAGCACCACTGCTTGGACTTCAAATTGTTTTGGCAATTGGTGCTGAAACTTTGCTTGTGTTGGCTTGGAAAAACATTGATGCAGAAATGAACAAAAAACTTTTGAGATTTGCTCTTGTCATTGCATTGACTGCTGCATTCTATTTGATAATTCAAATCATCAAAGTTCCTATGGGCAGAATGAGATATCGCACCATTGTTGCATCAAATGTCGTTGCAGAAAACTATTTTACTGGTTGGTGGGTTCCAAACGGAAAAAGAGTGCTTTTCAATGATTTGCCAAAAGACCAATGTATGTCGTTCCCATCAGGACACACCTTTTCAGCAGGTGTTTGCTATGCTTTGATTTCCTTGATTGAGTTGGTTCCAGCAATAAAAAAGAATGGTTGGGCAAAGTTCGGAATTTGGTTCTCAACAATCGCTTACACTGGAATTGTTGCAATTTCAAGAATTGTTGTTGGTGCACACTATTTTTCAGATGTTTTGTTTGGTGGAACAATTGCATTTTTGGGTGCAATGCTTGGACGAGAAATTTTTGTTTTCAACTGTGAACATTTCAAAGCATTTGGAAAACTTTTTGCTAAAAATCAATGTGCAAAACAACAAGCAAATTCTCAATGTGATTGTGAATTGAAAAATCAAAATGAAGTTGAAGATGTTGTTGTTGAAAATCAAAATTTGATTGAAAATGTTTTGCAAGAAGAAAAATCTGTTGCAGAAAACGACGACAACAAAATTGTAGACTAAGTCTTAAAATTAAAGTTGAAATGTCGTTTTGATGAATTGTCAAAGTTTCAAACTAATTTGTAAAACATCAATTTGTAAACATTCAATTTGAAAAGAACAGATTAAAAAATTATTTTAACTTAAAATTTGAATAGGGAATGAATGTCTCCCTTGACTTCGGTCTAAACTGCAAAATGCTGATGACTTCTACTTGCCAATTTTGGTGGGGTAGGTCATCGGCTTTTTTTGTTTAAAACATTGATTTGAACAATGGTTTTAAACGAAAATTATGCAACAATTTGAAACAATGATTTGAACAGTTGTCTGAAACAATGGTCTTAAACTATGATTTGGAACAAAGATTGAAAATGATGGTTTGGACAATGAATGTTTGAATGACAAAAAAATATAAAATGAAAATAGAAAGGAAAATTTATGGACGTTTTGACTAGCATTGGTGTGATTATTGTTTTTGCATTGCTGATTGGTGGAATTTTGAAAAAAATCAATGTTCCAAATTTGGTTGGAATGCTTATTGTAGGCATTGTTCTTGGACCATATGTCTTGAATTTGATTTCGCCTTCAATCATTTCAATTTCTCCTGACATCAGAAAAATGGCTTTGATTGTCATTTTGACTCGTGCAGGGCTTTCGTTGAAAAGAAGCGATTTGAAAAAAGTTGGAAGAGTTGCATTGAAAATGAGTTTTCTGCCTGCCTTGTTTGAAATGGTTGCAGTCATGGTTTTTGCTGTTTTGATTTTGCAAACCAGTTTTTTGGATGGTGCAATCATGGGGTCGGTGTTGGCTGCCGTTTCTCCTGCTGTGGTTGTTCCTCGCATGTTGAAAATCAAAAAAGAAGGCTATGGTCAAAAAAACGCTGTGCCACAAATGATTATGGGTGGTGCTTCGGTAGATGATGTTTTTGTGATTGTCGTTTTTTCAAGTTTGACGGCTATGGCAGTTGCTGGAAAACTAGATTTGAACTTTTTGTGGCAAATCCCAGTGTCAATAGTTTTGGGAATCGGTTTGGGAAGTTTGTTTGGAAAAATCTTTGCAAAATTTTTTAAAACTATTCATTGTCGTGACACAATAAAAGTTTTGTTAATTTTGTCTTTTGCATTTTTATTTGTTGCTTTTGAAACTTATTTGGGCAATATCATTCCTTTTTCATCATTGCTGGCTATAATCGGTTTGGCTTTTTCATTCAATCAAAACCATGAAGTATGTGCAAATCGATTGTCTTCAAAATTTTCTAAGGTTTGGGTGTTTGCTGAAATTTTATTGTTTGTGTTGGTTGGGTGTGAAGTTGATTTGAATTTTGCATTTCAATCAGGAGGATTGATTGTAGCAGTGATTTTGCTTGCTTTGATTTTTAGAATGTTGGGTGTATATGTCTGCACGATTGGTTCAAAATTGAGCAAAAAAGAAAAATTGTTTTCAATGTTTGCATATGTTCCAAAGGCAACAGTGCAAGCAGGAATAGGTTCAGTGCCATTGGCAATGGGGCTTTCATGTGGGAAACTTGTTTTGACAGCAGCAGTTTGGTCTATTGTTTTGACTGCACCAATCGGAGCACTGTTGATTGACTTGACCTACAAAAAACTGTTGAAAAAAGATGAAAAAGAACCAACAAAATATTACGAATTGTTCAAAAATGCCGAAATTGTTAGAATTTTAAAATAAATTTTAATCTAACGATAAAAACAAAATATATAGAAAAAAAGCATGTAAAAAACTGTGCATAGACAAATTATTATATTAGAAAAAAATTATATAAACAAATCAATAATCGACAGAAAAATAAAAAATGGTTATACTAAAAGTAGTGTTTCACAAAAAGAGCAAACTCTATTAAAATCTGTATTTCGTAAGATAGATTCTTTAGGTGATACTATTCATACAAGTACAGGCATTTCAAAATCAATACAAGCTAAAGCTGGTGTAGTTGGTGGAGTATTAATAGGGGCAGCAGTAATAAATAAATTAATGTCTAATCAACCAGACGAAGAAGAACAAAAATTACAATTGTTAAATCAACGTGTAAATGGTAATGATGGACAATATACAAAATATTAAAAAGGAGTTATAATGAGCGATTTCTTACAAATAAATAAAATTCAAGCTTATTTACCACCTGAACAATCAGAAGTTAAAATAGGTTCGGATGATCCACATTCAAAAGATGTGTTATTTACTCCTAACACAAATGACCCTAGTACTACTGGTAAGTGGGGAGAATTATTAAACGAAGGTACTTTTGTAGAAGTACAAACTAGTTTTAAAGAATTAAAAGCGTTTATAGATGACGCTAAGCCTATCTTAGATCAATTAGTTGATTATACTAATCAAATTGATTTATTTCGTAAGAATAACGAATTAAAAGGTTTTGGTATAGGTGTTAATTATTCTGCATTAAATACTAAAACAAATGGTTGGTTAAATGTACATGGATATGATCCACAAGGATTACCAACACAAACCGATGGTTGGTTTTATTATCAGCAAGACGAATTACAGTCTGGAGAAAATGCCAGTAAACTAGTAAAACCAAGACAAATAATAAAACAAAAATCTTTTGGTACTATTCCTGCTGAATATGAATCTGATTTGTTGTTGTTAACAGCCAAATACAATACTCAAGAATCTAAATGGATTCCTTTTTTATTGGCAATCAAAGAAGAACGTATTACTGATACAGATACTCAATTAACTGTGCAAACTTGGGATAAATCCACAGAAGGATTAACTACTGGTAAAACAGTTGCTACTGGACTAAAGTATCCTAATCACTCAGTAGACCAGTACAAAATAAAAAATGTATTTGCTGTTACTGAATTAGGATTACAAGCAAATGCTTGGTATGACTACGAAACTGCACAAAATAAAAATACACAAACAACAGTACGTAGTTGGGATTCTGTAAATCAATCTGAAAAAACTGCAACTGGACAGTATGCAAATGAAATATTACAAAAAGAAGAAATAATTGTATTAGGTATACTTAACTTAAAAGTAAATGCTGGACAAGTATTGTACTATAATGCAGTTACTTTTTTACAACCAGTTACTTTTGATCAATTTGCTGAAGATTTAAGAATTAAGAAACAGGCATTACAAGCTAAAGTAAAAGCTTTTACTGAATCTTACGGTCTATTCAAAAAAATACAATTAGAAATAGAAAATCGTGTACTAGACACTAACACTGTAAAAGCAGACATAGAACAAAAAATAAGAGAATTCATAATTAAGAAAAAAGACAATGAGTTATTACTAGAATACTTTAATAATACACATGATACACCGTATGACGTTTTGCCAAAAGGTGTTGCTTATCCGAGTCAATTAAACAATGTAAAGCGTGTTATTTCAGCTCCTTTAATTGGAGAATCAATAAAAGAAACATGGTTACACGGTACTAATTCAAGTAAAGTATTAAAGCTTGGACAAGCTGGGCAATATTCACCTAGCCAAACAGTATTAGAAACAGGGTTATTAACAAAAGGGCAATTACAAGTAAATGGAGCAACGTCATTACAAGGAATAGTAACATTACTAGAATCAATGGAAATAAAAAAACAGTTAACAGTAAGAGGTAATGTATCAATACCAACTGCTAAGTTAACTGCTCATACAATTGAAGCTACTAATCAACTAATCAGTAATACAACAGTAATAAATGGTACACTAACTACAAATCAGACAGTAACAATGAATAAACCTGTACAAGTAAATGATAACTTAACAATTGCTACTGGTAAGATTGTAACTGTGCATGCTCAAGCAATAATAAACGGGCTGTTAAGCGTCAACAATAACGTAGTACTAAATTCAGCAGCAAATCAAACCACTAGAATAAAAGGTGTTACTACCCTTGAACAATCATTAACAGTACAAGGAGTAACTACACTAAATAATAATGTTACTGTTGCTACAGGTAAGAAGCTAACTACTGATTTAACAGATATAAATACATTGCTGGTTAAGTTACAAGCAACAATACAAGAATTATCAGTAACTGGTACTGCTCAATTTAATGGTAATGTATCAATACCTACAGCGAAGCTAACAGTAAAAGACTTTCAATCAACTGGTACAAGTCAGCTAAACATATTAAATGTAACTGGGCAAACTACAACTAATAATACTTCATTAGGTATAAGTACAGTAAGAGAAACATTAACTGTTGCTAAGGGTACAACACTACAATCTACATTAAACGTAACTGGTACAGCTCGTTTTGATGAATTAGTAACAGCAAATAATGGATTAACAATTCCTCTTAGACAATCATTAATTACAGATTTATTAACTGCTAGAACTGCTGAAATACAAGTTTCTTTAACTTCATTAGCAAATACAGTATTAAACGGAACACTAACAGTAAATGCGACTACTAATCATGTTGGCGCAACCACGTTCACAGGAGCGGTAACAACTAATCAAACAGTAACGGCTAACGCCACAGTAACTACTAATCAATTAGTTGCTAGACAAAGAATAACAGCACAAGCTGATATACAAGCAACAGGAGAAATAGTAAGTAATACTAATGTAAAAGCTCAAACAGTATATCAACGTGGTCAAACATTAGATGATACGTATTTAAGAAAGTTTGAAGGTAGTACTGGTGTAGCTTGTTTAAATGTACCTAGAGAAACTAAGTTCTTAATACAACGTAACGTAACTAATCAGATAGACTTAAAAAGAGCTACTGGTTATGATGACATGCAATACAATGATCGT
>CAYPVP010000046.1:0-11997 GCA_964414205.1 uncultured Bacteroidaceae bacterium | reverse complement strand
TATTAAATAAAATTTTATTTTTAATTTGAAAATTCAAAATTAAATAGTTTGCAAATTGTTTTTTGCAAAATTTTGTTTTTTTATTTAAATCTCACAATTGAGTTTATGCTAGTATTTTAAACTTGCAAATTATAAAATTGCTAAATTGTGAATTGTCTATTTTTTTCAATTCAGAATATAATAGTTTTATGTCATTCAAAAAAAAGTATCCAAACCTAAATTGCAATTCTCAAAATATGTTTTTATATTTTGCGATTTTCTATTTTATTTTTATCACTATTTTTTTGCTTGTTCCACTTTCAGACCCCAAATTTGATTGCTCAATGACTTTTTCATTTGGCAAACTTTTTGTTTCAAGCAATCTCCACAAAATAGATTATTTCAATTTTGTTGGAAACATTGTTTTGTTTTTTCCTTTGGCATATTCTTTTGCATGGGTTGCAACAGCAACAACAAAGTTTTCAAATCAAACTTTTGTTCGTTGTTTTTTCACAATTTTTGCTGTCAGCGTAATTTTTGAATGCACTCAATATTTCTTGCCATACAGAGTTGCCGATTTTGATGACATCTTTATGAATGCCTATGGCGCATTTTGTGGGACAATAGCAAACGCCCTTGTCAAATTATATTTTCCAAGAGCGTTTACAGTTTTACCCAAAATAGGTTTGCACCCATTATCATAGCATTTGAATTTTGTTTTCTTGTTTTAGCCTTTCAAAATTTGAAGACTTTTCACAATTTGAAAATTTGAGAAGTCTTTGATTTGCAAACAAGAACCTTTTTTTAGTGTTCTACACTGTTGGTGACCACCATTTTCCAATCCATACCCAATCTGTTGCAGGATTTGAGCCTACATATTCAATTTGATGTCCAAGCATTCCAAGTGAACCAGCAATGATTAGCAACAGAATTGTCACTCCTGCCAAAACTCCAAGCCCAACAAACTGCCATTTTCGTGGCAAATCGTGAATTATGTATGCCATAAAATAGAACGGACAATAGCCAATCAAAAACAAAATTATCGGCATGCTAGGTTGCCACCAAGCCTTTTCCCAAGTCAAAACATTGCACGCATTCAGCAAAATTTCAATTATGACTGCTGTCACTGCACCAAACAATGCAACTCCTACTCGACCAAGAATTGCTTTTGTTTTGATTTTTTTTTCTTCAACAGTAAAATTTTTGCCCAAAACATTTGCCTTGTAATACATGTTGTTTGGGTCATTCAACCAATTTTTGTTTCCGTCCCAAAAGTTTTCGCCTTCTGCTCCAACAGTTTTTTTCAACAATTTGCATGCAACAATTCCCAAGATGAAAAACATAAATGAAATTTCTATGTTGTAGCCAACAAGAATTTGCAATGCACTTCCACCTGCCACTGTTGTTCCCCAAACAGGTTGACCTGTTGTGGCATAAACCATAGAGTTCCACGTTTCATTGAACACATCTGTGAGCCAAAATGCAAAGCCACCAAGCAGCACGCTGTATTCTTTCTTTTGAATCTCATGGACAATAATCCAAAGCCAAATCAAAAACATTGGGACAATGTACCATTTGAGTTGTGTAGGGTCTTGCATTGCCTGTTCAAGCATTCCAGGTGTTGTTTGCCCCATTTTTGCCAGCAAATTTATCATAATTTCCTCCCCCAGCATAAAATTTATTCTTTATGCTTTAAAATTGAATCAAGAAGTTTTTCAAATCCAAACTTCAAAATGCTTTCATGTTCCACATTGTTGAGCAAAAAATAGTCTGCTTTTTGCGAAGTCATTCTGATGAGTCCTGTCAATGTGCTCCACATAAACAGCAATGTTTTTTCGCAATCAATTTTTTCTTCAACCAATTTTTCATCGATGCCTTGTCTGAGCAGTTTCATCAAATTGTCGTTGATTTTGTTTCCAACTTCAAAAATTTCAACATATGTTCTTGGTGTGTTTGGATTGTCAATTTGCATGTTGATGTTTCCAATCATTCCTTCAAAATATAAAGGTTTGAGTTTTTGGAACGCCACCAAATAGTTGCAAAGCTCAAAATATTTTTCTTTGAATGAAAGATTTTTTTTGAAAATGCTTTCAATTTCTTTGCAAATTTCTTTCATAAATTTTAAAACAATGCTATAAAAAATTTCTTCCTTGCTGTCAAAATAGACATACACCGTTGCTTTGCTATATTCAGCAAGTTTTGCAATTCGGTCAACAGAAGTTTCTGCCACACCAAATTGGTCAAAGAGTTTTTCAGCAGAATTTTGAATTTGCAATCTATGAAATTTTTTCAATTCTTCTTTTTTCATTTTTTCCTATACAATGCAACGCTTATGCAATTTTATTAAACACGAATATTCATCAGTTTCCAACATAAACATCGAACTTTTGAACTGATAGTTTACTTTATGATATTATAGTTTTATTATGATGTCAATATACATTTTTTAATTATTTTGTAAAAAATTATTGACAAACTGCATAAACTAGAATTACAATGTTAGCAGTCGAACAAGGAGAGTGCCAACTCATTGAAAAAAATCACTTTTTGTTTTGACAAAAAATCAAACTTAAACAACAAACTAACCATAGGAGGATAAAATTATGGACTCAAACAAATTTACAAAAAAGACCATGCAAGCCGCAAATGATGCACAAAGCATAGCAATTGAAAAAAACAATACTCAAATTATGCCTGAACATTTGCTTTTTGCTTTAATCTCCGACAAAGAAGGTTTCATTTTCAAACTTCTTGAAAGATGTTCTGTCAACATTGAAGTGCTCAAACGTGAAATCGAGAAATCCATTGACAATTTGCCATCAGTCACAGGTGGTGGAATTGAGGCAGGAAAAGTTTTCATTGACAACAAAACTGCACAAATTTTGAATCGTGCTGAAAAAATTGCAAAAGAAAACAATGACGAATACATCAGTGTTGAACACATTTTTGAAGCAATTCTAGACAACCCTACCCCTGCAATCAAGTCGGCTTTTCAACTTGCAAATGTCAACAAACGCCAATTTCTTGAAAAACTTAAAGATGTAAAAACATCTCCAATCACTTCCGACAGCCCCGAAGAAACTTTTGAAGCATTGACAAAATATGGCTATGACCTTGTGGAGCGTGCAAGAGATGGCAAACTCGACCCTGTCATTGGGCGTGATGATGAAATCAGAAATGTCATTCGCATTTTGTCTCGAAAGACAAAGAACAACCCTGTTTTGATTGGTGAACCTGGCGTTGGAAAAACTGCTATTGCCGAAGGACTTGCTCAAAGAATTGTCAGAGGTGATGTTCCTGATGGCTTGAAAAACAAAAAAGTCTTTGCCCTTGACATGGGTGCATTGATTGCTGGTGCAAAATATCGTGGAGAATTTGAAGAACGATTGAAAGCCGTTCTAAACGAAATTAAAAAGCAAGAAGGCAAAACAATTTTGTTCATCGATGAACTTCACACCATTGTTGGCGCAGGAAAAACCGAAGGAAGCATGGATGCAGGCAACTTGCTCAAACCTATGCTTGCTCGTGGCGAATTGCACTGCATTGGTGCAACAACTCTTGATGAATACAGAAAATACATTGAAAAAGATGCTGCACTGGAAAGGCGTTTTCAACCGGTCATGGTCAACGAACCAACTGTTCTTGACACCATTGCAATTTTGCGTGGTTTGAAAGAACGCTATGAGATTTTTCATGGCGTCAGAATTCATGACCAAGCCTTGGTTTCCGCAGCCATGCTTTCAGACAGATACATCACCGACAGATTTTTGCCTGACAAAGCAATTGACCTCGTTGATGAAGCATGTGCTATGATAAGAACCGAAATCGACAGCATGCCAACTGAGATGGACATCATTTCAAGAAAAATCATGCAACTTGAAATTGAAGAAATGGCTCTTTCAAAAGAAAAAGACAAACTTTCAGTTGAGCGTTCAGAAAGCATCAAATCGGAACTTGCCGAACTCAAAGACAAGTTCAACGAAATGAAAATTCAATGGGAAAATGAAAAGAATGAAATCACTAGCGTTCAAGACACAAAGTCGGAAATCGACAAATTGAACAGCGAAATCGAAAATGCAAAGCATAGTGGCAACTATGCAAAAGCCGCAGAACTTCAATATGGAAAGCTTCCAACATTGCTCGCAAAATTGAAAGAAAGCGAAAGTAAGTCACAAGATGGAACTCACAAACACACTCTTTTGAGAGATGAAGTCAGCCCTGATGAAATTGCAGGCATTGTCGCAAAATGGACTGGAATTCCTGTCACAAAACTTATGGCAAGCGAAAAACAAAAACTTTTGAAACTTCCTGATGAATTGCACAAACGAGTCATTGGTCAAAATGAAGCCGTTGACAAAGTCGCAGAAGCAATTTTGCGTTCTCGTGCTGGAATTTCAGATGAAAATCGTCCTATCGGCTCATTCATGTTTCTTGGGCCAACAGGCGTCGGAAAAACTGAACTTGCCAAAACTCTTTCTGAATGCCTTTTCGATGATGAGAAAAACATTGTGCGAATTGACATGACTGAATATATGGAAAAGTTTTCAGTTTCTCGTTTGATTGGTGCTCCTCCTGGATATGTTGGCTATGATGAAGGTGGACAACTCACCGAAGCCGTGAGAAGAAAACCATATTCAGTCGTTTTGTTTGATGAAATTGAAAAAGCACATCCTGATGTTTTCAACATTTTGTTGCAAGTGCTTGATGATGGAAGAATCACTGACAGTCAAGGCAGAACAGTTGACTTCAAAAACACTGTCATCATCATGACTTCAAACCTCGGAAGCAATTTCATTTTGGAAAATATGGAAGAAAATGGCGAAATTGGAGAGAACACCAAACACCAAGTCGATGAACTTTTGAAAGCAACTTTTAGACCTGAATTTCTAAACAGACTTGATGAAATTGTTATGTTCACCCCTCTTTCAAATGAAAACATTTCCAAAATCATTGATTTGATGCTTGACAAACTTCAATCACGACTCCAAAAACAAGAACTAGGACTTCAAGTCACTGACAAGGCTAAACAAAAAATTATTGATTGTGGCTATGATGTAACTTTTGGTGCAAGACCTTTGAAACGATATATTCAATCTGCCGTTGAAACCCAAATTGCAAAGACAATTCTTGCGGGCAACATTGATGAAGGAAACACTTTGGTTGTTGATGCTCCAAACGATGAAATTGAAATTTCAGTCAAAAAGCAAGCAAACTTTCTGTCATAAACTATGCCAAATCTTTTGTTGTAGAACAAGCAGAAATCTCCTGCTACAAAGCAAGCCAAAAGCACAAATCAATCAATTTGTGCTTTTGGCAAATATTGCTGTTGAAATTGTCATGAAAATTTTTTCAAAGTGTTAAACAAAGATTTTACGAAATGTTTTTCACATTCACTGATTTTTGTTCATTTTTTTACAGCAATATTTTTGAATTTATTTTGATTTTCTATGCAAATCTTGTCAAAACTAAAATATAAATCAATCAATTTGTGCTTTTGGCAAATATTGCTGTTGAAATTGTCATGAAATTTTTTTCAAAGTGTTAAACAAAGATTTTACGAAATGTTTTTCACATTCACCGATTTTTGTTCATTTTTTTACAGCAATGTTTTTGAATTTATTTTGATTTTCTATGCAAATCTTGTCAAAACTAAAATATAAATCAATCAATTTGTGCTTTTGGAAAATATTGCTGTTGAAATTGTGTTGCAATAATAAATTTATTGATATAATATATTGACATACAAACAAGCCTTAACAAACGAAAGCCCAAAATGAGCAATCATATTGGGGGTGTTTCGGATTCGACAGTCAGTTTAAGGTGATGCAAGCACGTCGCAGGCTCGTCTGCGCATCAACGGAAAAACGCAATAAATGCAAAAACAAACAAAATGAGTTCGCAAGAACTCGCTTTCGCAGCTTAACTTAAACTGTGTGTCGACCCAAGGTTTTCTGTTCCCTTGGCAATCGGCATCAGAAAAACAGACAACGTGATATGATTGCTTGGTAGTATCACTGTTTCACAGGCTTTTCAAATGGAGGTTTGCAAACGCACCGAAAGGAGAGAACACAAAGCATTTGCTAAACGTGTAGAAAACATCATTGACGGTTGGCTGGACAGGGGTTCAACTCCCCTCATCTCCACCAAACTAAAAAACCACAAAGTTTTGTGGTTTTTTTATTGTTTCATTATATGTCCTTAATTGGGTTATGATTTTATGTCATTCATTTCTGCTTTCACATGATATTGTTCTGGGTTTAGTGCAATTTCGCCATTTATAATTAGTTCACGCTTTATAATGTGAATTTTAGGATTTTCGGTTTCAGCATCAGTCACATAATATATTGCGTAATCGTCCTTACCATTTACAAGAGTCTGTCTTTCATTTTCGGAAAGATAAAATGATAATTCCTTATTATTTCCAGAGGTCTTCACCTCAATATGAAGCACAGATCCATTTCTGTTAAACGAAGAAATGTCATAACCTAATCCATCACCTTTTGTTTCCGAAACATGGTCAATCTTCTCTGCCAGTGCACTCAATCCAAGAGAACATAATCTTTTATGTTCGAACTTTAGCACAATTTTTTCGCCTAAATTTCCAAGATTGGTTCTCCTTCTTTGTTTCATAACCCAGTCGGTTTTCTTGTCTGGACTTTTATTGTTTTTATTTGATAAATTATTTCCGACTTCCCAACTTTCAACTAATTCAGCATCGTATATTTGATTTTCATTTTCATCATCAATAATGGATGGCGTGTAAGATAAAACTTCTAATTTGTCTTTTATCTCCTCGTATTTTCTTCCTTGAGGTCTTGTTTTTTTATGTTTTATTGTTACGTTACCAAATAATATTCGATATTTCTCAATTTCAACACCTTCATAACCAACACCACCTTCATCTTCAACAACTTCCAATTCTTTAGTTATTTCTTGAATTGATGTAAGCAACCAATTTTTATCAGGCATTTTAACTAAACAAATCGCAATTTGTCCAACTGCAAAATAACGCCTCTTTTTATGCCACAAAAGCCAATTTTTATTCACATGTTCAGGGTCGGTGCAATAAACTTCATAGGGATCAACACCATATTCATTAGTTTGATTTAATTTTACTCTCGTGCGAAGTATTTCTTCATCAGTTAACTTTAACAAATCGTTTAAAAATATTTTAATGTTTCCACCCAACTCTTCAGCATTTACACTTTCAATCTCTTTCGCCAATTATTTTACCTCTTTTAAAATTTCATTTCAAAATAAATATTATAGCATTCTCCACACTTTTCAAAAATCATGGGCACCAAAGTATTTCTTTAATTTTCATTATATCATAAAAAATTGAAAAATATAAATCATAATGCATCAATTGTGACACAGCAAATAAAATTAAACTTTACACAACAGACATATTCACCTTCTAGAATATTTTTCAACCTGACTGACAAGACTTATTGACCATAAAACACAAACAAAAAAACCACAACTTATTGTGGTTTTTTCTATATTTTTTTAATTTCTGTTTTATTTACATAATTTATTTTTATTTTCCCACTTTTTATTTTAGATTTTAATCACCAGATTTTGTCGTCTTGGTAGTCTAGGAGAGTTGGGTCTAGGGGGGTTGCCATAAAAATTGTTTGCATATATTTGTTGACTCGCTCTCTCATTTCTTTTCTTCCAACTGTTCGTTTGTCGCAGAGGTCATGGTCAATCCAAATGATGTGAATGCCTTGTGCCAATGCTTGTTCATCAAACAGTCCTTGCAAACCAGCCATATTTTTGCATGAAACTTGATTGAACATCAAAACAATGTTTGCATTCCACTGCTTGCAAACTCTCCATAGTTCATCAAGTGCATTTTTATATCCACCATTGCTATGGCTTCTCATTGTCATTTTTTCATAGGTTTTGGCAAGGTCAACCAAAGACTTCTCTTTGTTTTCCGAATCAATTTTGTGATAGGACATCATGCTTTCCATGTCCATAACGGTTTTTATGCCCCAACAATTTTGCGCCCAATAAATGAAATTTGAATAGTAATGGGCAGGAATTCCCCACATCACAGCACGATAGCGAGGCATTATGCCATTTTGTTTGTCATGCAAAAAGCCTTTTTCAACAATTTTGTCAAGTTTTTTTGCATTTTTTGAATAGTAGTCATCTTTTCCACCTTCAACTTGAAATTCAAACAATCTTTCGTTTACTGATGGAGGTCCTCCTGCTTGTGGGAAGTCTGTTCGACTGATTTCCCAACGCTTAGTCATAAAATCATTTGCAATGTTATAGTTTTTGATTGCTTTGAAATATGCTTGCCAATCAAATTTTTCGTCTGTTTCACTTTCGATGAATCGAATTGCACCTTTAAGATTTTTCACTGCATAGTCATGCACTTCTTCCTCATTGAATCTTACTGGTGGCGTGATTTGATAGGTTGATTTGTCAGGATATTTTCTGTCATTGAACATCGTTGCCATGCTTGCACTGTCGCAGGGCATCGAACTCGAAATAAAAATTCGACTGATTTCAGGATAGTCATCATCAAAAGCACAACCAAGTTCTGTCGTTGGCAAAGAACAAACATCAGGGGGAAGTCCAAGGTTTTCCATGACATCTATATATCGAAGATTTATGTCTTGGTCAAGTTCACCAGCAACAAAAACAGGCAACATTTGCAGTGGAATAAATTTCAAATTTGGAAACCCTGACATAAGTTGAGATGGCAACATCTCGTCCAAAATGACAGTTTTTTCTCTCAATTTCTTTGCTTTTTTCGACTTGCCGTTTATGTTTTCATCTCGAATCAACATATCTTTCAACAAAATTGTCAAGCCTCTGACAACAGCAAAAGTTTGAATGTGGGCACATCTCAGTTCGTAGCCACGAAGTCCAAAAGTGCATTTGTCAGCAAATGCAGAAATTGTCAAAAATGAACTCATCCATCTATATCGAAAAAGTCCTTTTATTGCTTGCACTGGGGCTTTCAACACAAGTTCTTTGAAGACAAATGCATAGGTTTTCAACCAATAGAAAAAATCATACAATGTGTCTTTGATTCCCCTATATTCACGATGCTTCATGCACTGCTTGTTGTTGAAAAGATTTCCTAGCCCTTTGTTTTTTGAATCAAATTTTGAAATTGCCATGTTCACTTCTCCGTTTCTCTGATTTTGATTTTTTTCAGTTCGACACTTTCTACAAAAGCCTGAAATCTTGTTCTGAGTTGTCCAGAATTGTGGGACTCATAAGGACGGTCGATTGACAAACAAGGAATGTGATTTTCATTTTCTTGAACATAACTTGCCAAAGTTCTTTCATATGCCCAAGGGACGCAAAATTTGATTTGATTGTAAATTATTCCATCAGCATCAAATTCTTCAACCAATGCTTTGACATAGTCTTCTCGTTGCTTCACTTTGTGTTTTGCCATGAGTCTAGGGCAAACACTACGCTGAATTTGTTGTCGCAAAATTTGTTTCAATGCAGGCTCTTTTTCATTCAAAACATATTTTTGTCGCCCTGGCAAACTTCCGTAGCAATATCGGTCGGCAACAACAAGTCCACCTGCATTTTCAACCATTTTTATCAGTTCAGGGTCATCAATTTCTCCACCAACCATTGCCAGTTTCACTTTGAAATTTTGCTTTTTGTTTGGCTTTCTAGTTTGCAAATCTTCTAGCGTTTCTTTCAAATATGGCAAAATTGAATCCCACGGGCAACAATAACTCACCAAAGTTATCAATGAAAATTCATAGCCAGTGATGGTAGGATTTTCAAGTTTTCGATACTGCCCGATTTTGGTCACAACATCCGAAATCTCATTATACTTTTCAACGGCTTTGCGAATTGAGGCATCAGAAATGTCAACATCAAAACGCTCTTTCAGTTGCTTCAAAAGTTTTCTTTCAATCTGTTCTTGATAGAAATCGACACAATCTTCATCATCATTCAGTGGAACATCAACATGACTGATGAAAAAATTCGGCTTTGCCACAAGATTTTGAATTTCTATGTTTTCCATGCACCGATTCATAGTTTCGCAAGCATCAAGTCCAGCAATGCAATCAAGAAAATTGTAGCCACCTTCAATGGCTCTTTCAAGCAATGCTCGTGCATATTCACACGTGAAATTTGACATGTAAAATGTGGACAATTCTAGCGAAGAAGTTTTTGGTGCTCTCATTCTGACAGAAAAACAATTCTCCAAATTCAGCAAGATTTCAGGCATGTGATAGCATGTGTAACCAAGTGCCAATTTACCATTTTCTTGCTGTTCTCGAATTTGTTCGTTGTTTGTTTCATTCAATAATTTTTCAAAATAAAAAATGTTTTTTAAATCTTTCATTTCATCTCCTGCCATGATTTTTTGAAATAAACTATCAACAACTCTACAATATTACTATTCATTTGCATAAAAATCATAACATAAAGCACACATAAAAACAATATTAACTCTAAATTGGACTTGAAACAAAGAAATTTTGAAATGAAAATTGAAATATAGTAAACAGGTTTATATAAACAGTCATTATATTGGACAAACTCAATATAATATTGACATATTCTAAAAAATGTGCAATTATGTTCAAGTCATTTATGACATAGGGAAATTATGAAAACAATACATATAAACGAAAATTTGGAACTCACACACAACAGTGATTGGTTCCCACTTGATAATGCAGCAAAAATTTTTCCAGCCAATGCAACCAAAAAATGGAACATGGTCTATCGTGTTGCAGTGGTTTTGAATGAAACGGTGGATGCAGTCAAATTGCAAGATTCTCTTGAAGAAATAATTCATCGCTTTCCAATTTTTCAATGCACCATAAAAAGAGGCTTGTTTTGGTATTTTTTTGAAAAGATTCAAAAAACGCCTTACATTTCCATTGGTGACAAAAAAGTTTGCGCACCATTTGAATTGCAATCTGACAACCATTTGTTCAGAATTTGTGTCAACCACAAAAGAATTGCGTTGGAAATTTTTCACAGTGTTACCGATGGTTGCGGTTCAATAAAATTTTTCAACACACTGCTTAAAAAATATTTTGAAAAAACTGGACATGAAATTTGCGACAACACCAATCTTTTGGACATAAATGACAATGCAAAATGCTCTGAAATTGAAGATAGTTATCTAAAACATGCTGATTTGAAAAAATTTGCAAAAAGACAAGGTGGCCATGCTTCAAGCATGTTTGGAACAAAAATCGAAAATCACTACACTGCCATAAATATGCTTGAAATGAAACATCATCAACTGAATGATGTAGCAAAAAGGCACAACTGTTCTGTCACACATCTTTTGACTGCAATTTTGTTGATGTCATCAAGCATGTGCAAAAATCGAAAAAACGCTTCAAAACCTGTTGTAGTTGAAGTTCCAATCGACCTCAGAAATGTTATTCCATCTGAAACAATGCGAAATTTCACCTACTTTTCGCATGTTCAATATGACATAAAAAGTGAGCCTTTTGATTTGACATACATCATTGAAAAAGTGAAAAGTTGCGTTGAACAATGCAAAAACAAAGAATGGCTTCTTGCAAACATAAACGCAAATGTTCGTGACCAACAAAACAAATTTTTGGGCGCAATTCCACTTTCATTGAAAAACGTTGGCATGAGAATTGCCTCTCACGTTTTTGGTGAGCGTTCAATTTCTTTCTCATTCAGCGCACTTGGAAAAATCAAAACTCCAAACGAATTTCATCAACTGATAAACCGATTTGAATGTGCCATAACACCTCCAAAAACAAATTGCTATGCTTGTTCATCTTCAAGTTTCAACAACAACTATATTTTGACATTTTCCAAAAATATTTTTGAAAATGAATTTGAAAAAAACACAATTCGTCTTTTGGAATCTTTGGGAATAAACATCACTCTTGAAAGCAACATGCCAACAAGAATTTTCAAAAATTTGAAGAAAATTTTGTATAGTTCTTCTGCAATTCTAGATTGATATTAGTTTTAAAAAATAATTAGACTAGTAATTGTTTTTTTAAATGATTATAAATT
>CAYPVP010000045.1:0-12493 GCA_964414205.1 uncultured Bacteroidaceae bacterium | reverse complement strand
AAAGTAGTTTTTTTAGGGGTTCTAAATATATTCTTAAAAGCTAAAAATAAACTATTCTTAATATCTTTTTTCTCTCTTTTTTGACATTCTTTAGCTTTTATTAAAGTAGTTTCTTTAAGAACAGTATCACTTTTAATAACCCCGTCTTCAATTTCAATATGTCTAGTTGCTACATCTTTAAAAAGTTCAAAATTATGCGTAACAACGACAATTAAACGTTCATTTTTTAACTTATCAAGTAAAGCAACAATACTTTCGGAGGTTTTCTTATCTAAATTACCTGTAGGTTCATCACAAGCAAGTAAAGATGTATCAGAAACTAAGGCTCGAGCAATAACGGTTCTTTGCTTTTCTCCTCCTGAAAGAAGTATACCCTTAGAATTGATTCGTTTCTCTAAGCCGACATCTTTAATAACTTTTAATGCTATTTTATAGGCTTCTTTTTTGCTTTTCCCCTTCCCCAGTAGCGGGAGCATCACATTTTCAATTACGCTATAAGAATCAATAATATTGTAATTTTGAAAAACAAAAGAAACACGGTTATTGCGATATTCATCAAAATCTTCATAACTTAAATCACTTGTTGGAACGTTATCTAAATAAAGTTCACCCTCTTCATAAGTATCTAAGCCACTAATAACATTTAAAAGAGTAGATTTTCCACTTCCGCTAGGGCCGGTAATAACTACAAACTCACCAAGTGAAAAAGATAAATTAACTCCTTTAATTCCAAGCGAAGCAGTTTCTTTATTGTTATAAATTTTTGTTACATCAACTAATTTGATAAACTCATTCATATATTCATTATACACATTTATCAAAACTTAAGAAGTCATAAAATTTTTTTAAGATATTGTCCGGTATAAGATCTTTTGTTGTTACTTACTTCTTCAGGAGTTCCGCAAGCAATTATTTCGCCCCCGTTATCTCCCCCGTCAGGACCTAAATCAATAATGTAGTCGCTAACTTTGATAACATCTAAATTATGTTCAATAACAATAACGCTATTACCTTTGTCAACAATTCTATTTAAAATTGCAATTAATTTTTTTACATCATGAACATGAAGTCCGGTTGTAGGTTCATCTAAAATATAAAGGGTGCTACCCGTGTCAATTCGTTGCAGTTCATAGGCAAGTTTAACTCTTTGAGCCTCACCTCCGCTAAGGGTTGTAGCATTTTGACCTAATTTAATATAGCCTAAGCCGACATCTAAAAGGGTTTGAAGTTTTCTTCTTATTTCGTTTCTTGATTCAAAGAAAGTGTATGCATCTTCAATTGTCATTTCTAAGACATCATAAATATTTTTACCCTTATAGGTAACGCTTAAAGTTTCTTCGTTGTATCGTCTTCCATTACACACGTCACAGGTAACATAAACATCTGGTAAAAAGTTCATTGATATCTTTTTAACGCC
Source organism: uncultured Bacteroidaceae bacterium (assembly GCA_964414205.1). GTDB lineage: Bacteria > Bacillota > Clostridia > Christensenellales > CAG-917 > STD2-102. The sequence goes on along the minus strand of CAYPVP010000045.1, from coordinate 11,076 downwards.
TGCTCCAAGACATGATTCACATCTTCCGCCATCAACATTAAAAGAGAATCTTCCTTTGTTAAATCCTTTGGCTTTAGCAAGAACTGTTGAGGCAAATAAATCCCTAATATCATCAAATACTTTAGTATAGGTTGCAGGATTACTTCTTGGAGTCCTTCCAATTGGTTCTTGATTAATATGAATTATTTTATCAATATTTTCCATACCTTTAATAGATTCATATTTTCCTGGATCTGCATCTTGTTTTAACAAATCTCTTTTTAAGCCTTCATAAAGAGTTTTGTTAACTAATGTAGATTTTCCACTTCCAGAAACCCCAGTAACACAAATAAATTTGCCTAAAGGGAAACTAACTGTTATATCTTTTAAATTATTTTCATTACATTCACTGATAATAAGTTTTTTACCATTACCTTTTCTTCTTATTTTTGGTACTTCAATTTTTCGTTTGCCACTTAAATATTGACCTGTCAAAGATTTTTCACAGTTCATAACATCGTTTAAAGTGCCACTTACGACAACCTCACCTCCGTGAACTCCAGCCCCAACACCAATGTCACAAATAAAATCAGCGTTTCTAATAGTGTCTTCATCGTGTTCAACAACAATTACAGTATTGCCTAAATCTCTCATCTCTTTTAAAGTAGCTATTAATTTATCATTATCTTTTTGATGTAAACCAATAGATGGTTCGTCCAAAACATATAAGATACCACTTAATTTTGAACCGATTTGAGTAGCAAGTCTAATACGTTGGCTTTCGCCTCCGCTAAGGGTTGAAGCAGTACGATCAAGAGTTAAATAATTAAGTCCTACATCAATAAGAAATCTACTTCTATTTAGTAATTCTTTAATAACTAATCTTGATACGTTTTTATCATATTCACTTAATAATTCCCATGTTTCATTTAAATACGTATGTAATTTTTCTACACTTAATTTTGTTACTTCGTATATATTTAATTTATTAACTTTAACAGATAAGGCTTCAACAGATAGTCTAGCGCCGTGACAAACATCACAGGGTTCATCTTTAAAATAAGAATCATAATATTCTCTATTAAATGTTGAAGTGGTTTCATAATACAAACGTTCAATTCTTGTTTTAATGCCTTCAATAACACTTTTTCTTTTTAATATATTACCTTTAGACGAGGTTACAGTATAAGAAATTTTTTCTTTTGAACCATTTAAAATAATATCAAGTTCATCTTGGTTGTAATTTTTAAAAGGTACACTTGGATCGATATTATAATGTTTTAAAAGAGTTAGAAAAGCTTGAAAATCAAGGCGTGATGGATCGGGATTTGAAAAATATCTAATTGCACCTTCAAGTATTGATTTGTTTTGATCTTTAGCGACTGAAGTTATATCCATAACTTTTTTAATGCCAAGACCCTTACAAGCTGGGCAATAACCAAGTGGAGCATTAAAGGAAAATAATCTAGGTTCAAGTTTAGGAACACTAAACCCACATAGAGGACAACTATGATGCTTTGAAAGAAGTTTATCTTCTGTCCCGTCATAAATAATTAAATAACCATCACTTAAACTAGTCGCAAGAGATATAGCTTCATTTAATCTTGTATCAAGATCATCTTTAATTACTATTCTATCAACAACAATATCTAAAGAATGTCTTTTATTCTTATCTAAAATAGGTAAATCATCATTAGTGTAAAAAACACCATCGATTCTAAAACGTACAAAACCATCCACAATATATTTATTTATTAGATCTTTAAAACTACCTAATTCATTTTTTTTAATAGGGGATAATAACTGAAGTTTACTACCACGAGGATAACTTTTAACAACTTGTTGCATATCTAAAACAGAAAAAGCTTTAATAGGAGTATTGTGAGTTGGACAAAAAGGAATGCCTATACGAGCAAATAAAAGTCGCAAATAATCATAAATTTCAGTAACTGTTGCAACGGTAGAACGTGGATTATTTGAAGTTGTTTTTTGTTCGATAGCAATAGCAGGGCTTAAACCCACTATTGATTCAACATCAGGCTTTTCAAGGTTGCCTAAAAACTGTCTTGCATAACTTGAAAGTGATTCAACATATCTTCTTCTGCCTTCGCTATAAATTGTATCAAAAGCAAGTGTAGATTTACCACTCCCGCTAAGCCCACTAAAAGCGATAAGGGCATTTTTTGGTAAAGTAAGATTTATGTTTTTAAGGTTATTTTCTCTAGCACCTTTAATGATGATTTCTTTATTTTCCATAATGGTATTATATCTTAACTTCTTAGTTTATAAAAACGAAATACTTATATGACTTTAAATTTTTTTAGACCTTTTTTAATACCGTGTTTTTCAATTCTTGAAGTTACAAAATAACTTACCTCTTTAAGTTCGGGTTTGCCATTCCCCATAGCAACACTGTATTTACATTCATTAAACATATCAATATCATTAAGATCATCTCCAAAACAAATAGCGTTTTCTTTGTTAAGGTTAAGATGATTTAAAACGGCTTTAACGCCATCGCCTTTTTTATATTCCTTATTTAAAAATTCAATAGCTAAAGCACAATATCTATTTAAATGGGTTTCTTTTATATCCTTGAAAAGATGATCATAATCTTCTTTTAAATATAAAACACCACCAACAACATCTTTTGTTTCATCATATTCTTTAACACAAAGTGGTTCTTCCTTGTAAATACGCGAATATTCTTTTAAAGCATCGTTCATTGGTGTAACTAAATAGGCTGTATCAACATTAATTAGTTCTAAACAAACATCATTATATTTAGCAATTTTAATAAATTCTAAGATCTTTTCTTTTTTAACTATATTTTTAATAAGTTCTGTGTCTTGATATTTAACATATCCTCCACCATAAGAAATAACTCCGTCCACCTTAAAATTTTTAAAAACTCCAAGAAAAGTCATTGAAGAAATAGGTCTTGCTGTTGCAATAATAACTTTAACTCCTAATTTATTTAATCTTTTAATAGCTCTTATTGACGAAGGCGTAAATCTATGTGCCTTGTGATCATATAGCGTCCAATCAATATCGAAGAAGGCAATTTTAATTTCTTTATTTCGCATAAACTTATTATATCTTAATTAATTAAAAATCGATATAAATAATCTAATAATTAAACCAAATAAAAAACGTTCCTAATAAAAGTTTTACTATTAAGAACGTTAATTAATAATTAGTTTTTAAAGAATAATTTCTAGGTCACTAACAGGATAAGCTCTACAACTATGAATGTATCCAAATGTACCATCCGCAAAACGCATTAAGGCACCGGCAAGAGTATAAACCCTTCCAGAAACTAATTTCATTCTGCAATAAGAACATTCTCCAATTCTACAGCCAACGTTAACTTTAATATTATTTCTTTCTAATGCAGTTAAAACTGTTTCATTAGCATTAGCTAAAATAGTTTTGCCGTTAACTTTAATATTAAATACATCATCTTTTTTAACAGTCTTTGGATATCCAGGAGCTGTGGTAATATCTTCTAAACTAGCAAATTTTTCATTTCTAATATCTTTCGTTATAATTTTCGTTTTGATTTTATTTTGCGTTATTTGTTTGCATTTCTTTTGTTTATGTTTTTTTGTTAATTATATTTTTTTTAATCTTGTCTTGCTTTTTTGTTATTGCTTTTTGTTTTTGATTTTATGAAAATTATAATTTTAACATGATTAAAAAAACAATCTTTGAATACAACAATCAAATTTTAATCTTTCAAACGAACCTTCAAAATGATTGAAATTGATTTATTACAGGTTTTTCATAAAATTTATATAATGTGCAAAAACAATTCCTGCTTCTTCCAAATCTTTGTTCCAACGCTTCACCCATTCAAGTGAAAAATAGCCATTGTACCCCATATTTTCAAGTTGTTGAATTGCTTGTTTGACAGGAATATCACCATAGCCCATCATCTTGTATCTTGGCATACCTTTTTCAATCATGCTATCTTTCAAATGGACATATTTGATTTTGTCACCCAAATTTGAAATTGTTTGTTCAATAGTTTCATCTCCAAATCTGTATGGATGATGAACATCCCAAAGAGCACCACAGTTTCCACCAACTTCATCAAGAAAATCAGCCAACAATTTTGTGTCAACAAACAGCCCACTTGTTTCCATCAACGGAGTGACACCTGTGCCATCAGCATATTCAACAATTAGTTTGAAGACTTTTTTTGCAAGTTCAATGTCTCCACCATCAAAATATGCTTTGTCAGTTGACAAAATTCTAACATATGGAATTTGAAATTTTTGAGCCAAATCAATATATTTTTTTGCTTCAATGACTGCTTCATCTTGCTTTCCATGAATTGCAACAGTAGATGCTGATGTCAACATTGAAATTGCAACTTTCATTTTTGCCAATTTTTCTTTTGTTGTTTCAATTTCAGCACCTGAAAATTGCTTTATTTTGGTAGCATCAATATCTCTTTCAATTCCCCTAATTTCAACTGCATCATAGCCAAGGTCTTTGGCGATTGAAAACACATCCCAAAAACTCCAATCAGGACATCCTAGTGTAGAAAATGATAGTTTCATTTTTTTCTCCTTTATGCTGTTTCAATTTTCGCTGCTTCTTCAAGTTTCAAAATTTCGATTGCTTCTTCTCTAAGTTTGAATTTTTGAATTTTGCCACTTGCAGTAACAGGGAATCTGTCAACAAAACGAATATAACTTGGAACTTTATGTTTTGCCATGTTATCTTTTACAAGTTGTTTGATTTCTTCTTCCGACATGTTGACACCATCTTTCAAAATGATGACAGCCATGACTTCTTCACCATATGCCTCACTTGGCACACCAATGACTTGAACATCAGAAATTTGTGGAATTGTGTAAAGAAATTCTTCAATTTCTTTTGGATAGATGTTTTCTCCACCACGAATTATCATGTCTTTGAGTCTTCCAACAACTTTGTAGTAGCCATTTTCATCAACCGTGCACAAATCTCCTGAATGAAGCCAACCATCTTTGTCAATGGCTTGTGCAGTTGCTTCGGGCATGTTGTAGTAACCTTTCATAATGTTGTAGCCACGAGCGCAAAATTCACCTTTGACACCAACTTCACATTCAAGTCCAGTTTCAGGGTCAACAATTTTGCATTCAACCCCAGGAAACGCTCTGCCAACAGTTGTAACTCGAACATCAATTGGGTCATCAGTTGTGGTCATTGTGCAACCAGGCGATGCTTCTGTTTGTCCAAAAACAATGACAATTTCATTCATGTTCATTTTGTCAATGACATGGTGCATGACTTTGATTGGACATGGCGAGCCAGCCATAATTCCTGTTCGCAAAGAAGAAAAGTCATATTTTTCAAAATCTTTGTGTTCGAGCATTGCAATGAACATTGTTGGCACACCGTGAACTGCTGTGCATTTTTCAACTGTGATTGCATTCATAACTCGTGTAGGACTGTATGATTCAACAGGAACCAATTGCGTTGCATGAGTGATTGCAGCCATTGTTGCCAAAACCAATCCAAAGCAGTGAAACAACGGAACACAAATGCAAATTTTGTCATCTTTTGTAAATTTCATTCCATCGCCAATGCACTTTCCATTGTTCAAAATGTTGTAGTGTGTCAGCATTACACCTTTTGGAAAGCCTGTTGTTCCCGAAGTATATTGAATGTTGACAACATCATGTGCATCAACTGTTTCTTTTCTTTCTTTGAGTTCTTCATCAGAAATTGATTTTCCAATTTCTTTCAATTTTGAAAAATTGAACATTCCTTGTGGCGTTTCTTCTGAATCAGCAATGATGATTCTTTCCAAAAATGGCAGTGTTTTGACTGCAACTTTGCCATCTGTTGAATTTTTCAAATTGGGAATAAGTTCATTTATGACATCAATATATGAATTGTTTTTTACGCCATCAATCATGACAAGAACTTTTGTGTCAGATTGTCTAAGCAAATAGTCAAGTTCAAAAACTTTGTAGTTGGTGTTGACTGTGACCAAAACTGCACCAATTTTTGCAACAGCAAAAAGGGTCAAAAGCCATTCAGGAACGTTTGTTGCCCAAATTGAAACCTTGTCACCTTTGTTGACTCCAAGCGCCATGAAACCTTTTGCAATTTCATCAGTTTCTTCATCAAGTTGTTTCCATGTGCGTTCAAAGTTGCGAGTTGTATATTTTATTGCTGTTCGGTCTGAAAAATCTTTTCCAAGATTTGAAATTACTTGCCCAAGATTATAGTTTACAAATTCCATAAAAAATTTCCTATTATTCTATTCAATGCCATTTGAAGTAGGATAGAAATCTCCATTGTTTTTCAATGACAAACTCAAATATTTGTCAAGATTGAACAACTTCCAAAATGGCAAATCTTCTGGTGGATACACTTTGAAAAGCATTTTTTCTTTTGTGACAGGGTGTTCAAAGCGAAGTTCGGTTGCCCACAAGCACAAAGGCATGTTGTTGTCCTCAGGCTTGCCATATTTGCAATCGCCAACAACTGGTGTTCCAAGTCCTGCCATTTGAACACGAATTTGGTGACTTCTGCCTGTCAACAAGTTGATGTTGACAAGACTGCAATCTTCGACTGTGTCCAAAACTTTGTAGTCAAGTTCAGCACGCTTTGCACCGACTGTCAGTTCAGGAACAATCTTCACCATATTTTGTTCTGGATATTTCTTCAAAAAGTTGACAAGTTTTTTTTGAGGCTCTTTTGGAATGCCTCGAACAATTGTCATATATCGTTTTTCAACATTTCCTTCAACAATTGCCTTTGACAATCTTGAAGCCGATTTTGAAGTTTTAGCGAAGACCATAACACCACCTGTTGGCCTGTCTAGTCGATGAACCAAACCTAGGTAGGCTTCACCTGGTTTATTATATTTCTCAACCAAATGCTTTTTTAGAATTGACAACAAATCTTCATCTTTGCTTGCATCTGCTTGAACAGGCAAAAACGGAGGTTTTGAAACCACCAAAATTTGATTGTCTTCAAATAGTATTTTTACGTCTTCTCTCATAGGTATAATTATCCTTTTATGTATATATCAATTTATTATTTTTATTATTATATTAAATTCAATTATATTAGTTCTTTTGCAGTTTCTTTTCAAATTGTTTTGATTGAAGAATAGTTTGCAAATGCTGTGCATCCTTGTGGCAAAACAAGTCCATCAGTAGTTTTCAAACCAATTTCATCTGCATCAATGTCTGCACCTTTTGGCAAATTCAATGTCAAAATGTTTTTCATGACTCCTGGTTGCAAACCTGTTGTATAGGAGTTTAAGCATACAAACAATGGATTGTCCGAAAGCAAATCACCAACCAATTTTGCAAGGCTAGAAATTCCTTCTTCAATTTTCCACTTTTCGCCATTTGGCCCACGACCAAAACTTGGAGGGTCCAAAATGATTGCATCATATCTTTTTCCACGTTTCAACTCTCTTGCGCAAAATTTGAAACAATCATCAATGATATATCGAACAGGTTTGTCTTGAAGTCCTGAAAGTCTTGCATTGTCTTTGCAACGGTCAACCATCGCTTTTGCACTGTCAACATGGCAAACACTTGCACCTGCCGACAAGCAAGCAACAGTGGCAGCACCTGTATAGCCAAACAAATTCAAAACTGAAACAGGACGATTTGCATTTTTTATCAAATCAATCATTCTTTCCCAGTTTACTGCTTGTTCAGGAAAAAGTCCTGTGTGTTTAAAGCCCATCAATTTGAGTTTAAACTTCAAATCTCTCCAACCAATGACAAATTCTTCTGGAACTTGTTGTTGATATTTCCACATTCCACCACCTGTTGAACTGCGTTCATAGATGGCAGAAATGTTTTTGAAACTTCTCAAAGGTTTTTCGGCTGTCCATATGACTTGTGGGTCTGGGCGAAGCAAAAAATACTTCCCCCATTTTTCAAGTTTTTCACCATTTGAAGTTGAAATGACTTCAAAATCTTTCCAATCATTTGCGATTTTCATCAATTCACCTTTTTGACTGAAAGAACAACCTTGTGACCATTGATGTCCCAATCTTTTTCATAGCCATCAATGATGGTGACAGCATCTTCTGCCAAAACATCTGACAAATAATCTTTTTTGTCCAAAATTTCTTTTGCAAGTCCGTCTGCTTTGTAGCCAACGACAATGTGGTCAACAACTTCAAAACCTGCATCTTTTCTCATTGTTTGAATTTTTGAAACAATTTCTCTCAAAACACCTTCTTCAATCAAAGCATCTGACAATTCAGTTGACAAAACAACAGTAAATTCGCCATCGCTTTCAGAAGAAAATCCTTCTTTGTTTTTGACAGAAATCAACAAATCAGTTTCGGCAAGTTGAATTTCGTTGCCATCAACAGTAGTTGTAAAAATTTCACCTGATTTTACTGATTTCATGATTTCTTTTGAAGAATTTGCAAGCAAATCACGAATTTTGCCGAGCATTTTGCCATATTTTGGTCCTAATGTTTTGAGTTGAGGTTTCAATTCATAACTGACAAATTCAGCATTTTCATCAGCAATTTCAACTTCTTTGACATTGAGTTCATCTTCAACAACTTCTTTGAGTTCATTAGAAAGTTCAGTTTTGCCATTGTAGAACAATTTTGCAAGTGGTTGTCTGTTTTTGATGTTAGCCTTGTTTCTTGCCGAGCGACCAAGAACAACAATTTTCAAAACATCTTGCATGCCATTTTCCAAGTCTTTGTCAACAAATTTGCTGTCAACAACAGGGAATTGTGTCATGTGAACACTTTGTGGTGCATTTTTATCAAAATTTTTGACAAGGTTTTGGTAGATTGTTTCTGCCATAAATGGAGTGTATGGAGCAACAATTTTGGCAAGTGTTGTCAAAACTGTGTAGAGTGTGACATAGGCTGATTCTTTGTTTTTGGTCATTTCACTGCCCCAGAAACGGTCACGACTGCGACGAACATACCAATTTGAAAGTTCATCGACAAACTCCATAATTTTTCTTGAAGTTTCAAAAATTTTGTAGTTGTTCAAACCATCATCAACAAAAGCAATCAAACTGTTGAGTTCAGACAAAATCCATTTGTCCATAATTGTCAATTCTTGATTTTCAAGTTTGTGCTGCATAGGATTGAACTTGTCAATTTCAGCATAAAGAACAAAGAAAGCATAGGTGTTCCAAAGAGTTCCCATAAATTTTCTTTGACATTCGCTGACAGCATCGCCTGAAAATCTTGATGGCAACCAAGGTGAAGATGAAGAATAGAAATACCATCTTGTGGCATCTGCTCCTTGTTTGTCCAAAACTGACCAAGGGTCAACAACGTTTCCTTTGTGTTTTGACATTTTGATTCCGTCTTTGTCATTGACAAGCCCCAAAACGATACAGTTTTTGAATGGAGATTTGTCAAAAAGCAATGTTGAAATTGCAAGCAAAGTGTAAAACCAACCACGAGTTTGGTCTTGTGCCTCGCTGATGAAATCAGCAGGAAAAATTTTGTCAAACATTTCTTTGTTTTCAAAAGGATAGTGCCATTGTGCAAAAGGCATTGAACCACTGTCAAACCAGCAGTCAAGAACTTCTGGTGTTCTCACCATTGTTCCACCACATTCACAATCCCACTTCACTTCATCAATATAAGGTTTGTGAAGTTCAATGTCATGGTCGAGTCCACTCAAATTTTTGAGTTCTTCACGACTTCCAACAACATGAACTTTTCCACATTTGTTGCAAACCCAAATTGGGAGAGGTGTTCCCCAATATCTTTCACGAGAGAAGCCCCAGTCAATGACATTTTCAAGGAAGTTGCCCATACGACCTGTTCCAATGGTTTCAGGCATCCAGTTGACAGTTGCATTGTTTTTCAACAATCTGTCACGGACTTCTGTCATTTTGATGAACCAACTTGAACGTGCGTAGTATAGCAATGGTGTGTCACATCTCCAACAGAAAGGATAACTGTGAGTAAATTCCATTTCTTTGAAGAGCAAGCCCTTTTCTTTGAGTTCAGAAATTATGAGTTTGTCGGCATCTTTTGCAAACATTCCTTCATATTTGCCAGTTCCTTCAACAAATCGTCCTCTTTCGTTGACCATTTGAACAAATGGAAGTCCATAGTTTTTGCCAACATTTGAGTCATCTTCACCAAAAGCAGGTGCAATATGAACAATTCCACTTCCGTCAGTCAAAGTGACATAGTTGTCGCATGTGACATAATATGCTTTTTCAGCAGTTTTTTCATCGACAAAATCAAAAAGTGGTTGATATTTTTTGTGTTCCAAAGAAGCGCCTTTGAAAGTTTCAACCTTTTCATATTCTGTAAACAATGAATCAATCAAAGCATCAGCCAAAACATAGAAATCGTCGCCTACCTTGATTTTTGAATATTCTTCTTTTGGGTTGACACAAAGTGCCACGTTGCTTGGGAGTGTCCAAGGTGTGGTTGTCCAAGCAAGAAAATAGGTGTTTTCTTCGTTCACAACATGAAAACGAACAAAAACTGATGTTTCTGTGACATCTTTGTAGCCTTGTGCGACTTCGTGTGAAGAAAGTGCTGTTCCACAACGAGGACAATATGGAACAATTTTGTGTCCCTTATAAATCAAACCTTGGTCGGCAATTTGTTTCAATGCCCACCAAACTGATTCAATATAGTTGTCATCATAAGTGACATATGGCTCTTTCATATCCACCCAATAGCCAATTCTATCACTCATTTTTTCCCATTCGCTGGTATATTTCCAAACCGATTCTTTACATTTTTTGATGAAAGGTTCAATTCCATATTTCTCAATTTCAGGTTTGCCATCAATTCCAAGCAATTTTTCAACTTCAAGTTCAACAGGAAGTCCATGTGTGTCCCATCCTGCTTTTCTTTGAACGTGAAAACCTTTCATCGTTTTGTAGCGTGGAATGATGTCTTTCATAACACGAGTCAAAATGTGCCCAATGTGTGGTTTTCCATTTGCTGTTGGAGGGCCATCAAAAAAACTAAATTCTTCTGCCCCTTCATTCATTTTCATGCTTTTTTCAAAGATTTCATTCTCTTTCCAAAATTTGAGAACTTCTTGTTCCCTTTCAACAAAATTAAGATTTGTGTCAACTGGTTTGTACATAAGTTATCATTTTCCTCTA
>CAYPVP010000044.1:2070-13119 GCA_964414205.1 uncultured Bacteroidaceae bacterium | reverse complement strand
TTTATTTGCTAATCTATTTATTCGCTATTGAAATTGTTCGATATTCTGTTTGTTCGCAATTTTGGTTGCTTTGGCATTTGGGTTGATTTGCTAATTTAATTGTTGTAAAGCATTTTAAAATCAAATTATTTCATTTTACACTCTATATTTTTTTGTATAGTTTTTTATATTGTGTTTTATAATGCTTTTTTGTGTGCAAAATTGTTTCAATAGCCACGAAGTTCAACAATTTCAATTTCTCCAACTTCTTTCATGATGTTTGCAAATTGCATTGCAGTTTCTTTTGGAATTTCATGAAGCCCTCGTTCAATACATCCTTCTCCATCTTTAAAATGCTGAAAAAACATTTTTTTTGTGCCATACAACCACTTTGCCATTTTCAAAATGTCATTTTCGGTGTGAAATTCTTCAATCAATGTTGTTCTAAATTCAAATTCAACACAACCCTGTTTCAAAATTTCAACGCTTTTTTGAACATTTCCAAGCAAAGTTGGAATTTGGCAATTTTCAAAACCAATGGTTTTGGCATAACTATCCAATGAATTTTTTATGTCCATGGCAACATAATCGACAAGATTTTCATCAATCATTTTTTTCAAAATTATAGGATTTGTTCCATTGGTGTCAAGTTTCACCAAAAGACCGATATCCTTGATTTTTTTTGCAAAGTTAGGCAAATCAATTTGCAAAGTTGGTTCTCCACCAGAAATGCAAACTGCATCAATCATGCCCTTTCTTTTTTTCAGATATTCCAAAATTTCATTTTCAGAAATTTTTGCATTTGTTTCCAAAACCAAATTTGAATTATGGCAAAATGGACAACAAAAATTGCAACGCTCAGTAAAGAGCGTGCAAGCAATTTTTGAGTCAAAATCGACCATTGAAAATTTTTCCATTCCGCAAATATTCATATCTACATTCTCTACAAAATCAAAAATTTCAAACTAAATCTTGGTGTTTTTCTTCTTTTTGTCGTGATAGTTGTTGAGTGCACGATAAATTGGTGCAACAAGTTTCATGTCCAAATTGAAATAGTAAATCAAAAATAATGTAATCATTTCAAACTCCTTTTCTACCAAGTCAATTCATCATCAAAATCGACAAGTGTTGGGTCAACAGGTTTTTCACGGAAAACAGTTTCCATATATTTGTTGACTTTGTTTCTCATTTCTTTTCTTGAAACAGTTCTTGGGTCCATGAGGTCATGTTCAATCCAAATGATGTGAATTCCGTGTTCACGGGCTTGCTCATCAAAAAGTCCTTTCATGCCAGCCATAGTTTTGCAAGAAACGCCTTCAAGCATCAAAACGATGTCACATTTGAATTCTTTGCAAACTCTCCACAATTCATCAAGAACGTTGACATAGCCACCGTTTGTATGGCGACGCATTGTCATTCTTTCATAGGTGTAGGCAAGGTCTTTCAAAGTTTGGTCCTTATCTTTCAAATCGAAAAATCTTGTTGCGACCATACTTTCCATATCAATCAAAACATTGATACCCCAGCAATTTTCAGCCCAAAGTGAGAAGTGTTCATAATAGTGTGCAGGAGGCGACCACAAAACAGCACGGTGGCGTTGTTCCTTAGAACATTTTTCTTTGTTTTCATATGCTTTCATCATGAGTTTGTTGACTTTTTCATTTGTTGTCAAAAAGTTTTTGTCACGACTTCCAGCAATCAAGAATGAATACATTCTGAACATAGAAAGAGTTGAACCCGTAATTTGAGGATATTCAGTCTTGTTGACTTCCCATTTTTGGAGTTCAAATTCTGTTTCTTTGTTATATTGAGCCATACATTTGAAATAGTTGTCCCAATCAAAAGTTTCACCAGTGTGTTTTTCAATAAATTTGATACATTCTTTCATTTCGTGAACAGCATATTCCTCAACCTCTGCTCCCATATATCGAACTGGCAATGTGAAAGGGAATGTTGGCAATTTGTAATATCTGTTTTGGAATGAACTTGCCATGACAGAACCATCACAAGGCATACTGCTTGTAACATAGCATTTTCCAATCAAAGGATATTCATCAACAATTGCAACCGCCGCCTCACAAGCAGGAAGTGGGCAAACATCAGCAGGAAGTCCATAGTTGTCCACCACATCCAAATATGGCATCATAGATTGTTGGTCAATGACAGAGCATTGAAAAACAGGTGCGACTTGTGCAGGAATTCCAATCAAGTTTGGAAAACCACACATAAGTTGAGATGGCATCATTTCGTCAAACAAAACCACTTTGTCAGAATATTTGTTTTCGCCAAATCTTCTGTCTGCTTTGAAAATGTTTGCCATCAAATCAGTTGTGTTTTTTATCATTGCATTATATTGCAAATGATAGATTCTGAGTGCAGTGCCACGAAGTCCCATTGAGTGTCTGTCAATAAAAGAAGGTGTTGTTATGTATGCACTCATCCATCGATAAGCAAACAAGGCTTTGACAATTCTGACAGGTGCTTTCATTGCAAATTTTGCAAGGTCTTTCCAAGTGATAAGCCATCTGCCAAAGTCATACATTGTGTCTTTAAAACCTCTCCACTCACGATGCTTCAAATACATTTTTCCATGAAACAAATTTCCTAAGCCTTTTTCTTTTTTGTTGTTTTTCATGTTTATTTCTCCTTGGAATTATGTATTTTTTTGATTTCGATGCTTTCGACAAAAGCCTGAATTCTTGTTCTCAACTGACCTGCCGAAGATTTTGAAGTGTATGGTCTGTCAATTGACAAAACAGGATAGTTGTATTCAGCATTCATAACATGGCTGGCAAGCGCTCTTTCATAGCCCCAATAGTCACAGAATTTGATTTGTTCATAGATGATTCCATCAGCCTTGAAGTGCTTTGCATAGGCATCAACCGAGTCATATCTTTGTTGAATTTTGTCATCACTCATATATCTTGGGCATTGGCTATCATTCATATATTGTCTGCAAATTTGTGTCATCACATCTTCTTCATCGTTCAACACAATTTTTTGTCTGCCAGGGAAAGAGCCAAAGCAAAAACGGTCAGCAACAATCAACGCACCACTTTCCTCAATCATTTTTGTGAGTTCAGGGTCATCAATTTCGCTTCCAACCAAAACAACCCTTGCTCTAAATTTATTTTTTTCATCAGGTTTTCTTGTTTTGATTTCTTCAAGAGTTTCACGAAGTTTGTCAACAATCAAAGTTTTTGGACAGCAATAGGAAACCAAATTCAAAATGTGGAATTCATAACCAGTTATGCGAGGGTTCAATTCTGTTCTAAATTCACCAATTTCAGTGATGATGTCAGCAACTTCATTGTGAATTTCAACAGCCTTTCTCATTGCCGAGTCACTGATGTCAACTCCATAGTTTTGATTGAGTTTGTCAAGAACATTGACTTTGATTTGCTGTGAATAGTGTTTGATTGCATAATCATCAACCTTGTATGGAACATCAATGTGAGAAACAAAAAATTTTGGATTTGCATACAAATTTTGAATTTCCATGTTCTCTATGCAACGGTTCATTTGAGCGCAAGCATCAACACCAGCCCATGCGTCCAAAAATTCATAGCCACCCTCAATTGCTCTTTCAAGAAGTGCCCTACAAAATTCGCAAACATAGTTGGACATATAAAATGTTGCAATGTCCATAGAACCTGTTTTTGGTGCTCTCATTCTAATTGAAAAGCAATTGTCGAGATTCAGCAGAACTTCTGGCATATGAAAACAAGTATATCCTATTGGATGTTTTCCTTCGTTTATTGCTTGAACAACAAGTTCATTCTTTGCATTGTCAAGCAGATTTTCAAAATAAATCAAATGTTTGAGGTCTTTCAATTTTTTCTCCTTAGAAGCAGATTTTCTCAATTAACTCAATAATTCTATCATTTTTTCAATTTTTTTTCAATGCAAATTTAAAGATAATATGCTATTTGGCAAATTTTCACAAATTCAACATTGAAAACATTCAAATTTAGATGTAAAATGATTGTAGCAAAGAAGGAGCGTGCCATGAACAATATCGACAAAATTCTTTCAAGCAATCTTTTGCCCGAAACAACAACCCTTGACAATTTGATTGAATTCAAACATTTGATGCAAATCTACAAAGCAGGAATCAAAGAAATCAGCACCAAACTTGAAATTTTGGATGAGGAATTCAAAACAAGATATGACTACAACCCAATTCATCATATTGATTCAAGGCTGAAATCACCTGCCAGCATAATTGAAAAATTGAAAAGAAAGAATTTGCAACCGACCATAGAAAACATAAAAGACAATTTGTTTGACATTGCAGGAATTCGAGTTGTGTGCAACTATATTGATGACATATACACCGTAGCCGACCTTCTGACATTGCAACAAGACATAAAACTTGTCAAAAAAACAGACTATATCAAAAGCCCAAAAGAATCTGGCTATCGAAGTTTGCACCTTGTGGTAGAAATTCCAATTTTTTTGGCAGAGGGAGCAACCTACATTCCCGTTGAAATTCAAATCAGAACCATTGCAATGGATTTTTGGGCAACGCTAGAACACAAATTGCGCTACAAATCTGACAATGAACTGACAAGTTCCATTCGAGGACGCCTGAAACTGTGTGCAAAAGCAATTTCAGACATTGACAGAGAAATGCAATCAATTCAAATTGAACTTCGCGAAAACAATGAAACAAAAAATGTAATCAAAAGCGAATTTGATGATTTGACTGATGCAATGAATTCGCTGTTTGCATGAATATTAAAAAAAGAAAAACATATCCTATATTAGAGTTCAAAAAAATTTGCAAAAGTAGCAAAACAAAAATTGACTCAAAATGCTACAAGCAAAAAAATAAAGCAACAATGCTTTATTTTTTTTGCAAATTTATACCAATATCCAATCATCATTTGTTGAAAACTTAAAGAATTTGAGATATACTATATTTGGTGAAAGTTTTCGCCACAAATTTCAATTCAAAAATTACACAGGAGATATAAAATGAGAAAAACAAAAATCGTCGCAACGCTAGGCCCTGCATCAGAAACAAAAGAAGTCGTCATGGAAATGGCAAAAGCAGGCATGAATGTGGCAAGAATCAACATGAGTCATGGAACTTTTGAAGACCACAAAAGAAGAATTGACATGGTAAAAGCCGTTCGTGAAGAACTTGGCGAACCAATTGCCATCATGATTGACACAAAAGGTCCTGAAATTCGTTTGAAATCATTTGAAAATGACTTTGCCATGGTTGAAGATGACCAAGAATTTGTCATTGTAAATCAAGATGTAATTGGAAATTCAAATGAGGCAAGTGTCACCTGCCCTGATTTTTATTTGAGAATCAAAATCGGAGACATAATTTTGATGTGCGACGGTCTCATCAAAATGACAGTTGAAAACATTGTAGAAAAAAACATCCATTTGAGAGTGAACGTTGGTGGAAAATTGTCCAACAGCAAATCAATCAATGTCCCAGGTGTTTCACTCAATTTACCATATCTCAGTGAAGCCGACAAAAAAGACATTTTGTTTGGAATTGAAAATGACATAGATTTTGTTGCAGCCTCGTTTGTTTCAACAAGAGAAGACATGTTGTCCTTGCGAAAATTTTTGTGCGACAACAATGGTTCAAACATAGACATTGTTGCAAAAATTGAAAGTGTCAAGGGTGTGGAAAATTTGGAACAAATTTTGCCAACAACTGATGGAATTATGGTTGCACGTGGTGACCTTGGAGTTGAAATTCCATATGCAAAACTTCCATCAATTCAAAAAGACATAATCAAAAAAAGCAGAGAAGCAGGCAAACGAGTCATAACAGCAACTGAAATGCTTGAAAGCATGATTTCAAATCCTCGTCCAACCAGAGCAGAAACTTCCGATGTTGCAAATGCAGTCTATGATGGCACATCAGCAATCATGTTGTCTGCCGAATCAGCAATCGGCAAATATCCTGTTCTTGCAATCAAAACAATGGCAAACATTGCAGGACAAACTGAATCTGACATCAACTATAAGCATCGTTTCCATGCACAAGAATTCAAAATTGAAACAATTGCCGACTCAATTTCAAACACTGCTGTCAAGGCATCACTTGACCTTGATTGTGCATTGATATGGGTTGTCACCGACACAGGAACAAGTGCAAGACTCATCAGCCGTTTCCGTCCAATTTGTCCGATTGTTGCAATCACAACAAACCATAAAACCTATTTTCAACTTGGACTTTCATGGGGTGTTGTTCCTTTGTTTGCAAAAGAACAACAAACCATTGACTATTTGTTTACACATTCAACTGACATTCAAAAATTGTGCAACTTTGTTGCAAGTGGTGACAAAATCATTTCAGTTGCATCAACAACAATGAACAAAAGTGGCTTCACAAACATTTTGAAAATTGAAAATGTAAAATAGTTCTTTTGCACTTCAACACTAAATAAATTCACAAAAACACGCAACTTAGACAAAAAAAATAAAAAAAGAAAAACCATTCATTTGGTTTTTCTTTTCATTTTAACTATCTAATAACTATTTAAATTTTAAAACATTAAAACTAGTGATTTTGGCACTGCTCCATTTTGCATTTTCAATCAATTCAACAAAATTCATTGCTTGAAAACCATTTTAATAAACACAATTTATACATTTTGTTGACTATCCAAAATTCCATCATGATACATTTCAAGAAGAAATTTCAAATCTTCAATGGTGTTTTGAATTCGCTTTCCATCATCAGTTTTTGAAACAGTGATTCTCTCTGCTTTTTTACTGACAGTATATTTGACAGCCAAAACTTCGGCATCGTTTTTGACAACATTTTCCTTTCCCAAAAATGCTTCATGAGATGCAATCGACATGCCCCATGAATGATATGTCAAAGTATATCCTGCAATTCCAGTCACTTTTTGATATGGTTTTGACATTCCGCCATCAATGACCAACATTTTTCCATTTGCTTTGATTGGGCTTTCGTGTTGGCTATGTTTGACAGGAATGTGTCCATTGACAATTTGTCCATTTTTTGGGTCCAAGCCAAATTCAAGCAAAATTTTGTCGCAAATTTGTTCATTGTCTTGATACAAAAAATAATACAATTTGTTTTCAGCATGTGTAGATTTGTCAATGACAAACATTCTTTCAAAAGTTGCCATTTTATCTTTTCCAAAAACAGGAGATTTGCTACCACACCAAAGTTGCCAAATGAAAGCCAAGTCTTTTTCATCTTTGTTTTCAAAAGCCCTGCGAACCACCATGTCACAGTAATCTAAATATTCTTTTCCTGCCCATTTTTCGCCCTCAAATTCAATGACTTGAAAATCTCCATTTTTGTCAAGAGGCACTGAACCATGAAACAACAAGTTTCCATTGTAAACAAGATACAAACTTCCCTTTGTAATCAAAAATTTCATATGTTTTCTAAGTTTTTCACTGCTTTCAAAACTATGAATAAGTTTTTCGACAACTTCTTCTTCCTCTGGGCAAAGTTTTGTAGGATTTTTTGGGTCAATGGTAGGAAAATTGCAACTAAGCAATTTGTGTCCTTTCCAAGTTTGTTTTTCAAAATCAATCTTGTCCAAAATTGTTTGATTTTGCATGTCAAAATCGGGATATTTCAATCTATATTGGTCTTCAAGTTTAAGTTTTATGACAAGAACTGATTTATACAATTTTGCCATCCAATCATCATTGTATTGGTTCAAACAATTTTCACATGGGTCATCTTTATAGAATTTTGAAACAAGATTATAAAGAGGCATAAGATTGATTGCATAGCCATCTTCCAAAAATTCTGTGTTTCCATATTTGAAACTGTCGCATAGTGCAGTCATGATGCAAGCAGGGTCACCAAGAGCAGCACCAAGCCACAAAATGTCATGATTGCCCCACTGAATGTCAACAGATTTATAGTTTTTCAAATAGTCCATGATGATGTCAGGACGACTTCCTCTGTCATAGATGTCACCAACAATATGCAGGTGGTCAATGGCAAGGTTTTGAATCAAGTTGCAAATTTCAATGATGAAATCGTCAGCCTCACACAAAGAAATGATGCTTTCAATGATTTGACTATAATATGTTTCCTTGTCAACGCTCAACCCATCGCAGTTCAAAAGTTCATCAATGATATATGCAAAAGATTTAGGCAACATTTTTCTGACTTTGCTTCGAGTATATTTTGAAGCAGCATTTTTGCAAACGCAAATCAATCTATACAAAGTGATGCGATACCAATCTTCACTTTTTTCAACAACCTTCAATTTTTCTTGTGGATAATAAATCAAAGTTGCAAGCATATCTCTTTCATGAGAAGTGAGCGATTTTCCAAATTCATCATCAATTCTTCTTTTGATTGTTCCAGAAGCTGTCTTCAAGATGTGCAAAAACATTTCATATTCGCCATGAATGTCACTGACAAAATGTTCCGTTCCTTTTGGCAAATTCAAAATTGAAGTCAGGTTAATAATTTCAGCAATGACTTGTTTTTCGTTCTTATAACTTTTTGAAAGTTCTTTAAAATATTTATACTTATAATTATCCATAATTTCCTACTTGCTTTTTCTTCAATTTTACATCAAAATGCTTTCATATGTCAAGATGAGCATTTGACGATAATGCGATGAGATGTCAAATCTTGCAACAAAACGCAGAATTTTGTCAAAAGAAAAGCGAACTTTGCTGTTCGCTTTTCTTTTTTTTACAATTTAATTTTATTTTGCATTCTTCCAATCAACGGTATAAGGCAACATATTTGTTTCAAATTCACCTGTTTGATGATTGATAACAATTGTTCTTCCACCTCTTTGAGAAGTTTCCTTATAGATTGTAGGATATGCCAAATAGTCAATGCTCATGCCATAAGTAAAACGAATTTTACCATATTGAATTGAAAAGTTGTTGTAGTGGTCATGTCCACAAAAAATTCCGATTGTATTTCTTTCGCCAGTGGTTTTTGAAGCACCAACCATTGATTCATAAAGATTGTCTTCGCCATCTCCACTATAAACCATTTTTCCTGTTTCACCAACAGTGCCGTTGATAAGTTTTACAGGTTGCTCAAATTTTCCAGCATCAACATCGGCTTGTGTAATTTCTTTTTTTCCGTTGTCCAAGAAGTCATACCATGCTTGTCTAAATTCAACCAATGGAATGTGAAAATATGCAGTAGATTTTGAACCAGGATTCAAAGCGTGGCGTTTGTCAACCAAATTTTCATACCAATCAACTTGTGATTGATGAATGTTGTCATATTTCCAACTGATGCCTGATTTTGCATCATCTGTATAACTGTGGCTATCAAACATATAAAGTGTGTGAACAAGAGTGTTGCCAGCCATCACATCAATTGTATAGTTTCCAACGCCCATACCTTGTGCTGTGTCTTCTGCATCCTTTCCAACGGTGAACAACATTTTGCTGTTTTCAGCATTTTCAATGTTGTTTGATTCATAGTATTTTCCAATTGCCATTCTGTCATATTTGCTATAAACTTCTGTGTCGTGATTTCCGAAAACAAAAGCCCAGTAAACGCCAATTTGGTTCATCAATTTTGTAAACAACTTTGCTTCTCTCAAATTGTCAAATGAACCCGATTGGAACCCAACAGGATACGCAATGTCGCCAGTGATGACAACAAGGTCAGGTTGTGCTTCTTTCACCAAAGCATAAATTGCATTGATTGCAGCCTTATCTTTTTGAACTGACCAACCACCTGCTCCAATGTGAATGTCTGTCAATTGAAGAACTTTCAAATCTCTTTTCTTTGATTCTTCAAAAGTAAAAGTCCAACCATATTCGCCTTCGCCAGTAGTTTTTGAAACAACAAAATCATTTTTTGTTCCAATTGTTTCAAGGGTTTCTATGTATTGCATATTTCCATTGAAACCAAGTGTCCCAGCAAGTGCCGTAAAGCCAATGACCATTGCAATGATGACAAACACTGTCCCAACAGAAACACCAGCAATGATTGACTGCTTTCTTTTTTGTTGAGGAGTCATATCTTTCCTTTTTTTAGGACGATATTTCATTTGTTCATCATGAACAACTCTCGCTTGTTTTGCGTTTTCAACAAAGCCTTCTTGATTTTCAACATCACAATTTGATGTCAGCCTTTCTTTTTTGCCCATAGTACTCTCCTGAATGAAAAATAAATTTCACATTATATTTTTCCAAAGTTTCCAATTCAAATTTTTCAATTTGTTCCTTAGAACAAAAATCTACAAATTGAATTTCAATAATGGCATGCTTAAAATCTTCTCCCATATCATAAATACTAATGCTTCCATATTCCTTAACAATCTCTTCATCATCCAAAATTTTTTTGATTTTGAAAACATATTTTTCATCTCTTTTATCAAGCAATTTTTCAAGTGTTTGCCAAAATATTTTTGCACCATTAAAGATGAACAAAATGCCAAGCAAAACTCCCAAAATTCCGTCCACAGGGAATGCTGTATACACTCCAACCAAATAGCCAACAAGAACAACCAAAGTAATTGCAGAATCCAAAAAACTGTCAAGCATAAAAGTTTTTACCACAGGTGAATTTGTTTTTTTGTAGTAAAACAAGAAAAACAACCCCATCAAAACTTTCACACCCATTGTCCCAGCCAAAATTCCAAAATATGACCAATAGAAAGAAACTGGTGTTCTAAAAGTGATTTTGACTGCCGACATGTAGATAAACACCATGCCAACTCCCAAGAAGATTGCCGAAACAAACAAAGTCACAACATATTCTATCTTGCCAAAACCGTGAGGAAATTCTTTGGTTGGTTTTTTCTTTGAAAGTCCAATTCCAACTGCACTCAAAGCACCAGTCACAACATCACCAAAATTGTTGATTGCGTCAACCATAATGCTCACGCAATTTGTGGCAATTCCAAGCCAAAATTTCAAAAATGCCAAAGCAAGATTCAAAACAGAACCCAATGCTGTTGAAAAAATTGATTTTTTGTCTTTTGCGTTCATGATGCCTCTTTTACATATTTAATATTACTAAAATCATAATATTTTGTCAATGTTTGACCCAAAAAAAAGCATATATATATTTAGTATATATAAAATTGCATACAAAAATTAGAAATAAAT
>CAYPVP010000044.1:0-2060 GCA_964414205.1 uncultured Bacteroidaceae bacterium | reverse complement strand
TGCAAAAAGTTTCAAATTTCAAATTCGATTTTTGCATTTTTTTCAAATCATAAAAAAAATTTCCAAAATTTTACTTATTATATCAGAAAACTTTTTCATATTAAACTTGTTTAATTGAATTAAAATGATTATGGTGATATACTTTTGTAATGAATTTATTTTTTGTTTGTCCACTTTGTGGAAATGAACTTCATCAAGAAAACAAAAGTTTGATTTGCAAAAATCGTCATTGTTTTGACATAGCAAAAGAAGGATACACAAATTTGATGCCTTCATCCAAACATTCACATGTTTCAGGTGACAACTTGCAAATGGTGAAATCTCGACAACTAATTTTGCAAAATGGCTATTATTCAAATCTTTTGAATGCTATAAAAGTTTTTTTGAAAAATCAAAATCGTTCTCTAAAAATTTTGGACATAGGCTGTGGAGAAGGCTATTTGACAAGGGAATTGTCAAAAGAACTTTCAAACTGCAAAATTGGAGGAATAGACATTTCAAAGCCTGCCATCATGCTTGCTTCCAAACTTTGCAAAAATTGTTCCTATGCTGTTGCAAATGCAACTCATCTCCCTGTCGCCGACAAATCTTTGGATGCAGTTATAAACAGTTTTGCACCAGTCACTGATGAAGAACTCGACCGAACAATCAAACGTGGAGGTTATGTTCTAAAAATTGTTCCAAACACAAATCATTTGTGGAATTTGAAAGAAGCATTGTATGACACAGCAAAACCCAACCCAAAAGATGAAACAACATTCAAAGGTTTTTCCTTGATAGATGAAATTGAAATTGATGACAAATTTGTTGCAAAAGGAGATGAAATTTTCTCTTTGATGCAAATGACTCCATATTTCTACAAAACTGCCCCAGAGGCAATCGAAAAAGTCGCCATGCTACCTCAACTTGAAACCAATCTTTCATTCTTGTTGAAAATTTTTCAAAAGCAATAAAGCACAATAATTGAAACAACAATTAAACATAACTATTTATCATAATAATTTATCATAATAATTAAACACAAAAAAAGTCGCATAGCGACTTTTTTGTTTTCTTTGCACTTAAATTTATTTTTTTCTATTTGTTTACATACTCTCGTTTTTTCGCATTAGTTTATAAACATTCAAATATATGTTCGAGTATATATTCCTTATATATGTGCGTTATATATCTGCGTTGAAAATATTTGGTTTTCTTATTGCAATATATTTTCCACTCTTTCTGGTTTTCCAAACTTTTCATTTGGTTTTCTTTCTATTCCTTTTCTTTGCGATTGTAAACCACAACTTGTGGGAATGGAATTTCAATTTTTGCCTTGTCCATTGCAAGTTTCAATTCACGATTCAAAAGACGCGTTGCTTTGAAAATGTCAGCCTCCAAAACCTCGGCTGAAACCCTCAAATCAACTGATGAAGCCGACAAACTTTGAACACCCAAATATGTTCCATTTGTTTTGAAAATTTCAGGATATAATTCAGGCAGTTTTTCGCAAGTTTTTTCAATGACTTTTTCAGCCTTCTCAATCGATGCACTATAAGCAATTGAGATGTCCGTCATTGCAATTGAAATTTGAGATGACAAATTGTTGACGTTGCGAATGTCACTGTTGTTGACAATCTTGACATTTCCACAAGCATCAACAATGGTTGTTGTTCGCACCCCGATAGTTTGCACTTTCCCCCTAAAATTGTCCACCATGACTATGTCGCCAACCGAAAACTGTCCTTCAAACACAATAAAAACACCTGTGAACATATCTTCAATCAAACTTTGAGCACCAAAACCAATAATCATACCAACAATTCCAACACCAGTGAAAATTGCAATCATATTGATTCCAAAAATGCCAAGCCCCCAAATTATAATCACAAGTGCCGTTGTATATTTCAGAACATTCAATATCATTGCTTGAATTGTCACTTGCTTTGAACTTTTGCAGTGAATTGAAGCAATTATGACACGAACCAATGAATAAGTAATCAAAACGATTGCAAGCATAATGACAAACGAAATTGCAATGTTCAAAAGTTCCGTTCCATTTGCAGTAATTGAAATTGATG
>CAYPVP010000043.1:0-13556 GCA_964414205.1 uncultured Bacteroidaceae bacterium | reverse complement strand
TTTTTTTATATTATAATGAAATTATGATAAACAAAAAATAGGGATAAGGTGGAAAACTATGAGTAAAAAAATTTCAAAAATACCGTTTTTTCTTTTGATTATATTATTTATAATTTTATTTTCAACTTCAATTTTTGCATTTTCAAGTCAAACTGCTTTTGCAAATGACAATTTCTCAAATTTTGTAAGAAATGAAACATTGACGCTTGCACACATAAGCGATGTGCATTACTTTCCACTGGAATACTGCTATGTTTTTGATGAAGATGAAAATGGCAACAAAACCTACATAGACAAAACCAGTCAATCATTTTTAAATTCAGATTTTAACAATGCGACATACGGTGACACAAAACTTGTGACAGAAAGTGGCATAATTTTGACCCGATTTGTTTACAACATGATTGACAAAACAAAACTGGCTGTGACAAACCTGCAAAACGCACTAAATTCTCAAAATGCAAACGAAATTGATTTGGCAAAAAAGCAACTTGATGAAATCCCTGATGTTTTGATTGTTTCAGGAGATTTGAGCAAAAATTCAGAGCGAGTTGCGTTGATTGATGTTGCCAATGCTTTTAGATTTTTGCAAAATGAAATGCGTAAAATTTCATATTTGCAATCGACGGAGTTTTTTCCTTTTGAAAATTTTCAAATTTTGGTTGCTCCAGGAAACCATGATTTATACAACGGCGAAGGAAAAGTTTATGATGCAAAAAATCAAGGAAAAGAATTTGCAACTGACACACTTGACACCACATTGTTTTCACAAATTTTTGCTGGACTTGGCTACCCTGATGTTCCAAATGAAAACTATAAAAAGTTTACACTTCAATCTTCAACCACAATAGGTTCTGAAAAAATTGAAAGTTCAAGAAAAGATAGTTTTTGGTTTGGTGAATTTACTGGCGAATATGTTTTTTCAACAAATGCAAAGAACATGAAAATTTCATACTATTCAGACGCATTGCAAAACATATCAGATGTTGACAAAACAAATGCAACTGTGCAAGATTTTCAAAATATTGTTTCAAACTATGAATCTATTGGCGAAAAAAACAATGTATTGAGTTATGTCGCAGAATTTTCAAATGAAAAGACTTTTTCAGATTCATCAAGCACAGGAGTCACCATTGTCATGTGTGATTCAAGTGACCGAACAAAAACCGAAGAAAAAGTGGTTGTTGTTGCAACAGCATCACAAATTGCCAATCGTTCTGCTTCAAACCCAATTTTTTCTTTCGACGAAGCAACTCAAAAATATGCTGATGTAACAAATCTTTCAAATCAAGAACTTCTAAAACTTTTGCAAAACGACAAAAATTTGTATTACAACACATCATTTGACCACATTACAGGTGGAAAAATTACAGAAAAGTTTTTGGATTGGTTGGAAAATTTTATTTCAACATCAACATCAGCAACAAGCAATGTTTTTTCATCAGGAACAGATGAAACACTTATCTTTTCTTCTCACCACAACATTTTGCCTCATTTCGATGCAGAAGATGAGTTGTTGAAAGATTTTACTGTTTACAACTGGGAATATGTCGCCAATCGCTTGATTGGAATGAATGTGAAAATGGCACTCACTGGGCACATGCATGTCAATGATGTTCAAAACTATGTCGACTCAAACGGAAAAGTTTTGTATGATTGTCAAACAGGCTCATTGGTGAGTTACACAAGCCCTACACGAACAATAAAAATTTCTCGTGACTATTTCAACAAAGACATGAAAAATTTTGTTGCAGAAGATTTTGCTGTAAACATTTTGCAAACAGACAACTTGAAAGAACTTCCATCTTCAAACATCATCAAAAAAAGTGAACTTTCTTGGAACGAAGTTGAAGTTGACAACAACCTTTCAAACAGTCAAAAATTTGCACTGCGCTACAATGCAAACAAAGATTTTTTCACCTATGCCTATTGTTATGAAGACTTGAACACAAGCACATTCAATGAATATATCAACCAAGAAATCTATTCGCAAATTGTAGACAGAATTTTGAATCACTTTTTGAGTGAAAAAACTTTGGTAAATCTTGAAAACAAAGTTGAAAGCACCATAGTTTCGATGCTGAATGAATTGTATCCAAACAAAGCAAGTGCTTTGGAAAAGCCTGTTTCATTGCTTGCAAAATCTCTTATCCAACAAATTGCAACTGATTTGCCAATTGAATATAACGGTGTCACTGTTGAAGGAACAACAAATTGTCCAAAACTTTTTGAATTTTTGAAATTGCTAGCAGGTGATTTGCTTTCAACAGAATTTGGCGAAAATGAACACAAACTGACACTCAAAGACCTGATTCCAAATTTTCTTTTGTTGCACACCCAAGGAATTGAATTTGACAGCGAAAATGAAATTTTCAATGCAGTTCTTCCTGAAAATGCAAGCAAAATGCAATACGATAGATTTTTTACTGCAAAAGCCACAGCACAATTGTTTTCATCTTTGAAGAATGGCAGTTTTGTTGAAATGTTGCTTGACAAAGTTTTGACACCACTGCTTTTTGATGCAAATTCACTTTTGAAAACTCTGCTATATCACAATTTTGATTTCAGCAACATTGGCCTTTCATCAACAGAAATTGAAACAATATATTCAGTTTTTGCAACAATCAAAAAAGCCTTTGAAGGCACTGATGCAAACATGGAAAGTGTTGAAAAAGCACTAAAACTTGACAGTTTCAATTTGGGAGTTTTGCTTGATTCTGCAAATTCATTGCTTGATTCTGCACTTGGTGCATTGGCAGGAATCAATCTCAATGGAATGACCGTGTTGGAGTTTGCTGAAAATTTCATTTTAAAATATATGGTTGACAACTTCTATACAAGCACAGGAGGAATTTTGTTTGGCTATCTAAAAAGTTTTGTTGTTGACAAAACAAAAGATAATCAAGACAATCTAAACACCCATATCTATCAAAACTTGCGTTTTTCTATTGATGGTGCAAAAGATGAAAATTATGCAACCATTCAAACTTCAAATGAAATTTTAAAATATACTTTCGTTCAAAATCAGTTGGTTTCTCAAAATCTCAACAAACCAACAACTGAAAATGGTCGAATTCCATCAAGTCTTACATCAAACTTTGACTTGCAAAATCCAACAACATCATATTGCATAAATTTTTATACAAGCGAAAACATCTTTGCAAGATTTGAATTGTATGATGAAGATGGAAATTTTGTAACACAAGTTGAAACCAACCAATCACAACTGAGTTTTGCAAAAAGCATGACCGAAAAAAGTGCAAAAGGACTTGAACAATATATTGCAAAAGCAAGCAGAAACGGAATTGATGTCAACTTGAAAACTTTGACAATTCCAACCTACGTTCCACTTGTCGATTTTGGAGTTGTTTGCGTTTCTCATTCTGAAATTGAATATCAAAAGAAAGTTGATGGCAAAAAAACAACCTATCTGTTCAGTTCCGACATGAGAGATGGACAAATTGATGAAAATGGAAATCTTTTGTTTGACAAAAAAAGTCATACAAAAAATTCTATCATTTTCAAAAACAAACACAGCATAAACATTTCAGGCTTGTCAGCAGGCACAACATACAAATTCAAAATTTTTGGAATCAACAAAAATGGAGTCAAATTTGAAAAAACTGCTGATAATGGAAGTTTTCAGTTCTCCACTGCTCCTGATGAAAACACAACAAAATTCAACTTTTTGGCTGTTGCCGATTTGCAATCATCAATTTTGACTGACTACCAAAACATCAACAACGTTTTTGACAAAATTGAAAACGACACAACATTGTCAAACTATCAGTTCATTCTCAATGCAGGCGACATGACAGACAATGGCAAAAACTTTTCACAATGGAGTTGGGCAACAAATTCAATTTCAAATCATCTTGGAAAAACATCAATGTTGATGTCGGCAGGAAATCATGAGAAAAAATCAAATGCAATGAAAAACTTTTTCAATTTCAATCTCGCACCAACTGACACACAAAACCAAGAAAGTGGAATTTACTATTCTTTGAACTACGGTTCATTGCACATTGTTGTTTTGAACACAAATGATGCAAATGCAAGTGGACTATCTCAAAAGCAACTCACGTGGCTAGAATCCGATTTGAAAGACAACAAATCAACTTGGACAGTTGTTTTGATGCACAAAGGACTTTATACTGTCGGAGCACACAGCAACGATTTTGAAGTGGTAGAAATGAGAAAGCAACTCACTCCACTGTTTGCACAATATGATGTAGACATTGTTTTGGCAGGTCATGACCACACCTACACAACAACAAAAGTTATCGGAGCAAATGGAAAAGAAATTCAAACTGCATATGACCAAAATGGAAGAATTTCCAACATCGAAAATGGCGTTGTTTATATGACATTAGGCACGATGGGCAACAAATTTTACAACTATGATGAAAATTCAAGTATAAATTCTCTACTTGACGAAAAAAATTCAGTTTTGAAAACACTCACCAATCCTACTTTTGCCTTTTTTGAAATTGATGGCAAAAATCTTTCAGTCAAAGGCATAGAGTTTTCAAAAACCACAAACGAATTTTCTGAAATTGGAAAGTTTGAAATCACAAAAATGCACGGTGACATTGCAAACGCTCAAAATTCAATCAAATTGAATGGAGAGAACCTTCACATTGATGGCAAAAAGACAATCATCGACTTCAATGGATACAAACTAAATTTCAGTTTTGAAACTGACAATCTGCCTGAAAACACAAAACTTGCATTGCTGGACGACAACGGAGGTGTGCTTGATTCAAAAATTGGTTTCTTTGAAAAAACAAAAACTTTCAATCTATATTTGCAATATTCAGATGGAACAAAAATCAAAATTGGAAACGCAACCATAGTCAGAGAAAATTTTGAACTTAACATTGGCTTGATTTTTGGCTCATTGACTTTTGTCATTGTGTTGGCAATTTCCATTCCACTTGGTATAGTCTTTTCAAACAAGAAAAAGAAATCAAAAATTGCACTTGACAAACCAAATATTTAGTTTGCGAACAATTTAGTCCTGTTTTAATGCACCATTGAGTTTTAAAAAAAATTCAATGGTGCATTTTCTTTGCTCGTACTTTTTAGGCTGTGTTTTTCTTGGTTGTGCATTTTCTTTGGTTTTGAAATTAAAAGAAATTATCTTGTGGAATTGGTTTGTCTTGTTTGGTTGGTTTGACTTGTTTGGTTGGTTTGACTTGTTTGGTTGGTTTGACAACAAAAAAAAGTCACAATGATTTGTGACTTTTTTCATACATTCAAATTATGATTGAATTTTCAATTTATAATCTTGCTATTCAAAATCAATAATTTTTTCTTGGCTCATATGAAGTGTGCAAAATCTCATGAGCCTTATGGCTGTTTGGTTCGCCAAAATATTCTTTGTAGATAGTTTGAATTGCATCATTTTTGTGTGATTTGCGAAGTGTCATTGTTTGGTCTGTGTCATAGATTGCTTTTGCTCGAATTTGACGAATGTCATTGTTGTTTCTAACATAAGCAGTCTTGATTGGCTGTCCACCACCATTGACGCATCCACCAGGGCAACTCATAATTTCAATGAAATGATAGTCGGCTTCGCCTTTTTGAACTTTCTCCATCAAATCCCTTGCATTTTTGAGTCCACTTGCAACAGCAACTTTGACAGTTGTTCCTGCAACATCATATGATGCTTCTTTGATTCCTTCGACTCCACGAACTTCTTTGAAGTCAACACTCTTTGCATCTTCACCTGTCAAAACTTCAACAACTGTGCGAAGTGCAGCCTCCATGACTCCTCCTGTTGCACCAAACAACAAACCAGCACCTGAACCAATGCCGAAAGGAGCATCAAATTTTTCATCAGGAAGTTCATCAAAAATAAAACCATATTTTTTGATGAGTTTTGCAAGTTCACGAGTTGTGATTGCAATGTCAATGTCAGGAACGCCAGCAGCAGATTGGTCTGTTCTGCCCTTTTCAAATTTCTTTGCTGTGCAAGGCATAACTGAAACAACCACCATATTTTTTGGGTCAATTCCAAGTTTTTCTGCATAGTATGTTTTGCAAACTGCCCCGAACATTTGTTGTGGAGATTTGCAAGTTGAAAGGTTTCCAAGCAAATCAGGGAAATTGTGTTCGCAAAATTTTATCCATGCAGGAGAGCAACTTGTAATCATTGGCAATTTGCCACCATTTTTGAGTCTTCCAAGAAATTCTGTTCCTTCTTCCATGATGGTCAAATCAGCAGTGTAATCAACATCAAAGACATTGTTGAAGCCCATTCTGCGAAGTGCAGAAACCATTTTCCCTTCAACATTCATTCCCATTGGCAAATTGAATTCTTCACCAAGTCCAACTCTGACTGATGGTGCTGTGCCAACAACAACAAATTTTGTTGGGTCATTGATTGCATCAATCACATCATCAATTTCTTCTCTTTCATGCAAAGCACCTGTTGGGCAAGCAGTGATACATTGTCCACAACCAACACATGGAGTGTTGTCAAGTTTCATTTCAAATGCACAGCCAATGTGAGTGTCAAAGCCTCTACCATTTGCTCCAATGACAGAAACAGATTGAATTTGCTTGCATGCTGCAACGCATCTGCGACAAAGCACACATTTGCTGTTGTCACGAACGATTGATGCTGATGAATGGTCAACAACAAATTCAGATTTGTTGCCACGCCATTTTGTATTGTCACAGCCAAGTTCTTGTGAAAGTGTTTGCAATTCACAATTTCCGTTTCTGACACAACTCAAACAATCTTGGTTGTGGTCTGACAAAATCAATTCAACCGTAGTTTTTCTGCTGTCCAAAACACGCTTTGAATTTGTGATGATTTCAAGTCCTTCACGAACAGGATAGACACAAGATGCAACCAAACTTCTTGCACCCTTGACTTCAACAACACAAACTCTGCAAGCACCAATAGCATTGATTTCTTTCAAATAGCACAGTGTAGGAATTTTGATTCCAACTTGCTTGCAAGCATCCAAAATTGTGATTCCATCTTCCACTTGATATGTGACATTGTTTATTTTGATGTTTACTAAACTCATTTTTTGTCCCCCCTATTTCTTCACAATTGCATTGAATTTGCAAGTTTGCATACACACACCACACTTGATGCACTTTTGAGGGTCAATGTGGAATTTCGATTTGACCTCGCCTGAAATTGCTCCAACAGGGCATTTTCTAGAACATGCCGAACAGCCTTTGCAATCATCAGTGATGACATATGAAAGCAATGCTTTGCACACCCCAGCAGGACACTTTTTGTCAACAATGTGTGCAATGTATTCATCTTTGAAATAGCGAAGCGTTGAAAGAACTGGGTTAGGAGCAGTTTGTCCAAGTCCACAAAGAGCGTTGTCTTTTATGTAGTAGCAAAGTTGTTCCATGTCATCAAGGTCTTGCAATGTTGCTTTTCCTTCTGTGATTTTTTCAAGATATTCCAAAAGTCGTCTTGTTCCAATTCTGCAAGGCGTACATTTTCCACAACTTTCATCAACGGTGAATGTCAAGAAGAATTTTGCAATGTCAACCATGCAGTTGTCTTCGTCCATGACAATCATTCCACCTGAACCCATCATTGAGCCAATGGCAATCAAGTTGTCATAGTCAATTGGAATGTCATAATGTTCTGCTGGAATGCAACCACCTGATGGTCCACCAGTTTGTGCTGCTTTAAATTTCTTTCCGTTTGGAACACCTCCACCGATGTCATCAATGACTTCACGAAGTGTTGTTCCCATTGGAATTTCAACAAGTCCAGTGTTGACAATTTTTCCACCAAGTGCAAAAACCTTTGTGCCTTTTGACTTTTCAGTTCCCATTGAAGCAAACCAATCAGCACCTTTCAAAATGATTTGTGCAATGTTTGCATAGGTTTCCACGTTGTTCAAAAGGGTTGGTTTTCCAAACAAACCTTTGACAGCAGGAAATGGAGGACGAGGACGAGGCTCACCACGATTTCCTTCAATAGAAGTCATCAAAGCCGTTTCTTCACCACAAACAAATGCACCTGCACCCAAACGAATTTCAATGTCAAAATCAAAGCCTGAGTTCAAAATGTTGTTGCCAAGCAAACCATATTCTTTGGCTTGTTGAATTGCAATTTTGCATCTTTGAACAGCGATTGGATATTCAGCACGAACATAGATGTAGCCTTTGTTTGAACCAACAGCATATCCTGCAATTGCCATTGCTTCCAAAACTGCATGAGGGTCACCTTCCAAAACAGAACGGTCCATAAATGCACCAGGGTCACCTTCATCAGCATTGACAGCCACAAATTTGACATCGCCAACAGCATCTTTTGTAAATTGCCACTTGTTGCCTGTTGGAAATCCGCCGCCACCACGACCACGGAGTCCTGATTTTTTGATGATGTCAATGACGTCTTGTGGAGAAAGTTCTCCTGTCAAACATTTTATGAGTGCTTGATAGCCATCATAAGCAATGTATTCATCAATGTTTTCAGGATTGATGACACCACAGTTGCGAAGTGCAACACGAGTTTGTTTTTTATAAAAATTTGTGTCCGACAGTGCCTTGACAGCATTTGTGGTTTTGTGGTCGTGATAGAGCAAATGAGAAACCAATCTACCCTTGATTATGTGTTCATTCACAATTTCTTCCACATCGCTTGCTTTCATGCCACTGTAAAAAGCACCTTCGGGATAAACAATGACAACTGGTCCAACAGCACAAAGCCCGAAACAACCAGTCATGACAACTTGAACATCTTTGTCCAAATTCTTTTCTGTCAACTGTCTTTGAAATTCATCAAAAATTTGTTGGCTTTTGTTTGAGTGGCAACCTGTTCCACCACAAACCAATATATGACTTCTAAACATATTTCCTCCCCTTATACATTAGTAATGAGATATTCTGCACAAACATTGCCATTGACAATGTGATTTGCCACAATTTGTTTTGCTTTTTCAGAGTCAACATGTATGTATGTCACTTTCTCTTGACCTGGAACATATACTTCAACAATAGGTTCAAGTTTGCACATTCCCAAACAACCTGCTCTTGTCACTTTGACATTTTGCAGTTGTCTTGTTGCAACTTCATCAACCAATGTGTTGAAAACAGGTCTAGCCCCTGCTGAAATGCCACATGTTGCCATGCCAACGACAATTCGGATTTCAGCATCTCCATCCTTGTTGTCACGAAGAATAATTTGAGATTGCATTTTGTCCCTAATCGCTTTGATGTCGTCAATTGTCTTCATAGTTTTTTTCCTCCATTTACAGATGCAATATTATCATTCAAAAGCTCTTTTACAAAATTCAATATTTCTGGTTCTTGAACAGAAATGCCATTCAAATTTTGTTTTAGCTCCCGAGTGTCAAAACAGTAAGATTTTTCATCAACTGAATATGTCAAGACATAGTCAATTTCATCGCCATTTGACAAAAGTGTCACCATCGTTTCAGCCAGATTGCCAAGTGGCATTCGGTCTATGCTGTCGATGACATATTTTGCCGTCGTCGTTGTTCCTTTTCCAAGTTGAGATTCAATGTGGAAACTTCCACCTGTCATTTCTGCCGACATTTTGAAAAATGGAATTCCAAAACCCACTTTTCGTGTTGTCCTTGTTGTAACAAATGGGTCTGTCACTTTTGCAACCATATCTTTGCTCATTCCGATTCCATCATCAGAAATGCTGACTGCAAGAATGTTGTTTTTTGCAACAACATCAATCATTATGAGTTTTGCCTTTGCCTTCACCGAATTTTCAGCTATGTCCAAAATGTTTAGTGCTATTTCTCTCATAAATCACCTATTTCTTGAACCATTCAAACAAAAAATCAACTGAGTTGTTTTCAAGTTCGATGAATTGATTTTTTTGTATGTTTTCAAGCGTATGTGCATCGCTATCAAGCAGGACTTTATACTTTCTTGCAAAATATCCAATTTCTTCTGGATAGGCATTTTTTGAAACTTCAACAACTTTGAATTCAGGTGGAATATCTCCCAAAATTTGAAACATTCCATTGTCTTCTCTGTTGACATGAGCAGGAATTGCAATTCCACCAAAACTATCAACCTTTTCAAAGACATCATCAACTTCTACGTTTGAAGAAACAAGCAATAGATTTTTCTTTTCTTCCAATATTTCGTCATTTTCATCAACAACAAGTTGTCTTCCAAAAAGTTCAGATTTGTTCTCAATTTTGAAAAATTCTATGTTTTCAAAAAAGTTTTTCAAATCTTCAAATTTTTTGAACAAACACAACACATGTATGTCTTCAACAGTTTGCAATTCAACAGCAGGAACAACCGTGACTCCAAAAACATTTCCAATTTTCATGGCTGTTTCCACATTTGAAATTTCATTGTGGTCTGAAATGGCAATCATGTCTAGTCCACACAGTTTTGCAAAACCAACAATGTTTGATGGCGTCATGTCATCATCGGCACAAGGTGACAAACAACTATGAATGTGAAAATCATACGCTATTTTCATCAAAACCTCGCATAACAGCCGTGAAAATGTCCAAATTTGTTGACACAATGCTCAAATTTTGCTGTTTTGCTCTTTCGATGACATCTTGTTCGATTTGCCCATTGTTTTCACACACAACAATCACAGCGACATCTGCAAGACTTCCAACAGCAACAATGTTCAAATTTGTCATCACTGTAAACCACGCACAATTCGCAGGGGCTTTTCCCATGACAAAACTCAAAAAATCACCACAATATCCTGTGGAAATTTCTCTTTGTTTGTCGCCATCAACAAGAAATTTTCCTTGAATTTTCTTTGCTAGTTGTTCAATTTTCATTTTTTCCCTTTCTTGGACAAATTGAATCTTTTGGAATGAATCCGTTGACTATGTCTTCTGCAAAAGCACGACAACTTGGAGCGCCACATAGTCCACAATCAACCATTGGCAAATCTTGCAAAATTGTTTCAATTTCAATCAATTTTTGCATTGCCTTTTTTCTGTCTTCCGAAATGCAATATATGTGTCCATATTCTGGCAAATGTTCCCACTCAAAAAAGTCGAGTCCTTTTCCTTCATCAGCAATATGGTTCAAAACATTTGGCAATTTTTTTCTCAATTCTCTCAATCTGGCTTTTGCAACAAAAGGATTTTCAATGTTCAAAACGCCACCAACGCACCCACTTGTGCAAGCGTTCAATTCAATGAATTCAACATTTGACAAATTTCCACTTTCCAATGAGTTTAAAACATCAATGACATTTTCAATTCCATCAGCAGCCATATATTTGTCAATTGAAATTCCCGCAGCCTCTCCACCACTAGACGCCCAACAAAGTCCATCAGCGCCACATTTTGAGATTTGTTTTGTTTCTTTCAAATCTTTCATTGCTGAAACCAATCTGAAATATACATCGCTGACAGCTAAAACGCCGTCAACCAATGGCGAATTTACAACCATTCCATTTTTCAGTGCAAACACTTTTGCTGGACATGGTGAAATGAAAAATACACCAATATCCTCAGGTTTAATTCCATTTTTGATTGCTTTTTCTCTTGCCAACTTTGCTGCAATGTCAACAGGTGCAAGAACATTCAAAAGATTTGGAATGAAATTTTGATATTTCACACAAATCAGTTCCAAAACTGCTGGACAAGCAGTGCTAATCACTGGTCTTGGAATGTCACGCTGATTCAAAATTATTTTTGATGCTTCCGTGACAAGTTCAGCAGCCCTGCTGACTTCAAAAACATCATCAAACCCAATTTCAAGCAAACCATTCAAAACAGTGTTTATGTCATGCAAGTTGTTGAATTGCCCATACAAAGAAGGCGCAGGAAGTGCTATTTTATATTTGAAATTTTCAATGGTTTCAAAAGCATCATAACTTGCAATCTTTGCTTGATGAGGACACAATCTAACACATTCACCACAACCAATGCACCTCTCATACAAAACCGTTGCCTTGCCATTTCTGACTCTTATGGCTTCTGTTGGACAACGCTTCATACATGTGACACACCCTTTGCATTTGTCAGGGTCCAAAACAACTGTGTGAAGTCTTTTGTCAATCATAATTTCCCTAATTCTCCCATAATTTATTGAAAATCTACTTTCATTGTGACGGTGGTTCCCTTTCCAACTTCACTTTCAATTTTCATATCATCTGAATATTTTGCCATGTTTGGCAGTCCCATTCCTGCACCAAAGCCCAATGCAATCACTTCATCAGGTGCAGTTGACCAACCAGGCCTCATTGCTTGTTCAATGTCAACAATGCCCTTTCCATGGTCGACAAGTTGAATTTCAGCATGGTCAACAAAAATGTCAACAATAGCCTTTCCTCCACCTGCGTGAATGACCATGTTGATTTCCCCTTCATACATGGCAATCGCAACTCGGCGTATGTCTTCTGGCATAATGCCAAGTTTTTTCAAATGATTTTTTACTTCATCAGAAGCAACACCTGCCGAAGCAAAGTTGTTGCCTGCAACTTCATATTCCAAATGTATTGAATTCATATTTTATTCGACAGTTTTCAGCCCTGCGGCATAAAGTTTTCCACAAGCATCAAACATTCTTTCTTTTGTAGAAATCAAAACAATGTTGTGTTCCTTTGCAATTTGCAACATCACATCATCTGGGCGTTTTCCACGCACAAGAACCACACATTTCATATCCATCATTTCAGCAGTTCGCACAACTTGTGGATTGTTTAGTCCCGTGACCAAAACACCTTGGTCTTTTACAAAAGCAAGAACATCACTCATCATGTCAGACCCACATGCCGAAAACACATTAGAATTTTCAAATTCTTTTGCGCAAAGGATTTCTCCATGCAAAATTTCAGCAATTTCCTTGATTTTCATATAACCTCCAATATTCAGGCGAGAAAAAATTATTTTTCAATCAGTTGTATTTTGCCAAAATTTCTGGCACATCTTTTGCTTCCACTTTTCCATAAACATCATCGTTCACGGTGAACACAGGAGCAAGTCCACAACAACCGATACATCTCGTTTCAAGCAAACCAAATTTTCTGTCTTCGGTGCATTCATCGTTCTCAATTTTCAAAGTTTCTTTGATTTTGTCAAGAATCAGTCCTGAACCCTTTACATAGCAAGCAGTTCCCAAACACACTGACACTTGATATTTTCCTCTTGGATTCAGCGTAAATTGAGAATAAAAAGTTGCAACTCCAAAAATTTCTTCAAGTGGAATGTTCAATTCATCAGCAACGATTTTTTGAACTTCGATTGGCAAATAGCCATAAACAGATTGTGCTGTTTGCAATGCTGGCATCAATGCACCCTCAATTCCCTTGAAAGATTGTAGTTTTTCTCTAAGTTCTTTTTCTTGAATTGCACTTCCTTCAAAATCAACAGTAGTAAGTTTTACTTTTGACATAAATTCCTCCCTTTCGGTCTTTGAAAATAAAATATGATTTGTTTTTTACAAATATCTTCAATTATATCAATTGCTGTAAAAATTGCAAGCATTTTGTTTCATTTGATAAATTTATATCGAATTTGTTATATCGATAAAAGAAAAACGAAAGCCACTTCTCCAACAACTGGTGTTTTCAAAGTGACTCTCCTAAAACAACTTGC
>CAYPVP010000042.1:0-14165 GCA_964414205.1 uncultured Bacteroidaceae bacterium | reverse complement strand
AAGCAGTGCGGCAATTAGGATATTGACAAAATCCATATTTTTTCAAACTCTTTAATTTTTAATTAAATTTTCAATCTAAAACAAGAAAAATTAAATTTTAAAATTTTTTGTCCTATCATTTATATTTTCATTGTTGATTTGTTTAAGTTTTAATTTTGAAATATGAACTTTCTAGTCAAACAATAATTCATGCAGATTTAGACAATGTAGTGTTAATTTTAACTTTTGAATTAGGCAAAGTAAAATTCTTAATTTTTTTTGTTCTAAAAGTTAAATTTTGTGGTTTTTTCTAAGATTTGAACTATACAAATACTATATATGCAAATTTGATGCATGCGAATTTGAATTGCACAAATTACAAATTTTTTCTTATTTTTTATTTATATAATTTTCGCATTAGTTTGTCTTGGTTTTGATTCTTGCCTATTTTGTTTCCACTTTATACAACTTTGCCAAACCACCTTCACTTGTTTCACGATAGATGCTTCTCAAATCTTTTCCAGTTTCATACATTGTTTCCACAATGATGTCAAAAGAAACTTTTCTTGTGTTTGTCAAAAAATTTGCCAAATTCAACGCATTGATTGCTCTCATTGCTGCAACAGCGTTTCTTTCAATGCAAGGCAACTGCACAAGCCCCAAAACAGGGTCACAGGTCAAACCTAGATGATGTTCCATTGCAACTTCTGCTGCATATTCAATTTGGTCCAAATCCATTCCAAACAGTTCTGCCAACGATGCTGATGCCATCGAACAAGCAGTTCCAATTTCTGCTTGACAACCACATTCTGCACCACTGATTGAAGCATTTGTTTTTACAACATTTCCAACAACTCCACCAACAGCCAATGCCCTTATTATGTCATCATCTGAAAACTTGTGTTTTTCTTGCATATACCTTAAAACAGCAGGCAAAACGCCACAACTTCCACATGTTGGAGCAGTCACAATGACTTCACCATCAGCATTCTGTTCGCTCACAGCATATGCATATGAACAAACAATTCGACACTCACGAGTTTCCGAACTTTCATCAATGTGTCTTTGTCCAAAAAGCAAACGAGCCTTTCTTGAAATGTTTAGTCCCCCAGGCAAAACTCCTGTTGTCATCAAACCAGCACGAATTGAATTTTTCATTTGATGCCAAACATTTTCCAAATAATTCCAAATTTCTTGCCCTTCGGTTTCAAAAACATAGTCAGAAATACGCATGTCTTTTTGCATGCAATATTCTTTTATTTCTTGAAAATTCTTTTGCAAATAAATTTCAGGGGATTCAATGTCATCTTGCCCTTCAATTTTAAATGCTCCACCACCAATGCTATACACTCTCCATTGTCCTACATCTTTTCCATCTTTTTCAGCAATGAAATCCATAGTGTTTGGTCTTGACATTGTGGTGATTTTGTCAAAAATTACAGTGGTTGGCAATGGCAAAGTTTTTTTCAAAACCGTGTCAGTTCCGTGTCCAACGCCTGTCAAAGCAAGTGAGCCATACAAAATTACTTTGTAGGAATCAACAAAAGGAAAAGCCTCACAAAACAATTTTGCAGCACTTTCAGGTGCCATTGTGTGAGAACTTGATGGTCCACGACCAATTCTATACAATTCTTTCAACGATTTCATATATACTCTTTGTTCCTTTGCCTAAATCAAAAACATATCATATAGCATGGATATTGACGGAAAAGAACTTAATGCCTTGGCATTATTGATTGCTGAATTTCTATATTCAGAAAGTGATTTGAGCATTGATACTTTAATTCAATTGATGTCACTCATTTCCTATAATCTTAGGAGTTATAAATAATCAATTTTCAGTCAATTTTCTTTTGTTTTCATTTATTTTGCCAATAGAATCTTCCAACATTTTTTCTGCTTCATCCAAGATTTTGAAGGCTTTCAAGCGTGCTTCATAGTCAAGTTTTCGGTATGTTTCGTTTGCCTCTGAAATCATAGTTGACGCATTTTTTTGGGCTTGCTGGAAAATTTCATTTTCAGAAATAAGATGCTTTGCATCTGTGCTTGCTTGTTCGACAATGTTTTTTGCATAGTCATCTGCTTGCTTCAAAATCACATCTTTATCTCTTTTTATTGCTGTTGCCTCACGAACTACAACAGGGATTGAAGTTCTGATTTCAGAAATTATATTCAACATCATATTTCTGTCAAGCAAAATTGCATTTTGAGAAAAAGTGGCTCTTTTGGCTTTCAAAATTTCACTTTCGAGTTCATTGATGAGCATATCGAGTTTGTTGTCTTCCATCGCTATTTCTCCAAATTGAATTTTACAATCTCAATGTTTTCTTGTGGAATCATATCATAGTTTCCATGTCGAGCGTTGTGTTTTGCTAATGTTGAAGACACATTTGCAAAATTTTGCTCAGTTGAAATAAAAACTGTTTCAATGTTGCCATGTTCAAAATTCCAATCTCGCATTGACATCTCATAACTCAAATCTGCTGAATTGCGAATTCCACGAACAATGCAATTACAACTATTTTTTTCTGCAAAATCAATCGCCAAACCATTGAACGATGCAATTTCGACATTTTCAAATTTAGACAGCGCATTTGACAGCATTTTCATTCTTTTTTCAATGTCGAATGTCATAATTTTTTCTGGATTTTGAAGAATTACAACAAAAACCTTGTCAAAAATTTTTGTTGCACGCTCAACTACATTGACATGTCCAACTGTCAAAGGGTCAAAACTTCCAGTTATCATTGCAACATTACTCACAAATTTTCTCCAAAAAATCCACAGTTATCATTCCCATAACTTTGGTTTTTCTCACATATTTTTCAACAATTTCTTTTTCAAATGCCATGCTTGTGGCATGTTCATAGACTATTATACCATTTTCAGAAAGCAAATCAAGTTCCATTGCAAATTCAACTGCCTTTTCACCGTTTATGCTTGCAAAAGGCGCATCAACAAAAATCAAATCTAATTTTCCATCAATTTTTTTCAAGGCATCTTTGAAATCATTTCTATAAACTTTGAAATTGCCATCAATTTTTTTCAAATTTTTGTTTACTAGTTCCAAAGAACTTGCATTGTTGTCAACAAAAATAACTTCATTTGCACCACGAGAAATTGCTTCAATTCCAAGTGCACCACTTCCTGCAAACAAATCAAGCACGCGAGAATCAGCGATTGACCATTGAATCACATTAAAAATTGTTTCTTTTACTTTGTCTGTTGTAGGACGAACTCTGTCATCTTTTGGTGATTCCAAAGGCTTTCCTTTAAATTTTCCTGAAATAATTCTCATTTTATAACACCATTTTCTGTCACAATCATATCCAATTTTTTGTCAAATTCTTCAACTGCAACGCTTTCAATTTCTTGACAAGCATAAGCCACGCCAATTTTTAATGCTGAACAATTTTCAAAAAACTTGTCATAGTATCCTTTTCCATGTCCAAGTCTGTTTTTTTGCATGTCAAACGCAACCAATGGCGTCAAAACGACATCAACATTTTCCATCAATTTGTCAGAAGTTGGCTCGATGATTCCATATGCCCCTGTGACAAAGTCGCAGTTTTCATCAATTTCAACAACTTGCATTGTGTCGCAAACGCATTTGGGAACTCCAACTTTTTTTCCATTTTTGATGAGTTCACCAATCAATTTGATTGTGTCAGGTTCTCGTGAAGCAGACAAAAAACAAAAAACATTTTTTGAATTCTTCATTGAAGAAAGTGATAAAATTTCATTTCTAATTTTATCATCGGCTTTTTTTCGTTCAAATTCATCCATTGTGGCAACTTTGAATTTTGCCATTTGTCTTTGTTCGTTTTTTGTCATTTTTATCACCAATATAAATTTTATTTGTTCTTGCTGTATCAAAACTTGTCAAAATTTCATAGGAAATTGTTCCTAAATTTTTTGCCAAAACTTCTGCATTCAATTTTTCATTCAAAAACCATACATCTTCAAACAAGGCACATTCAAATGGTGTTTTGATGATAGTGAGATCCATGCACACACAAACAATTTCGCACAAACAGTTTCGCACTTGAACAAACTTGCTTTTTCTATTTATTCCGTCAGCATAGCCACCAAAAACCACTGCAACATTACAATTTTCATCAACAGCAAAGTTGCCATAGCCAACAAACTCTCCACATTGCAACTTCTTTGTTTCAACAATTTTTGATTTGATTTTCATTGCAGGAATCAGTTTGTCTGAATCTCCATAGCCATAGGCAGAAATTCCAATTCTTGCAAAGTCATAGTTGAGAGATTTGTTCAAAACAATGTTGCTTGATTCCAAATGAAACTTGGGCATTTCAATCTTTTTTTGCAAACAAAAATTTTCTACAACATTTTTCTTTTTTTCAAATTCAAATGGTTGAAGATTGTTGACAGAGCGCATGTGAGAATAGCATTGATAAATTTGCAAGTTTTTTGCATCATTTAAACAGTCAAGCAATTCAACAAGATTTTCTTTTGCACCAAGCCTGTTCATGCCCGAATCAATTTTGAAATTGATTTTTGTTTTCTTTGCAAATTTTTTGGAAATCTCGTTTAAATTTTCAATTTGCCATTTTTGCCACACAGTTGGAACAAAATTTTCAGCAACAATACACTCAATTTCTTCAACTTCATAACTTGACAAAAAAATGTCTTTTCTTTCTTGAATTGCACTTTTCACGTTGATTGCTTCTTCAACAGTCGCAACCCCAAAACCATCAACTTCACTTTGCACAGCATTTGCAACATGCTGGGTTCCGTGTCCATAGGCGTTTGCCTTTGTCATCAAAATCAAATTCGAGTTTGTTTTTGATTTTACAACATTCAAGTTTTGTTTGATCGCATTCAAGTCAACATACATTTCAAGTTTCAAACTAGCCCCCTTGCGAGAACTAGCCTCGCCTTAAAGGTTATGCTCTTTCAAAATTTTCAATGCTTTTTCAGTGTCAGATGTTTTGAACAAAATGACTGCTTTTTTGTCTTTTGTTCTTGCAAATGAATAGAGATATTCAAGTTCAATTTTTTCATCTTCCAACGATTCCAAAACTTTTGTGAGTCCACCAGGAATGTCTTCAACTTCAATTCCAATCAAATCATTTGATTTGACAGTAAAGCCTGCATTTTTCAAAATTTCAATTGCTTGCTTGTTGTTTGAAGTAATCAATCTTACAATTCCAAAATCGCTTGTGTCAGCAATGTTCAAAGACACAAGGTCAATGTTTGCATCTGACAAAGATTTTGACAAAGAATACAAACGACCAAACCTATTTTCCAAAAATACAGCAATTTGATTTATCAACATAAAAACACCCCTTTAAATTTTTCTTTTATCTTCAATTCTTGTTGTCTTTCCTTCCGAAAGAGGCAATGAATTTGGTGATACCAATGTGATTTTAGCACTAATTCCAAGCATTGATTGCATGTCATGTGCAATTTTCATTTTTACCTTTTCAAGTGATTTGATTTCATCAGAGAACAATTCCTCTGTCATTTCAACTTGAACTTCCATGGTGTCAAGAGTTCCAACACGGTCAACAACGATTTTGTAGTGCGAACCAATGACTTCTGAAACACCGAGCAAAACTGTTTCAATTTGTGAAGGAAACACATTTACGCCACGAATGATGAGCATGTCATCACTTCTTCCGACAATGCGTTTCATTCTTGCTAGTGTTCTTCCACAATGAGGGCAAACTTCATGAGTCAATTCACTCAAATCACGAGTTCTATATCTTATGAGAGGAATGCCTTGTTTGTTGAGAGTTGTGAAAACAAGTTCGCCTCCAACACCATCTTCAACAGGTTGCAAAGTTTCTGTGTCGATGATTTCAGGGTAGAAAAAGTCTTCCATGACATGAAGTCCAAAACTATCGCCACATCCCATTGCAACTCCTGGTCCTGAAATTTCTGACAAACCGTAGATGTCGTGTGCTTTGATGTGCAACTTTTTTTCGATGGTTTCTTTCATCTCATTTGACCAAGGTTCTGCGCCAAAAATTCCTCTTTTCAATGAAAAGTCATTCAAATCTAGCCCTTGTTTTTCAATTTCCTCAGCAAGGAAAATTGCATATGAAGGAGTGCAACAGAGCGTTGTTGCTCCAAAATCTCGCATCAACATCAGTTGTCGCATAGTGTTTCCTGTTGACACAGGAACAGCAGTTGCACCAAGTTTTTCAATGCCATAGTGAATGCCGAGTCCACCCGTAAACAAACCGTATCCATAGGAAACATGCACCATGTCTTCATCTGTGCAACCTGCCATGACCAGTGAGCGAGCAACACATTCAGCCCAGTCATCAAGGTCACGCTTTGTATAGCCAACAACAGTCAATTTCCCAGTTGTTCCACTTGAAGCATGAACACGCACAATTTCTTTTTTTGGCACTGCAAACAAGCCGAAAGGATAGTTTGCACGCAAGTCTTTTTTTGTTGTGTATGGCAGTTTTGAAATGTCATCAATTGACTTTATGTCCTCTGGCTTCACATTGACAGCATCCATTTTTGCACGATAGTAAGGAACATTTTCATAAACTCTTTTGACAACATCAACCAATCTTTCTGATTGCAAATCTTTCAAGTTTTCTCTTGGCATTGTTTCAAATTTTTCATTGAAATATTTCATATTTTCTCCTAGGAATCAAATTTCATATCCTTTTTCAAGAGCCAACTTGTTGACTTCAAAAAACTGAGGTTTGACACATTTTTTGAGTGCAGACAACATCAATTCCATTTCGATTCCAAGTTTTTTTGCCAATGCTCCAAGCATGACAACATTGACTGTTTTTGTATTTTTGAGTTCATTTGCAATTTTCAAAGCATCAACAGTGAAAACATTGAGACCTTCATTTTTGAGTTGTTGAATTGCATCAACAGGATATTCTCTTGCACCAATGATGACAGGCATTGGCAAAATTTCTTGTTCGTTGATGACAATGACGCCATCTTTTTTCAAAAAATCGGTATAACGCATTGCTTCCAACTTTTCAAATGACAAAACAATGTCAGCATCGCCATTTGCAATGATTGGAGAGTTCACTTTGTCAGCAATTTTGACATGAGTGACAACACTGCCCCCACGTTGCGACATTCCGTGAACTTCTGAAAGTTTGCAATCTTTGTCAAGTTCAATGGCAAGAGCACCCAAAATTCTTGAAGCAAGCAATGTTCCTTGTCCACCGACACCGACAATCAAAATGTTCAAATCTTTTTTCATTAGT
Source organism: uncultured Bacteroidaceae bacterium (assembly GCA_964414205.1). GTDB lineage: Bacteria > Bacillota > Clostridia > Christensenellales > CAG-917 > STD2-102. The sequence goes on along the minus strand of CAYPVP010000042.1, from coordinate 6,966 downwards.
TTTTGCCTCCCTTTTTGATTGCTCCGAACTTGCAAAGTTTTTCACAAAGTTCACATCCTACACAGAGTGCAGGATTGATTTTTGCACTTTTATCTTTTTGTTTTTCAATGGCAGGACATCCAATTTTCAAGCATGCACCACATTTTTTGCAATCAACAATTTCCAAAGATGCTGGATATGTTTTTTGAAGCAATGCACAAGGTTTTTGAGCAACAATGACAGAAACTCCATCTTTTTCGATTTCTTCTTTCAAAATTGTTTCCAATTTTTGCATGTCATATGCATCAACAACATTGATTGAAGGCACTCCAACTGCTTTGCACAAATCGACCAAATCAAGTTGATAGGTTGCTTCGCCACTCAAAGTTTTGCCTGTTGCAGGGTTGTCTTGATGACCTGTCATACCTGTTGTTGAGTTGTCCAAAATCAACAATTTCAAATTGCTTTTGTTGTAAACTGCATTGATAAGTCCTGTGATTCCACTGTGAACAAAAGTGCTGTCACCAATGACTGAAACAATGTTTTTGCCTTCTTGCTTACCAAGTGCTTTTTCATAGCCATGAGCAACACCAATTGATGCACCCATGCAAACGACTGTGTCAACAGCCGAAAGTGGTTGTTGAGCACCCAATGTGTAGCATCCGATGTCAGCAGAAACAGTAAGTTTCAATTTGTTCAAAACATAGAAAACTCCTCTGTGTGGACAGCCTGCGCACATAACTGGTGGGCGAACAGGCAAATCTCTGACAACATTGTTTTGTGGAATTCCCAAGATTTTTTCTTTGATTTTTCCAACGGAGATTTCACCTTGAAGCCCAAACAAATCTTTGCCATGGCAAGCGATTCCGTTTGCTTTGAGTTGATTTTCAAAAAATGGTTCAAGTTCTTCAATGACAACAAGTTCTTCAACTTCACCAGCAAATTTTTTGATTGCATTGATTGGAAGTGGATAGACCATGTCAAGTTTGAAAACTGATGCATTTGGCAATGCTTCTTTAACATATTGATAGACAACACCCGAGCAAACAACACCAAGTTTTTTGTCACAGATTTCAACCTTGAAAAGGTCAGAAGTTTCAATGTCGTTTTGCAATTTTGCTTCTCTTGCTTCAACAACCTTGTGTCTTCCAATTGCAGATGCAGGCATCATTGCATATTTTGTGATGTCCTTATGATATGGTTTTATTTGTTGTTCAACTCTATCCAATTCTTCAACAAAACTTTGGCTGTGAGAAAGTCTAGTTGTTGTTCTCAAAAAGACAGGAGTGTCATATTTTTCACTGATTTCAAAAGCCTTTTTGACAAATTCTTTTGCCTCGGCACTGTCAGATGGTTCAAGCATTGGAATGTGAGCGCTTCTTGCATAAAATCTGCTGTCTTGTTCATTTTGTGAACTATGCATTCCAGGGTCATCTGCTGCAACAATGACAAGTCCACCATTGACACCAGTGTAGGCACAAGTGAACATTGGATCGGCAGCGACATTGACGCCAACGTGTTTCATGCACACCATTGAACGAACGCCTGCAAAACTTGCACCGATTGCAACTTCAAAAGCGACTTTTTCATTTGGAGCCCATTCAGCATAGACTTCATTATATTTGACAATCGCTTCTGTGATTTCTGTTGAAGGAGTTCCTGGGTATGCTGACACCACTTTGACTCCTGCTTCATATGCACCACGAGCAATTGCATCATTTCCTAACATAAGTTTTTTCATCGTATTTTTTCCTTTTTCCGTATATCTTTTGAACATCAACCTTTTGACAAATCACGCAAGTCAGTGACACGCTTTGCTTTTCCTTCAAATCTTTTGAGCGACAATGGTTCAACAAGTTTGACGATAGCATCAATTTGCAAAACAGTTTTTAGATTATGTTTGATTTTTGATTTTAAAGCATCAAGTTGTTTGAAGTTTTCCAACAAATCAGCGTTTGAAACTTCAACATTAACTTGCAAAATGTCCATGTGATTTTCACGGCTGACAATGATTTCATATTGTCCACCAACTTCTGGAATCTCCATCAAAACGCCTTCAATTTGTGATGGAAAAACGTTTACACCACGAATGATCAGCATGTCATCAGTTCTGCCTTGAAATTTGTCCAAGCGTCGGAAAGTTCTTCCACATTCACACTCACCCACAATGATTCTCGTGATGTCTTTTGTGCGATATCGTAGCACAGGCATTGCTTCTTTTTGAAGTGCTGTGATGACCAATTCACCAAATTCTCCATCAGAAACAGGTTCAAAAGTTTTTGGGTCAAGAATTTCAACCAAAAAGTAGTCTTCATTGATGTGCAGTCCGTGTTGTTGCAAACATTCACCTGCGACACCTGGTCCGATAATTTCAGAAAGTCCATAGTTGTCAGTTGCAACAACTCCGAGTTTCCTTTGAATTTCTTCTCTCATTTCAGGGCTTGATGCTTCACTTCCAAACATTCCGAATTTCAATTTGAAGTCTTTCAAATCATATCCAAGTTTTTCAATCATTTCGCCAATATACAAAGCGTAACTTGGAGTTGCAATCAAAACTGTTGCTCCCAAATCTTTGAGCAACATAACTTGTCTTTCAGTGTTTCCTGACGAAGCAGGAATGACTGTAACACCAACCTTTTCCATGCCTTGATGAAGTCCAAGAGCGCCAGTGAACAAACCATAGCCAAAAGAAATTTGAGCAACATCTTTTTTTGTAACACCTGCCATGGTGATGAGTCTAGCCATACATTCAGACCACATTTCCAAATCGTTGTTTGTGTAGGTGACAACGGTAGGCTTGCCACTTGTTCCACTTGAAGCATGAATTCTTGCAACATTTTCCATGTCGACAGCATTCATTCCAAATGGATAGTTGTCACGCAAATCAGATTTTACGGTAAATGGAATTTTTTTCAAATCATCAAGTGTTTTGATGTCATCAGGTTTCAGACCTGCATTGTCGAACTTTTTCTTGTAAAATGGAGATTTTTCATAAGCATATTTCACTTCTTTTTTCAACTTTTCAAGTTGTATCTCGCGAATTTTTTCAAGTGGCATTGTTTCGATTGCAGAATCATAGTAGTTAGTCATTTTTTCTCCTCATATCAAAGTCTATAGGCTTTGTGCATAGTAGTTTATCAAGCATCCTCTTTGAATGATTTCTTTTTCAGCATCTGTCAACGAATCAATTTTCAATGAAATTTCTTTGACAGTGTCATCACGAACAACCTTTGCATCAAAGTGTGTTTCGCCAGCCAAAATCTTTTCTCTGACATCTTCGACAACAACAAGGTCATCAAGTTCAAATTCAAAATTTTCAGCCAAGAAAGGCACCATGCCCCAGTTGATAAGGTTTGAACGATATCTTTTGGTTGCATATTCTTTTGCAATGTTTGCAACTCCACCCAAAACTCTTTGACAACTTGCTGCTTGTTCTCTTGCAGAGCCATCACCAGGTTTGTTTGCAAAGATAACGCTTCCATAGGTTACGTCAGCAGTGTCAAGTCCAACAAGAGCAAGGTCATGCTCCAATGTTTGAACTTCACGGTTTTCAGAAACTTTGACAGCATCTTTTTTTACAAGTTTTGCTCTGCCCACATATTCAGGCACTTTTCTTGAAAGAGCAAATTCAGCCAAACGAAGTGGATTGCTTCTGTATGAAGAAGTTTCACCAGAAGGAATGAGTTCATCAGTTGTTGTGACTTCGTCATTGATGACAGCAACCATTCTCATTGCAAGAGTGCCACGCATAGGTTCAATTTCAGGCCAATCAGCAATGTTTGGTCCATAAACAAGTTCTTCATCTTTTTCGGCTTTGTTGAAACCGTTGTAGATTCTGCCTTTGTAAATGACATCATCAAATTTGAAATCAGGAACGCTTTCATCATAGTCAACATCAAAAGCAGAAGTCAAAACTCCACCATTGATTGCAGTTGCAGCGATTGAACGAGCATCCATCAATGCGACAGCCGAAATTTGATGTTCAGAAGGTTTTGAACCTTCACGTGACAAGAAGTTTCGTGTTGTGTGGCGAATTGAAAGTCCGTTGTTTGCTGGAACATCACCTGCACCAAAACATGGTCCACAGAAACTTTGTTTGACAGCAACACCTGCTTCAAGCATTGTGGTGATTGCACCGTTTCTGATGAGTTCAACAAGTGTTGGTTGTGAGCCAGCATAAACTGACATTGAGAACACGCCATTTCCAATTGTACCTTGTTTCATGATTTGTGATGCTGTGTAGATGTTGTCAAATGTTCCACCAGCACAACCTGCGATAATTCCTTGTGAAACAACAACTTTTCCATTTTTGACTTTGTCGGTCAAACGGAAATCTGTGTTTTTGTCCAAAAGTTTTCTTCCATCAGTTTCTGCTTTTGCCAAAATGTCCATAGGGTTTGCAATGAGGTCAGCAAGTTTATAGGCATTTGATGGGTGAAAAGGAAGCGCAATCATTGGTTCAATCTTTGCAAGGTCAACCACAACTGCACCATCATAGCAAGCAAAATTGTCAGGTTCGAGTTTTTTGAAATCATCGGCTCTGCCGTATGTTGCAAGATATTTTTGAACTTTTTCATCGGTTTTCCAAATTGATGACAAACAAGTTGTTTCTGTTGTCATAACATCAATACCGTTTCTAAATTCAACTGTCATTTTGTCAATTCCGTCACCGACAAATTCAAGCACTTTGTTTTTGACAAAACCAGTTGGGAAAACTTCTCCAATGATTGCAAGTGCAACGTCTTGTGGACCAACGCCTTTTCTGACTTCGCCAGTCAATTTGACAGCAATGACTTGTGGCTTTGAAACATCATAGGTTTTTCCGAGAAGTTGTTTGACAAGTTCAGGTCCACCTTCTCCAACAGCCATAGTTCCAAGAGCGCCATAACGGGTGTGGCTGTCGCTTCCAAGAATCATTTTGCCACCACCTGCCATCATTTCACGCATATAGGAGTGAATGACTGCTTGGTTTGTTGGAACATAAATTCCACCATATTTCTTTGCAGCAGACAAACCAAACAAGTGGTCATCTTCATTGATTGTTCCACCAACAGCGCACAAAGAATTGTGGCAGTTTGTCAAAACATATGGCAAAGGAAATTCTTTGAGTCCACTTGCTTTTGCAGTTTGAATGATGCCAACATAAGTGATGTCATGCGATGCAAGAGCGTCAAATTTCAATGACAACATTTTGCTGTCAGTTGAGGTGTTGTGAACTCTCAAAATTTTGGACGCAATTGTTCCATTTTGAGCATTTTCAAAATCATTCCATTCAGGAAATTTGGCTTTTACTTCTTCAAAAGACAAAAGGTTGCCATTGACATAATAAACTTTGTTGTTTAAAACTTTAATCATTTGCTAACTCCAAAAACGCAAAATAGGCAAATTACGCCACATTTTGCAATATAATATTTTATTATTTTATAATATAAGAACGAAATAGTCAAATAAATAATCTTTTATTTGCATTCTACCTAAGTTTTCAAACCCTAATTTGGACAAAAACTCAGCACTTTGAGTTTCAAAGATTGAATTTTTGACACACAGTGCAAAATTGCCATCGCGCTCCGAAAGAATTTCAATCAAATTTTTGAAAAGTTTTTTTGCAATTCCAAATTTTCGATAGCCCACTGCCACCAAAAAGCCAGAAAATTCCAGTACATTCACATCATTCAAAATCTTCATCGTATTGGTGCAAACTTTCTTTTTATTTTCAAAATCATTTTCATTTTCAAGTGAATTTTCTTTTTTCAAAGCAATTTTCACTTGTTGGTCACACACGCCTTGCTGATAAAAATTTTGATTTCCACATTCGTTTTTTTGCAAATGATTTTGTGTTGACAAAATGTTGTCAGATTTTTCTTTTGCGCAATTTGACAATTCTTTGCATTTTTGAACAAATTCACTTTTGCCTTCAAAATCATCATCAAAACTGATTCCACAAACAGCAATCAATTTTGATTCATAAAACGCCCCCAAAACCATGCCATTAGTTTGCAATGCACTTTCAATTTTTTGCTTTGAAAAATGTGGAGATTGTAAATGGTTTTCCAACTTGTTGAATTCATAAACATAAAAATTGTGACACAAATCGTAATCACTTATGTTTAGTCGCCTAATTTTGATTTTCTTCTCATCCAATTTTTCCATATGCACCCCCGACATTTTGTATATATACATCTTAACACTTTTGCTTCGTTTTGCATAGGTGAACCTAGACAAATTTTAGAACATTTTCGAGTTTTTTTCACACAATTTACGCAATATAATTTCAATATTGTGTAGAAATAGATGCAAGTTTATGATATAATTTTTGGATAGATAGGAGGATATATGAAAATAAAAGTTAATTTTGGAAAAATTAAAACTATATTGCTGATAATTGTTGCAATTTTGTCACTGACAGCAACAATTATCAACATTCTATTTTTGGCAGGAGTTGGAATTTTGACAACTAATGTGCCCGTTGTAGTTGGTGTTTCTCTCGGTTTTTCAATTCTAATTTTCTTGTTTGCAATTATGATTTTTTTCACTTGCAACTATTTTTTCAAAGACACATTTTTGAAAATTAGTTTTGCTTTTTTGACAGACAAGATTGAATATGAAGCGATGACCGACATAAAAGAAGAATTGAACACAAAAGATTTATACATTGTATTCAATGTTGCAAAAGACAAAAGCGTTGAAAACGACCAAAAAAAAGACAAAGAAAAATGTTCTGTACGATTGTTGGTTGATGAAAAGCACAACAAAGAAATCATTGATTTTTTGAGAAAGAAAAATCCTCAAATTATGTATGACAATTTTGAATATGAACCAAAAAAGAAAGGCGATGAAACTGTCAACAAAGATGAGAAAACCGATGCAAAAAACAATGACAAAAAAAATGCAGGAAAAAGCAAAAGAAAATAACTATCCCATCTCAATTTTTTATGCAACGTCATTTGCTGACAAATGATGCAACTTTTGATTTTTGCATACAACTTC
>CAYPVP010000041.1:0-14171 GCA_964414205.1 uncultured Bacteroidaceae bacterium | reverse complement strand
CAGCCGGTAGAGCACCGCACTTTTAATGCGATGGTCCGGAGTTCGAATCTCCGATGGGTCACCAAAAAAATCTTGCAAAATGACTTTCGTTGTTTTGCAAGAAACAGCGACATAGAGATGAAAGCCCAAACAAACCGTGCGACTGTGGCGGAATTGGCAGACGCGCTGGATTTAGGTTCCAGTGGGAGACCATGGGGGTTCAAGTCCCTTCAGTCGCACCAAAAAGTCAAACAATGCAAAATATTTTGCACTTTGAAAATCAATATTTGTTCTAGCAACAATGGAGTGCGGGAGTGACTCAGTGGTAGAGTGTCACCTTGCCAAGGTGAAAGTCGCGGGTCCGAATCCCGTCTCCCGCTCCAAAAAATGCGCTGTTAGCTCAGTTGGTAGAGCAACTGACTCTTAATCAGTGGGTCCCGGGTTCGAATCCCTGACGGCGCACCAAAATGACATTTTTGACCAAAATCACACGATTTTGGTCTTTTTTTATGCTTTTTTCAAGCATTTTTGCTAAACAAATTTGTAAAAATGTCAAATATTTCATTGAAAAACATCAATTTGTAAAAAAAGTTTAAAAAGTGTTGTACAAAGTGTTGTAAAATTATAGTTCATCTTTCAATAATTTCAAATACTTTTTCACTTCGCTTGTGCCTTTTCCCAAAAGATGTGTGTAGGTGTCCATGGTCATTGCAACGGTGCTGTGTCCAAGCATCATTTGAATTTGTTTGTCGCGTATTCCCACAAAATAGCAAATGCTGGCAAAAGTCTGCCTAGTGCAATGCAAACTCAAATCTTTGATGTTGAGATTTTTCAAACATTTGCTTATTTGCTTTTTCAATGTATCATAAGTGATTTTTCAATGAGATTTTACACCCAAAAAAGTTGAAAAAAAGTTAAAAAAGTGTCTTAAATAGTGGTACTAATAGTGGTACTTTTCAAAGTGGGTCTCCATGTTTTTTGAACAGGTTTTTACAATGAAATTTACTTAAAAAATCGAATTTGTCAAAAAAATTAAAAATTTATGTAAAAAAGAAAAAAGCAGTAATTTATAATTACTGCGTGTGCGAGGTCGGAACTAAGCCGACAACTAATCTTACGATTAGGTTCGCTACCTTGAATATAGAATAGCAAAGACAAAACAAAAGGTCAAAGAAATTTTCAACAATCATAAAAAGAGTGAAAACCAAATGCAAAATTTAGAAATGGAAAAAAAAATTTTAAAGTGTTGAAAAACGAAATAAAAAATATTAAAGAATAAAAAAAGGATAATAACAAGTTTTATCCTTTGATGTGCTTAACGGAACGAAACCGTTAACTTCCATAAATGAACTTAAAGTCATAAATGGACCGCACGTACCTTAATTTGATAATACTAAAAAGAAAACATTTAGTCAAACAAATTGTAGAATAAGCAACGAAAACTGTTGACAACAAAAAAAAACAAATAAAAAAAGCAGAGTCCCACGGTACATAAGTTAGATAACCTTTACCATTATATTTCATCACAAAAGTGATGCCAAACTGCTTTTAGATAATCATAGCAAACCAAAAACAATATGTCAAATGTAAATTGTGAAATGTCAAATGTAAATGGTGGAAAAGTTTTGATTCGGGTTTTTTGAAGAAAAAGAAAGATTTGCTTTGAACAGTTGTGACAAACACAATGTACTGATACATAGAAATCAAATTCTTGACCAAAAAAAGAGGTGAAAATCACCTCTGTGTGCGGGTCGGATACTTATTTCTAAGCCGACAATAAACAATCTATAAAAGATTGAGTTCGCTACCTTGAATAAAGAATAGCAAAGACAAAACAAAAAGTCAAAGAAATTTTCAACAATCATATAAAGAGTGAAAACTAAATGTAAAATTTAGGAATTGAAAAAAAATTTTAAAGTATTGAAAACCAAATGTAAAAGGAATATACTTAGAAGAAATGCAGTGCGAGGTGGGTATGAAAATTGATGCTGTTGTTTATAAAACTACAAGTGGGTTTTCGCAAAAGTATGCTGAAATAATAGCCAAAAAAATTGGATGCAATGCCATTGACATTCAAAATGCAAAAATGCAGTTGAAAAAAGAAAACAAAATCGTTTATGTTTCAAGTCTTATGGCTGGGCTAATAGTTGGCGTCAAAAATGCAAAAAAGAATTTTGATGTTGTTGCAATTGTTGCAAATGGACTCACCCCACCAGCAAATGTCGATGTTGGTCAATTGAAAACGGACAATAAATCAGAAGAAGTGCCATTGTTTTATGTGCAAGGTGGACTTGATTTGGACAAGCAAAATGGCTTGAAAAAATTTGGTTTGAAATTGGTTTTGAAAATGGTTGCAAAGAAAATGGCAAAAAGCAAAGAAGATTTGAAAATAGCAAAGGCAAAAGCATTTGAATCGCAAAATTATGTTGAAGAAGAAAATTTGAATGATTTTTATTCTTGGTTGGAGAAGGCATAAGTGTCACAGTCAAAAAAATAAACATGCAAAATTATTAAAATTTGTTTTAGAATGTCGCACAAAAAAAATTGTAAAGCATAAAGACATTAATGCATAAAAGCAAAAATGCGTAAAAGCAAAAAAGAATGTCTGCGTGAAGACATAAAAAGAAAAAATAATTCAACAAATATAAAATAACAAAGAGAAATACAAAGAAGAAGGACTGTTTCAAACCAATGTTGGAAAAGAAAAAAGCAGTAAATATAAATTTACTGCGTGTGCGGGTCGGTTATGCTTATTTCTAAGCCGACAATAAATAATCTATAATAGATTGAGTGCGCTACCTTGAATAAAGAATAGCAAACCCAAAACAAAATGTCAAACTATTTAAAATTAAGAATTAAAACGCACAAACTTTATATATCAAATGAAATAAATATTTTAAAACATAAAATTTCCTTAGACTTTTTGATTGTAAAATATAAACGGCAACTTGATTGTGTTTGAACATAATCCAGTTGCTTTTTTCATATGCTTTTTGGGTGAAACAAATTGAAAAAAATTGAGTTTGACAAAAAAAGTGCTGTGACTGCTTTGTGTATTGTGGTGTTTTTTATGCTTGCCATTGGTTTGGCAGGCTTTTTTTCGGGCAGTGGATTTATGTCAGCAGTTTCCTGGCAAGAAACAAAAAAATATTATGCTATTGCCTATGGAGGCTATGACAATCTTTTGCTTGCAAAAAACGATGCAGACATGATTAGAGAAAAAGGTGGGGCTGGATATGTTGTTGGTGAAAATGGAGTCTATCATTTGATGATGAGTGTGTATCAAACCAAATTAGAGGCTGAAAAGGTGAAGAAAAAACTTGATGACTCTGTTTATATCAAAGAAATCGATTCTCGGCAATATGATTTTTCATGGTGCAAAAGTGGAGAAAGAGAAAAAACCGAAAAGGCTCTTTCTTCAATTTCTGAATTGTTTGTTCGATTGGAAAATCTTTTGGTCATTCTTGGTGGAAAAAATTTTAGCAGGGCAGAATTTTCAAACAAAGTATCAAATGTTTTGCATGAATTGAAAAATGGCAAAGAAGTCTTTGACAATGGTATGGTTAGGGACAGTGAAGAAAAACAAAAAGTTTTGGCAAAATTTGATGTCATGCTTTCATTTTTAAATTCTTTGAAAGATAGTGGTGGAGGCGTTGGAATTTTGGCATCCAAAACACGCTATGTTCAATTTGCAATATTGTTTATATGAATTTTGAAATTCTTTGACAAAGTTGTGTTTTTTATTCTATACTGATTTTATGAGTATATTTGAAGAAAAATTGAAAATTTCGGTTGCATCTGCAAGTGGAATTGAAGCAGTCACAAAAAGAGAATTGCAAAATTTGGGCTATGAACCAAGTGGGGCAATTGGTGGAAGAATAACTTTTGATGGTTCTTTTCAAGATGTTGCACGTGCCAACATGTTTTTGCGTACAGCAGGAAGAGTGCGAATTGTTTTGGCAAATTTTTTTGCTGTGACATTTGATGAACTTTTTGAAAAAGTCGAAAATGTAGAGTGGGAAAACATTTTTCCCAAAACTGCCAGAATCAATGTTTCGGGCAAGTCATTCAAAAGCATCTTGCATGGTGTTCCCACAATTCAAAGCATAACCAAAAAGGCAATTTGTGAAAGAATGAAACGCAAATTTTCAATCTCCAATTTGCCTGAAAATGGAACAGTTTATGATGTGGAAATTGCATTTTTTGAAGATGAAGCCACAATCACATTGGATACATCTGGCAGTGGTTTGCACAAAAGAGGCTATCGAACAAAAGTTGGCGATGCACCACTTCGAGAAACAACGGCAGCAGCAATGCTTTTGATGTCGGTTTGGAAATGGAACAGACCATTGATTGACCCTTTTACAGGAAGTGGCACAATTCCAATTGAGGCATCTTGGATTGCAACAAACACTGCACCTGGTTTGATGAGAGATTTTGCATTTCAAAATTTTGATGATGTTCCAGAAGTTTTGTCGCAAACAAGAAACGAGGCAGAACAGTTGATTGTCCGTGACAGAGAAATTAGAATTTCAGGTTTTGACATTGATTCAAAGGCAATAAAACTGGCACAATTTCACGCAAAAAATGCTGGTGTTGAAAACTTGATTCATTTTCAAACAGCAGATATGCGAACAATAAGTTCAAGATTTTCTCATGGAGTCTTGGTTTGCAATCCACCATATGGTGAAAGACTTTTGAAAGGTGCTGAATTGTTTGAATTGTATCGTGATTTTGGCAAGATGTATCGCTCATTGGACGAATGGAGCGCTTTTGTCATTACGAGTTGTCTTTCTTTTGAAAAGCATTTTGGAAAACAAGCAATGAAAAAAAGAGTTTTGTACAACAGTGAATTGAAGTGCAATTTTTACTCCTATTTGGGAGCACCACCACAAAAAAACAATTGAAATTGAAAGTTGAAACTTTTTGTGGTGAAAAACGTCGAAAGCAAAGTTCGATTTTGAAAAACAAAATTTTGCAAAATTGTTCTTTATAATACGAAAATTTGTTTTAAAAAAAACAAAATCGTTTAAGATTTGAATTGATGCTAAAATTTTGATGCACAAATAATATTTGTTCTTTTTGTAACTATTTGGTTTTGGAGAACAAAAAATGAAAAATTTAAATCAAAAGACAGTTTGATGCGATTTGTTCAAATGGTCTTTTGAAAACAAGGTGTCTGCATGTTTAAAATTGCAAGAGTAGGAAAACATTTTTGGGAAGAACCTGTGATTTCGGGGCAAAACGGCAGTGGTGCAATTTTCTTTTCAGGATGCAACATGGAATGTTGTTTTTGTCAAAACTATGAAATTTCAAAATTCAAAAAGGGAATTGAGATTTCGGAAGAAAAAATGGTTTCGTTGATGCTATGGTTGCAAGATGAAGGCGCTCACAACATAAATTTGGTGACTCCTTCTTTGTATGTTAGGCGTCTTTCAAAAACACTTGAAATTGCCAAAACACATGGCTTGGAAATTCCTGTTGTTTACAACACATCATCCTATGAAACTGTCGAATCGTTGAAACTTCTTGATGGGCTCGTTGACATCTATCTTCCTGATATAAAATATGTATCTCCACAAATTTCAAAAAAATTTTCTAACAGAGAAAACTATTTTGAAGTTGCTTCAAATGCTGTCAAAGAAATGAGAAGACAACAGCCTGATGATGTTTTTGATGGCGAATTTATGATGAAAAAAGGTGTTGTTGTTAGACATTTGATTTTGCCCGAACATGGTGATGACAGCAAAAAGGTTTTAGATTTCATTGCTGAACTTGATTCTTCTTTGTATGTCAGTTTGATGGGACAATATTTTCCAACGAAAATGATTGACAAAACCCAATATGCTGAATTGCAACGAAGATTGACTCAACCTGAATATGATGATGTTTTGAATCATTTTTTTGAAATTGGGTTGGAGAATGGATTTATGCAAGAATTGGAAAGTGCAGTTGAGGACTATGTTCCTGAATTTGATTTGAAAGAATTGCAAAGTTTTGTTGAAAAGATATGATTAGTTTTGATTGAAACAGTTCTAAAAGAAACATTGTTTTGAAGTGAAGCCTATGTTGCTTTGAAGTAAAGTTTGTGCAAATTTGAAATCTATGTTTGTGGCATGTTATGTTTTTTTGCGTTGTTGTTTTGAAACAAATTATGTTGTAAACATCTTTAAACAAAAGGAAAACACTTTTTTTTCGACATTGACATTCAATCGAATTGAACGTATCAGTTGATTGCCTGTAACTAAAATAAAAACAACAAGTTTATTACTTTGTTGAAAATTAAATTTTAAAAGTAAGTTTTTTTTGTTTCTATTGCATCTGTGAAACAAAAATGTTAGAATAAAAAAAACTTTATGTTTTAATATGTAAACATAAAAAAGTTTGGGAGTTCGCAAATATGAGAATTGCCATCATTGGTGGAATAGGCAGTGGAAAAAGCACTGTTTTAAATATTATCAAAAAAATGGGGTATCCAGTTCTTTCGGCAGATGAAATCAACAGAGAACTTTTGGATGATGAAAAATATGTAAGATTGCTCTCAGCAGCGTTTCCTGATGTTGTTGATGAGAATGGCGTTGTAAACAAAGGAAGTTTGCGTGACCAAATTTTTGAAGACAAAGCCAAAAGAAGAATGTTGAACAACATCGCTCATCCAATCATTCGACAAAAGGTTGAACTTGTCAAAGCAGACCCTCTGTTTGTAGAAGTGCCACTCATTGTCGAAAGTGGAATGCATGAAGATTTTGATGAGTTGATTTTGGTCACTACAAATATTTTTAAAAGAAAAAAAAGAATTAAATTGAGAAATCAAATGAAAGGCAGTCAAGTGGACAAAATTGTTCGCGCTCAAATGTCTGACAAAGAACTTCAAAACTACGCCACCATTGTCATCAAAAACAATGGATGCTATGACTCTCTCAGAGAAAATGTTTGTGAAGTTGTTGATTTCCTTCTGTCAAAGAAAGATTCAGAAAAAAAATAGTTTTTTTGACTTGTAGAAAAGTTCTTTCTTGACTTGCAATTATGATTTTAAAAAATAATATAATTAAATCATCACATATTTTTCACAAATAGATGATATTGTAATAATTGAATGTTATCATAATAAACATTTGTTTGAGAAAAATTGCCGTGGAGCAAGTCATATGTTAGAACTTAAAGATATCAAAAAAAATTATCTCGCTGGTAGCAGTATTGTGCACGCCTTAAAGGGTGTGTCTTTGCAATTTAGAGAAAGTGAGTTTTGTGCAATTTTAGGCCCGTCTGGTTGTGGCAAAACAACATTGCTGAACATTGTTGGAGGACTTGACCACTATACATCAGGTGATTTGCTTGTCGAAAACATTTCAACAAGTCGTTTTGAAGATTCTGACTGGGATGCTTATCGCAATTCGGAAATTGGGTTTGTTTTTCAAAATTACAATTTAATTTCACATTTGACTGTTCTTGACAATGTCGAGATGGCTTTGCAGTTGACTGGAATGAAAAAAGCCGAGCGAAATCAACTTGCTATGAAAGCACTTGAAAAAGTTGACATGCTTTCGCAAATAAAAAAGAAGCCAAATGAACTTTCAGGTGGTCAAATGCAAAGAGTTGCAATTGCAAGAGCGATTGTAAACAATCCAAGCATTATTTTGGCAGACGAACCAACTGGGGCATTGGACAGTGAATTGAGCGTGCAAGTGATGGACATTTTGAAAGAAATTTCAAAAGACAAACTTGTCATCATGGTCACTCACAACAGAGAACTTGCAGAACAATATTGCAACAGAATTGTCAAGTTTAAAGACGGTGAAATTGAATATGACACCAATCCTTATGTCGTTGAAAAATTACAAGACAATGAAGAACTTTCTGCTTTGAATGAATCACCAATCGGCAAAGAAGTTGAACAAACAATTTGCAAAGAAGTTGAATTAGACAACGAACAAAAAAATGACAAAACACAACTTTCTGAAAACAACAAAATTGAAAGTGGCAATGTTGGCGTTTTTGGTGTTGAAAACCAAAGTATTCATGAGAATTTGAATGCTGGCGTTGAAAGCGAAAACCAAGATGATTTCCAAAGCAAAAATAATTGTGATTGCAATGAAGATTTGTCAAAAAAGACTTCAACATCAAATTCATCTCTGAAAAAATCTAGATGCAAAAAAATCAAAAAAAATAAAAAGCACTTTTTCACTTCAACATCAATGAATTTTGGAATGGCATTTGAACTGTCGATGAAAAACCTTGGCAAACAAAAACGAAGAACTTTTTTGACATCGTTTGCAGGCGCAATTGGAATCATCAGCATTGCATTGGTTTTGGCAATTTCAAATGGCTTTCAACTTTATATGGACAACATGAACAAAAATGTTTTTGCAAACCAACCAATTGGTTTTTATGAATACAACATGGACTACACTGTCATGATGGATTTGTTTATGGGTGGAGTGACTGTCAGCAAAGGAGAATATCCAACTGATGGCAATTTGGGTTTTGTCGACAATTCAAGCAACATAAATTTTGTTGACGCAATGATGGGTGAGTTGATGAAATCAGTGACAATCAATGATTTGTCATTGAAGTTCACTGAATATGTAAAAAACATTGACAAGTCAATTTTGGGGGCTGTAAACGTTGTTTATGGCACGAAAATGCACATTGTGAGCAAGACTTTGAACAAAGACGGTCTAGAAACTTATGTTGATGCTTCTGAATCAATGAAACTTCCTGCAACGGGTGCTGCCACAATCGCAACCAATGTTATGGGTAGCAATGGACAAGAATCAGCCTATTGGCAACAAATTGCTGGTGATGAAGATTTTGTCAAATTGAATTATGATGTCATTGAAGGCAAATTTCCACAAAATAAAAATGAAATTGTTTTGGTTGTTGACTCAAACAACAAAATTGACCCAAAAGCACTTTTGAACTTTGGAATTGATGTTTATAAACGAGATGCAAATGGAAAAATTGTCATTGAAAATGGCGACTTTGCTTTGAAAGATAATTTGAAACTCAGTGATATTGTTTCACAAAAATTGCAACTTGTTCACAATGATGACTATTTTAAAAAAGTTGAAGACAATTTGTATGACAAGGTAGATGCAAAAATTGCATATGAAAATTCAAACAATCTTGAACTTGAAATTGTCGGCGTTATGAGAAAAAAACCAGGAAGCACAGTGCCAAATGTTGGAAATTGCTTGTGCTATACTTCAATGCTTGGTCAATATGCAATGCAAAAAGCAGGACAAAGTGAAGTTTCGTTGGCACAAAAAGCATTGATTGACAGAAACATTTTCAGCAGTGTCATTGTTGGTGAAGACATTGGAAAAGATGAATATTTGGACTCTAACATTACTTCATTTTTGACAAACAGACTTAATAGAAAAGCCTTTTTGAAAGGTCTTGGCATTGACCAAACTCCAACTTTTATAAATGTCTATCCTGCAAACTATGAAGGCAAAAAGCAATTTTCTTCTATGATTCAAACTTGGAACAATGAAAATCCAACCAAAAAAGTTGCCTATTTTGATGCTACACAAATGCTCATGTACAATGTTCAAACTTCAATGAGCATGGTCACAACTTTGTTGCTTGTGATTGCTTCAATTTCGCTTGTTGTCTCGTGCATTATGATTGCCGTCATCACAAGCAACTCCGTGATTGAAAGAACAAGAGAGATTGGAATTTTGCGAAGCCTTGGTGCAAGAAAAGTGGACATAACTCGTGTTTTTGTTGCTGAAACTTCAATCATTGGTATGGCAAGTGGAATTTTGGGTGTGATTTTGGCATATGCGTTGTCACCACTTGGAAGTTTGATAATTAAAAAACTTACAAATGTTCCAAATTTGATGGTAGTCAACCCTTTGCATGCTTTGGGACTTATTGCACTAAGTTTAGCCCTTACAGTTTTGTCAGGGTTGATTCCTGCAATCTCTGCTTCAAAGAAAAATGTGGTTGATTGTCTAAGACAAAATTGATTTTATGTGCAAAAACAAAAAATTAGAAATGCTGATTTTTGCAATGAACGAAAAAATAAAACTTGAAATGTTTTGTCAAAAACGAAAATCACAAATTTGATTGTTGTAGAAAATTATTTGCAGTTAGAATAAACTAAAAATCAGAAAAATAGCATAAAACCACATAAAACTACTTAAAAACAAAACTAAGATAAAAACAAGATAAAACAAAAAGCAACTCGATTGAGTTGCTTTTTTGGTGCGAAGGATGAGACTTGAACTCACACGGCTTTGAAACCACAAGAATCTGAATCTTGCGCGTCTGCCAATTCCGCCACCCTCGCATAGTGTGAAGTTTAAATTCTAAAATGAAATTTGTCAACAAGTTTTTGCTTAAACAATAATATTGCAAATTTGATGTTCTTGTGGTAAAATTTATGTCTAAACTGATTGTGGACAAGATGTGCTCATAATTTGTGGACAAGATATGTTCAAAATGGTTTTAGACATATTATGGACAAAATGAAAAATATTTTTAGAAAAAGTTTATATTTTGTGCTTGCAGTGTCAATGATTGTGACGCTCGCTTTTTCAATTCAAAATGTTTTTTCAATTCAAAAAAATGATGTTGCATCAGCATACACCCAAGAAGATTATGGTGTAAAATTTTTAGGAAAATTATACAAAGAATTGCCAAGAACTTCAATTTCTGACCTTTTGAAGGAGCAAGGAGAAACCAATTCTGCCTATGAAGGATGGGTTGGAGGTGCGATTGAATTTTCTCAGGATACACTCACTCTTTATAATGTTACATTGAAGGGTAATTTTACAAAAAATATTTTTGGTTTTGAATACAACTCCCCAATGAAAATTGTTCTTGTCGGTGAGAGCATTGTTGCCAACAACAGTTCTATGAACAATGTTCTGACAACATATGATTGTGACATAACAATTACTGGTTCAGGAAAATTGACCATTCCAGAACAAATTAGTGGGGCAATCAGCATCAACAATGGAAACTTGACACTTGATGGATGCAATTTGGACATTCAAAGCAAAACGTATGCCATAAACTTGACTGCAATGAACCACAAATTGATTTTGCAGGGATTGTTGAAATTGAAATTGTTTGCATCAAATCAAAATGGCAGTGCAGTGGCTATTCAAAATGTCAATGATGTGAATTGCGATTTGAGTGGCTATTTGTTGAAAGCAGGGCAAAAAGAAGAAGTTGCAACTTTTGTGCAGACTTTTGCCGAGTGCAAAGATAGGTCTCAATTTTTCAATATTGTGCCAAAACCACAAATTGAAACAAAAACAACAAAATTTGATTTGAATGTTGCAAAATGCGAAAACATAAAAATGGATGTAGATTTGAAAACAAGTTCCATTGAAACGATTTCAGCAACATATAACTTTGAAGATGGCTCTGTACAAAAAACATTGGTGAAGAAAACAGAAGAAACAAGTGGCGACTATACGATAACATTTGTTGGTGAAAGAGAAATTGCCATTGAAATTTCAAAAGAAGTTGTTGTGAAAGAAGCATATGAAAAAAAATTGAACCAAGTCACTATCACCATTTCATTTTCTTCTGGATATGAGTATTCTCTGCTTTTGGAAATTGTTGATACCACACCAACAAAAGATGTTCCAATCAGCACAAGCAGTGCGATTTATAATGCAAAAGATAATAATGTTGTTTCGTTTTCGGTCAAATTGTTGAATAGATTTGATAGCATTGAAAACTTGACTGCTGGAATTGAATATGAATATCAAAGTGATACAGGTGTTATAACTTTCAAAGCAACCTATTTGAAAACTTTGCCAAACGGTTCATATGATTTTGGGATATTGTTCAATTTTGAAGGAACAAAAAAGATGTTTACGCTCTTTGTTGTTGGTGTTGAAACAACTCCACCTGTTGACCCTGATGACCCAAATTTTGGAGTTGGAAAAGCAGAAGTGAGTTTCAACTCAAACAAGACTCTTGGAGGAACATTTGAATTTGACAAATTTGTGGGAAATGAAAACACGCATACTGCGTTTTTGTTGTCTTTGAAATTGAACAAAGATGCGTTGCTTGTGTTGTCAATTGATGGTGAACCATTGTTGCTGAATGTTGATTATATCAGAGCAGATGATGCTGAAAATTTAACTGTGATTACAATTTCTACAAGCAAATTGGGAAAATTGGTAAATGGGACTCATGTTTTGTCAATTTCATTCAAATTTAGCGAAACAAAAAAATATGAGTTTGAAGTTGTAAACACATCTCCAATTGGCGAAGACGGAAAACCAACTTCTCCACCAATAGTCAAACCAATTTTGCCAGGTGACACTGGTGGAAGTTCAACACCAGATGAAACTGTGCCAGACAAAACAATTACTGCTGATGGAAAAACTGCCACAATTGTTGTTGCGTCGTTGTTCCTTGGTGTTTTTGTCATCAGTCTTGCAATTTGGATTGTTTTGAGAAAAAAACACAGAGTCTAGAAAAAAGTTGGATTCAAAAAATTGGATAAGAAAAAGTTGGATTGAAAAAGTTGGATTGAAAAAGTTGGATTGAAATCATATTCAAGTTTTCAACTAATTTGAGAGTGAAATTCAATTTTGCATCAAATTTAAATCAAATCATATGTTGAAACAAAGTTCAATTTGATATCAATTTTTGTTCAAAACAAATCAAAAAACGAAAATAAATTTGAATTTTAATCAAATTTTGCATTGAAATCAAATCAAATATCGAATATAAATTAAATATTGAAAATTGAACAAATATTCTTTTCAAATGATTGACACAAACTTTAAATTTTGATAGAGTATCTAAGAGCCGCATGAGAGTGGTTTAAGTGTGCTATCGCATCACCTTGCTCAGCGAGACTGGATAGAGGAGGTATATAATACTATGTACGCAATTGTTGAAACTGGTGGAAAGCAATACAAAGTCGAAAAAGATTTGCTTGTAAAGGTTGAAAAAATCAATGCAGAAATCGGAGACCAAGTTGAACTCACAGCAATTCTCGTTGCAGATGACAATGGCAAAGTTGTTGTTGGTCAAGAAGCAAAGAAAGTTGCAATCAAAGCAGAAGTTACAAAACAAGACAAGTTCGCTAAGATTTTGGTTTGCAAATACAAAGCAAAGAAACAAATCAGAAAGCGTCAAGGTCATCGTCAACCATACACAGAGTTGAAGATTGTTTCAATCGGCTAATGACAACCATAAGAATTTTCAAAAATGATATCAATGAAATTTGGTCAGTAGAATGTTCTGGACACACTGGCTATGCAGAAGAAGGTGAAGACATTCTTTGTGCAGCAGTAAGTTCAGTTGTTCAAACAGCATTGCTTGGTCTTTTGCAAGTTGCAGAAGTCAATGTTGATTACAAGGTCAACGAAGCAGAAGGCTATTTGAAAATGACATTGCCAAAAAAAATGACTGATAAGCAAAAAAATAATGCTCAGGTAATTTTGAAAACTCTTTATCTAGGGGTGTCCGACCTCTACGAAGGATTCTCGGACTATATCAATATGGAGGTAAAGAACGATGTTTATTAAAATTCAATTGTTTGCACATAAAAAAGGTGTCGGTTCATCAAGAAACGGTCGTGATAGTGAATCAAAACGTCTTGGACCAAAGCGTGCTGATGGACAATTTGTTTTGGCTGGAAACATCTTGGTTCGCCAAAGAGGAACAAAAATTCACCCAGGAAACAATGTTGGAATTGGCAAAGATGACACATTGTTTGCTCTCGTTGACGGCGTTGTCAAATTCGAAAGAAAAGGAAGAGACGACAAGCAAGTCAGCGTTTACGCAAAATAGTCAAACGAAATTTAGAAAACAGTTTCTCATTTTTGAGAGACTGTTTTGTTTTTTCAAAGAAATTTTGTTGTGATGTTTTTGAAAAATATCAAATCAATTTTTTTTATTTTATTATGGTGTAAAATTTATCAAATAGTTAATTTTTGTTGCATAAATTCAATCAATCAGTTTTTATAAGGTTATATAGTATGTTTTTAGTTGGACAATAAGTGTTTGAAAATTCTCAAATCAATTTGTTTTCATAGGTTTTTAAGTTTATCTGTTATATTGTTTAGAAGTAAAAAACAAACGTTCAATAAATGTTGGACATTTTTTTGTTGTGCAATTTTTTGATTGTTAAAATGAAGAAAAAGTCAAAAAATTTATAAATAAATATTTTAAAAACACTTTATCAATTTAGTTGACTAAACCGATAA
>CAYPVP010000040.1:13689-14259 GCA_964414205.1 uncultured Bacteroidaceae bacterium | reverse complement strand
ATAATGAGCCGATTTAATAATGAATTTAATAGGTGTATTATATTTTCTTTCTATTATCTTTTCATTTTTTTAAGTTCGACTTTTTGTTCGTTTGTAATTCTATAACTTTCTATTGCTTTTTGAATGGTTTTATTATGAACCCAAATATCTAATTTGTTTGATTTGAGTATATCGATTGTTTCGTCATAGTGCTTTGCTAAAGCCGTAGCGAAATACCACGCTTGCATCATTTGAACATAATATTTATTACTTTTGACATTTGCTACTATGTCAAGATATGTTATATCGAAGTCGGCATCTAAAAAATGCACCATTAACATTTCAACAGCATATCGCACTGTATATTCAAGATCGCTTTTTAACCATTGATTTATATTTAAGATTAACTTATTTTTATACTTACCTAAAACTTTTGGTTTCATCAAGTCACATGTTGCCCAATTATCCACATAAGGCAAAAAGTTATCTAAGGCGATAATACATTTATCATAATCTTTTATTTGCTCAATTAAGAATGCGTGTAAATTATTCTCATCATAATACTTATGTGGCAAATCTTGCATAAATTCA
>CAYPVP010000040.1:0-13679 GCA_964414205.1 uncultured Bacteroidaceae bacterium | reverse complement strand
AATTAGTTTATGTAGTATTTCATTATTCATATTTTCCTCTTTATATTGCATATAGTCTGCATTAACCACATTTTGCCATATGTCTTTTAATAACTCATTGTTTAGATTTGCATTTACAATGAAATCATCAATATCCATAAAAGTCCCCACAACATCACCATTTTCAATAAACATTTCTACTATATCATTTCCCTGTTTATATTCAGTCCTAAATACTCCATATCTAATACTTTTCAAAGCAAATTTCATTTCATCATAAATAGTTAGCATATTTATAAAATCTTCAAAGGTAGGTAGTAATTCCTTGCCGATATTATAACTTCTTCTTGCATTATGGAGCCATGTTTTATTGGGTTGCATAGCATAATTAGGGAAATCAAGACATGCGACATTTTGTTTCCAACCACAATTATCATATATTCCATTACCAAATTGGTCAATAAATACTTCATTATCACATACTTTACATTTATTTTTTATTTTTTTCCTCTACTCATTAATATCCTCCTGTCGATTGCTTCCCAACGCCTTTCCTCTAAGAGTTTTATTACTCCAATTCCATTTATAAATGTGTGGAAATTTATGAACTCCACCTTTATTACCATGAGACCAATCGATATTTTTAGATGCTTTTCCATCAGCCCCATATTCTCGTTGTTGTATTAGATTATCGTTTGCATCATATAAATTTGTAAGTGAATTTGGCATTTCAGCATAGGCTGGCAAATCGCCAATATGACCAACCAAATCTACTACACCACCACTACACCCTTCACTACTACTCATTATACCACGCTCCTTGTTTTTTAATCAATATCTGTTATCTCCTATGATATTAAAAAAACTACACTATTCCTAATCCAATCTTAATTGTTCTCATTGACCCACGATATCTTTAATTAAATTTTTATATCATTAGTTTTATATTGCTATCTATACTTCGTGCTTCATCACAAAAGTCATTCGCTTATCTTTATCAATTTTGATATGCACAATAGTGATTTGAATAGTATGTCATCAATTTTTTTAATTGAAGTTGTCTATATATTTCTTGAATTTTTCTACATACGGTAGGTGTTTTTAATTTGATAAGATGGGCTTTTGGTAAGTATTTTTTGCATACTGTGAATTTTGATGGTAACTTATCAAAATTTGATGGCAACTTGACACATTTTGTAGAAAAAATTATAATATGAGAAAAGGAGAATAGATGAATAGTACACAAGAAAAACTTAAAGCATTTGAACAACTCGTCAATGAAGGACTTTCAACTCAAAATATGCTGAAAGCACTTTCACTAATTGGGATTGAAAATTTTTCTGAAAACGACTTGGTATCTTTTCAGTTATGGAACGATTTTCTTCCAAGAGCCAATGACTTCCCTTATACACAAGAACAACGATATTTGCACATTCTTTGGGAAGCAATCGACAGAGTGACACTTTCAATCAATGTCGCATTTGCCATTCCATTCAGACAAATCATTGCAAAAAAACTGTTTAAAAAATGTGGAGATGGCTTTATTGCAAACGAAGGTTGCCGTTTCAATTTTGGACATCAAATTGAGGTTGGCGAAAATGTCACTTGGAACCATTGTTGCTATATTGATTCAAAGGGTGGCGTTTCGTTTGGTGACAGTTCAATGCTGACAGAATACACAAAAATTTTCACACACGGACACTCTGAAAGCGACCATATGGAAAGAACCTACACCCCAGTCAAAATTGAAGAATATGCAAAAATTTATACAGCAAGCACCATTTTGCCAGGCGTCACTGTTGGAAAAGGTGCAATAGTGGCCACTGGAAGCATTGTGACAAAAAGCGTTGACCCATACACATTGGTTGCAGGAATTCCTGCAAAACCTTTGAGAGAGCGAAAAAATGACGGACACGAAGGTGAATCGCTCAACCACTACACTCTAAAAGACAAAGCATTTCAAATTGACAAAAGTGAGAGATAGTTGAAAAAGTTGATTTTATCCTTATAAAACTTAATTGCAAAAACTGAAAACCAAATTAAATTTTATCGTAAACAAAATTAGATAAAATCTAATTCAATGAGATTATCATTCAAACCAATGTGAATATATCGCAATAAAAATGAGTATCCATTCTATGACGTCTTTCAATTTACCTCAAAATGTAATTGCATTTTATTCAATCAAATTTCAATTTTCTCAAAATGAATGAGGTTACTTTACAGCCAAAATGCAAAACAGATTTGAGTATGAATCAACATAAATGAGAACAAAATTTTGTTTGAAAGAAAAAAAATAAACACATCAATTGATGTGTTTATTTTTGGTGGAGATGCACGGGATCGAACCGAGGACCTCCTGAATGCAAATCAGGCGCTCTCCCAGCTGAGCTACACCCCCACGAAGTGTCAAAAACTGACACTTTGTATTTGTTCAAGTGATTTTGACATCTTTCAATGTCATGGTTGTCAACAACAACTTTTTTGAAAGTTAAGCCTTGTATGCACGCTTTCTTGCTGCTTCTGCTTTTTTCTTTCTCTTTACGCTTGGTTTTTCATAAGCTTCTCTTTTTCTCAAATCTCCAATGATACCATCTCTAGCACATTTTCTCTTGAAACGGCGAATTGCGCTTTCCAAAGATTCGTTTTCTCCGACTTTAACTGTTGACATGTGATTCACCTCCCTTTGAGAAAAGATTATGCGACTTATCGCAACAAATCTATTATACACATCATATAAACTTTGTCAAACAAAATTTAGCATTATCAAATCATTTTACGCCATTTGTTCAGAAAGTTGTGTTCCACCCAAAATGTGAATGTGCAAATGCTCAACACTTTGGCAAGCATTTTTACCTTTGTTTGAAACAATTCTGAAACCATCTTCAAGTCCAAGTTCATCAACAATTGTTGAAAGTTTTTTCAAACATTTTCCAACAATGATTGCTTGTTCATCAGTCATTTCAATGATGTTTGCAAAATGTTGTTTTGGTATCAACAAAAAATGAATTGGTGCTTGTGGGTTAATGTCTTTGATGATAATCATATTTTCATCTTCAAAAACTTTGTTTGCAGGAATTTCTCCTGAAACAATTTTGCAAAAAATACAATTTGTAGTTTCCATGTTTATCTCCTATTTGATTCCATCTTGAAAAATTTCAGACGGAATGATTGTTGAAATTTCGCCTCTAACAGCATTGTTATCATCGCTATACACGGTTATATATTCTTTTGTATGTCCAGAAAAAACACCATTTTTCGACTGTTCAAAAAGAACATCCAAAGGTTTTTGAAGAAATTTTGAGTTGAATTTTTCTTTCAACTTGTTTTTTAGATTTTCCAAATCTTTGTGTCTCTCAAACAGCACCTCGTTTGGCAACGCTTTCATTTTTGATGCAACAGTGCCTTTTCTTGGTGAATAACTGAAAATATGAATGTCTGAAAATTCGACTTTTTCAACAAATTTTTTGGTGTTTTCAAACAATTCATCAGTTTCTGTTGGAAAGCCAACAATTACATCAGTTGTGATTCCTGCGTTTGGATAATATTTTCTTATCTTTTTGACAGCATCAAAATAGTCTTCCGTTGTATAATGTCTGTTCATTGACTTCAAAACTGTGTCGTCACCTGATTGCAAAGACAAATGAAAATGTGGACAAAAATTTTTCAATTTTTGAGTTGTTTTCAAAAGTTCATCGCTAACAATTCCAACTTCCAACGAGCCAAGTCGAATTCGTGTTTCAAATTCTGTCAACTGGTCAAGCAAATCAATCAAAGAGATTCCCAAATCTTTTCCATATGCCGACAAATTTATTCCTGTCAGCACAATTTCTTTTGAATGTTGTGATGCAAAAGAAAATTCTTTTTTGACATCTTCAATTTTGCGACTTCTTTCTCTGCCTCGCAAATATGGAATCAAACAGTAGGAACAAAAATTGTTGCAACCATCTTGCACTTTGATGTAGTGTCTTGTGCGTGGCGAAAGCGAATTGCCCATTTCTTCAAATATGCTGTCTTGATTGCAAGTTGAATTTTTTTCAAATTCAATTTTTTTTGACAAATCACCTACTCTGTCAACAATGCTCATTTTGTTTGAAGTGCCAACAACATAGCAAACATCTTCTTTTTCACAAAATTGTTTTGCATTGTTTTCTGAGGCACAACCACAAACGAACACTTTTGCTTTTGGGTTCAAATTGAGAAACCTTGTCACGCATTGTCTAGATTTTCTTTCCGCTTCGGCAGTGACTGCACAAGAATTCAAAATATAGACATCTGCTTTTTCCAATTTTTCGGAAACTTCAAAGCCTTTTTCTTTCAATCTCGCAATCAACGCATCACTTTCATATTGATTGACTTTGCAACCAAGAGAAAAAACAACAATTTTCATCTTTCAAGTTCTCCTAGTTCATTTTGTAGCAAAGCCACCGAAACAATCGAAGCCGTGTCGGCTCGCAAAATTCGTTTTCCCAAAGTGACAATCTCTGCACCATTTTCTTTTGCAAGGTCAATTTCGCTTTTGCAAAACCCACCTTCGCTTCCAATGACAAGTGCATAGTTTTGACCGTTAAAATTGCATTCTTTAAATGATTTCATCATTTCATCTTCATATGGCAAAACAACACAATCAAAATTTGAAAACATTTTCAAAACTTCATCAAAACTCAAAACATCATGTACAATTGTCAAATCTGCACTGCCACATTGTTTTCCTGCTTCCAATGCAATTCTGTTTGCTCGTTCAACATTGAACTTCGTTTCGCTTGTGTTTTGGTTTGTGTATGGAAAAATTTCAGCAACACCAAGTTCAACTGCTTTTTGAATTACAAAATCAAGTTTATTGTTTTTCAGCAATGCTGGAAACAATGTTATTTTGTGACTCAACATTTCTCTTTGAATTTTTTCATCAATTGAAACAACAGCAAAATCTTTTTCGATTTTTTCAATTGTTCCATATATGTCAAAGCCATCGTTCAAACAAACGATGACTTTAAAACCAATTTTCATTCGCAAAACATTTTTCAAGTGAAAAAATTCTTCATTTTCAATGATAATTTTTCCATCTTGCACAGCACTTGGCGAAACAAAAAATCTTCTCAATTCCATAGCAACCTATATGCACGCCAATCAGCAGTTGAACGCCTTTCAGCAATTTTCAATCCAATTTTAGTAAAAGCGTCGACAACTTCTTCATCCCTTGAATCAATGATTCCAGAAATGATGACTTCACCACCATAGTTCAAGTGCTCCAAAATATTTTTTGAAAGTCTAATCAAAATGTCAGCAGTGATGTTTGCCAAAATCAAATCGGCTTTGATGTCACTTTCAGCAAGCAAATCTGCACACTCAATGTGGCAATCAACCTTGTTTGATTTTGCATTTTCTTTTGAAAAAGCAACGGCTTGTTCGTCCAAATCGGACATAAAAACTTCTTTTGCTCCCAAAATTTTTGCTGAAATTCCCAAAATTCCACTGCCACATCCAATGTCCAAAACTACCTTGTCTTTTGGTTCAAGCATGTCCAAACACATTCTTGTTGTTGCGTGTTCGCCTGTTCCAAAAGCCATGCCAGGGTCCAATTTGATTTGTTTTTCATTTTCAGAAAGAGCATAATCAATCCATGATGGCACAACTGTAATTTTTTCAGTCACAATTGGTTTGAAAAATTTTTTCCACTCATTTTCCCAATCAACTGTGTCTTGTTCACTTGTTGAAACTTCACAATTTTTTATGCCCAAAAACTTCAATTCTTCTTTCAAAATTTCAACAAATTCAATGACATTGTTTTCAACAACAGTCGATGCAACAGCAATTTCACTTTCAACAAGCAAATTGTCATCAACATAGTCCCAGTTGCTTTTGTTTGTCAAAATTTCTTTGACATCAGCGCTGTCCAAAATTTTAACACCTTCTGCACCAGCACTAAAAAGAGCATCTGACACAAGGTCAATTTCGTCATGAGTTGTTTTCACCAAAACTTCTGTATATTTCATCAAAGTTTTTCCTTGTATTCTTTAATTTTTGCAAATTGTTTTTCATCAACATTAGATTGCAATTGTTTGAGCAAATTCTTTTGTTCACGTGAAATAGATTTTGGAACTTCAACAAAAACTTTCACAAACAAATCGCCATATTGTTCTTTGCGAACAAATTTGATTCCTTTGCCCTTGATTTTGAAAACAGTTCCTGTTTGGGTTGCAGGTGGAATTTGCAATTTTGCATTTCCTTTCAAAGTTGGAACTTCAATTTCTGTGCCAAGTGTGGCATCAATCATTGAAATTGGAACTTCAATGTGCAAATCGTTGCCATTGCGTTTGAAAAGTTTGTGTGGACGAACTTTGACTTGAACAACCAAGTTTCCATTTTCGCCACCATTCAACCCTGCACCACCTTCACCAGAATAGTTTATGCGTTGTTCATCGTCAATTCCTGCTGGAATGTTAACTTTGATTTCTCTCACAAATTCACGACGAGGGTTTCCTTTGCATTTTGGACATGGTTCACTGATAATTTTGCCTTTTCCTTGGCATTTTGGACATGGAACAACAGATGAGAAAGAACCGAAAGGTGTTTTTTGAACAGTTTTAACTCTTCCAGTGCCACCACAATCAGGGCAAACCTTGAATGCAGTTCCGTCCTTTGCGCCAGTTCCATGACAGTGTGGACAATTTTCAACTCTGCGAACATTCACAGTTTTTGAAACGCCAAATGCTGCTTCTTCAAAACTGATGTCAAGACGCACCAAAATGTCTTGTCCTCTTTGAGGCATAGATTGTGCTCGGCTTGATTGACCTCCACGGCTTCCACCACCACCAAAGAATGACGACAAAATGTCATCAAAATCAAAACCACCTGAGCCACCAAAAGCATCAGAAAAACCTCCAAATCCCGAACCACCAAAAGGATTAGGATTTGCATTTTCATCGCCATATTGGTCATAAATTTCACGCTTGTTTGGGTCGGAAAGAACATCATAGGCGTGATTTATTTCCTTAAATTTTTCTTCGGCTTCCTTTTTTTCAGCATCGCTTTTTGTTGCAAAAGTATCAGGATGGAATTTTCTTGCCATCTTTCTGTATGCAGATTTAAGTTCATCAGCAGTGGCGTTTTTTTCAACACCAAGCAAGCCATAATAGTCTTTTTGTGCCATATAATTCTCGATTTCCTTCAAAATTTGCCACAGCTGTCCATTTTGTGGACAGCTGTTGTTTGGCAATTTCTAGTTGTTTTAGTCTTCCCAACCACCTTCAGGAGGAGTTGTGTTGTCACCAGTTTCACCATGAAGATCACTGTTGTCAGCAGTTGCTCCTGCTTGGCTTGGGTCAAATCCTGCTGCTTTTGCGGCTTCTGCTGCTGCTTCAGGGTTTTCTTGATAGAATTTTGTGAAGATTGGGTCAGAAACTTTTGAAAGTGCTTCGACAGCAGTTTTGATTTCTTCTTCTGTTTCTGCTTTTGCAACTGCTTCTTGTGTTTCTTTCAATGCAGTTTCAAGAGTTGTTTTGTCTTCGGCAGAAATTTTTTCGCCTGCATCTTTGAGTGTTTTTTCGATTGCAAAAATCAATTGTTCTGCACCGTTTCTTGCATCAACCATTTGTTTTTTCTTTTCATCTTCTTCTGCAAACTTTTCTGCTTCTTTGATTGCAGCGTCGATGTCTGATTCTGAAAGATTTGAAGATGCAGTGATCGTGATGCTTTGAGATTTGTTTGTTCCCTTGTCAACTGCTTGAACAGAAACAATTCCGTTTGCGTCAATGTCAAAAGTGACTTCAATTTGTGGCACTCCTCTTGGTGCAGGTGGAATTCCAACAAGTTCAAATCTTCCAAGAGTTTTGTTGTCTTTTGCAAATTTTCTTTCGCCTTGCAAAACATGAATGTCAACAGCAGGTTGATTGTCTGCGGCAGTTGAGAAAACTTGTGATTTCTTTGTAGGAATTGTTGTGTTTCTGTCAATCAATTTTGTGAAAACTCCACCAAGAGTTTCAATTCCGAGTGACAATGGAGTGACGTCCAAAAGCAACATATCTTTGACTTCACCAGCGAGCACACCACCTTGAATTGCTGCACCAAGTGCAACGCATTCATCAGGGTTGATACCCTTGAATGGTTCTTTTCCGGTTGCTTTTTTGATTGCATCAACAACAGCAGGAATACGAGTTGAACCACCAACCAAAATGACTTTTGCAAGGTCATTGTAGGAAAGTCCAGCATCTTTCATTGCTTGTTGTGTTGGAATGATTGTCTTTTGAACAAGGTCAGCAGTCAAAGAGTCGAACTTTGCTCTTGAAATTTCCATGTCGATGTGAAGTGGTTGTCCATTTCCCATTGCGATGAATGGAAGATTAACTTTTGTCTTCAAAACACCTGACAAGTCAACTTTTGCTTTTTCGGCTGCTTCTTTGATTCTTTGCATTGCCATTTTGTCGTTTGAAAGGTCAACGCCTTCTTTTGCTTTGAATTCTTCAACGATATAGTCCATGACCTTTTTGTCAAAGTCATCTCCACCCAAACGGTTGTTTCCACTTGTTGCCAAGACTTCAAAAACACCATCGCCGAGTTCCAAAATTGAAACGTCGAAAGTTCCACCACCAAGGTCAAAAATCAAAACTTTTTGTGATTTGTTTTCGTCCTTGTCAATGCCATAGGCAAGTGAAGCAGCAGTTGGTTCGTTGATGATTCTGAGAACTTCAAGACCAGCAATTTTTCCTGCATCTTTTGTTGCTTGTCTTTGGCTGTCGCTGAAATAAGCAGGAACAGTGATGACTGCTTGTGAAACTTTTTGTCCAAGATATGCTTCTGCATCAGCCTTCAATTTTGACAAAATCATTGCTGAAATTTCTTGTGGTGTATAATCTTTGTCATCGATTTTTACTTTATGAGCAGTTCCCATTTCTCTCTTGATTGAAATGATTGTGTGGTCAGGGTTTGCAACTGCTTGTCTTTTTGCGACATCTCCAACCAATCTTTCTCCATCTTTTGTGAATGCCACAACAGAAGGAGTTGTTCTTCCGCCTTCTGGATTTGGAATTACAACAGGTTCGCCACCTTCCATGACGGCTACACATGAGTTTGTTGTTCCAAGGTCAATACCAATTATTTTTCCCATTTTAATTACATTGGCAAAATTGCCAAAGCCTCCTTTTTTTTGTTTTTATATTTTGCTCTGATGAGCCACGCTTTTTGTCACAAAGACTAAAAAGCGACTTTAACGATTGCATAACGCAAAACTTTGTTTTGCACTGTATATCCTTTTGTAAAGACTTCCAAAACTTTTCCTGACTGTTCAGAATTTTCTTCACGCATGACAGCATTCATCAAATTTGCATCAAAATCTTTTCCTAGTGCATCAATTTCTTTGACATCAAATTTTTCAAAAACGTCATTTATTTGTTGTTCAATCAAATTGAACCCTTCAAGAGTTGATTCGTCTTGAATCATAGATTTTGCTCGTTCGCAATTGTCCAAAACGGGCAAAAGTTGTTCTAGCACCATTGAAACTCCCAACAATTTGCTGTCACTTGCAAGAGTTGAATTTCTTTTTTTATAGTTTTCAAATTCTGCTCGCAACCTTTGTGCTGTGTCTTTGAATTCTTCTGCTTCAACAACTGCCTTTGACAATTCAGTTTGAAGGTTTTGCATGATTTCATTTTGCAAATCTTCATTTTGATTTTCAGAACCCAATTCAGCATTTTGAGAATTTTCAACTTCATTATTCAAGTTTTCATTTTTCTCATCAACTTTGTTAGTTCTGACATCTTTCTTTCTATCAGCCATTTTTGTCTCCTTCGTCATCGTGTTTTATGCCAAGTTCTTTGATTTCAATCATTGAAGACAAAGATTCTTTGATTCCTTCAAGAACACACAACACTCTTTTGTAGTCCATTCTTTCAGGTCCAATCACTCCTGCTTGTCCAAGAACTTTTCCATTTATTTTGTATTGAGCAGTGACGATTGCACATTTTTCAATTCCACCTTCAACATCTCTGCCGATTTTGATTGAATATTCAATGTCTTTTGCTCCATTTGAAACCAAATTTACAATGCTTTCATCGTTTTCAATGATTTGCAAAAACTTTTTTGCGTTTTCAATGTCTTCACATTCTGGGTAGTCAAGCATTTTCAATGCACCTTCAACATAGACATCTTGTTTTTGCGACTTGCAATAGTCTTTGATGACAAGCACAACGCTGTTGAAAATTTGTTTCAATTCTTCAAGTTCAATTTCGATTTCATCAGGAAATCGTTCAACATCAATCAAGTTCTTTCCGGAAAAAACTTTGTTGATTATGCGTGATGCAGCATCTACACCTTCAAAACTTGCATCTTTTGGAATTTCAATTGTTTTGTCAGCCATTGTTCCACTGTCAGTCACGACAAGCACAATCGCTTTGTTGTTTGAAAGAGGAACAAGTTTTACTTCTTGAATTGAAATTGACCCAGTCGTTTTTGAAACAAAAACAGATGTATAGTTTGTGGAATCACTGATTATTTTGGCAGCCTCTTGTGATAGTTTTTTTATGTCACCCAAGTTTTTTTCAAATCGTGAAGAAATGATTGAAATGTCATCTTTTGTGATTTTGAATGTGCCCACAGCCTTTTCAACATAGTTTTTGTATGCCTCAGGAAGTGGAATTCTTCCTGCCGAAGTGTGAGGTTGTTCAATATATCCCATTTCTTCAAGCGATGCAAGTTCACTTCTTATGGTTGCCGAACTAATTTCAGGCAAATATTTGATTTGAATGTCTTTGGAAGAAATCGGTTGAGCAGACATAATATATTCATCAACCAATGCGTTAAGAATTTTTTGTTTGCGTTCAGACAACTCTTTTTTATTCATTTCAAACTCCTTTTTTTGAAGTTCACATTTTGGGTGTTAGCACTCAAACTTATTGACTGCTAACAGTCTAAAATTTATTTTGCTAATTGTCAATAGTTTTATGCAATTTTTTTTAATATTTTTCAACAAAATATTTTGTATTACTGAAAATTAAAAAAATCCACCCCCATAGAGAGTAGATTTTTTGCGTGCATCAATAAAAAAATAAAAACTATTTGTTGTTCAAATAAAATTTATTGAAAATTTTGTCCATTCTAAACCCATATATGAATGCAATGAAAACTGCAATTCCTATTGCCATTTGAATGAAATTGCTGACAAATTGTGTCACTGCTTCCGCGGTGTTGAAAATCACGCATGAAGCACCAAAATAGCCAAAAACCATAATCAACTCAGTCAAACAACAAACCAAAATGTTGAAAACAAATTTTACAGCAACAATTTTTTTGTTTTTTGCATCATTTGAATCTTTCAACTTTTCGTTCAAATCAAGTGTTTTTGTTGACAACATAAATTTTGGCAAACCTGTCATTTCTCTAAAAGCCAACTTAATTCCCCAAAAAGAGAATCCTGCCACAATTCCCATAACCATTTTTATCATCAAAGTCCATGGCGCCCAGATGGAATAGCCCAATGTTACATCAGCAAGACAAGCCCCCAATGCCCCTGCAATTCCTGCTGAAAATGGATTCATCACAAATGCACAAATCAAAATCATTGAGTCGCCAAAGTTGACAAACCCACCAACACCGTTTGGAATTGCAATCATTGTCATTGCATAAGTCAATGCAGTAAACAATGCAGTAAACGCTATTGTTTTTGTAGAAATTTTTGTAAATATCTTTTTAGAATTTTTTTGTGAAGAAAAATTTTTTTTGCCAAAATCATCGGAAATATTTGTTGAATCATCTAGAATGTTCAACTCATTTTGCAAATTTTCATTTTCTGATAAATGTGAAAAATCATTCTTTTGTTCACATGAACACAAATTTTCAGATTTTTCTGTTTCAACCTCATCGGTCTTTTTGTGTTGAAATTCAAAATTGTTTGAACCAACCCGTTTTTTGCTTTTTTCAAGCACCTCGTTTTTCATTTTTGCCTCCAAAATATTTTTTGAAGGAACTTAAAATATGCAAAACGCCACTCCATGCACGCTATGAGTGTTTTTTTGCAAATTGAAAGGCTCTTTCCCATTCAGACTATACTGGCGGTTGTGGAATCTCACCACATCGGCTGTTGGGGCTGTTGGACTAATCCGAAAAAATCGGCATCACCACCGGTCGGGGTTTACACCCTGCCCAAAGTTCCTAATGAACAAAAGTATATTTTCATTCTTCACATATGTCAATGAAAACCAAGCAACATTTTCAAAAAGCACAATGCTAAAATAAAAAAACCGATATTCATCAGTTTTTTCTTTCACCATTTTATTTTCAAATTTTAACTTTTGAATATTCTATCTCAAAATGTCATTCACTAATCTTAGTTCAAAATTTCCATTTTAGAATTTTTTCAAATTTTCAATCTCTGTTTTTATTCTTTAATTTTCTATGTATAATTTTTTTGTTTATGAATAATATTTTTCTAAATATTATTATCAATTTTCATTATCGTTTTTTATTAAATTAACATTTTTATTTTTGCACGCATGAAGTCAGCAAATGCAACTTTTCTTCAAAATTGACACCATATTTGTGTCTGAAAGGATTGTTTACAGTGTTTCTTATACATTCTGCAACAAATTCAACTGCTCTCTCAACTGATTTTTGCAAATCATTTCCCTTTGCGATTGAACCTGCCACAACAGATGCAAAAATGTCCCCAGTGCCATGAAAATCATCTTCAATTTTTTCACCCAAAACATATGTTGTTTTTTCTGTTTCACTGCAATATATTACTGCACCAATTTCTGTTTGAGAAAACCCAACGCCTGTCAAAACAATGTTTTTTGCTCCTAATTTTGACAATCTTTTCAAATAGTTTTCAATTTCAAACTTTTCAAGTTGTCCAGAATGATAGTCTTCACCCAAAAGAAGACAGACTTCCGTCAAATTTGGGACTATAACATCAGCCTTTGAGCAAAGTTCTCTCATTTCATCAACAAAATTGTCATCAAAACCCTTATAACGAATTCCTTTGTCGCCCAAAACAGGGTCAACAATTTTGCATGCAGTTGAAGAATCAAAAATGTTTTTCAAAGTTTCAAATTGTTTTGCATTTGCAATGTAACCTGTATAGATGACATCAAAATTTATGTTGATTGAATTCCAATGATGAAAAATCTGTGGAATGTCTTCTGTCAAATCTCTGAACGAATAGTTTTCAAAGCCACTGGTATGAGTTGACAAAACAGCCGAGGGAATTATGCAAGTCTCCACACCCAATGCTGAAATAATTGGCAATGCAACCGTCAACGAACATTGTCCCAAGCAAGAAACATCTTGAATTGTAAGCAATCTATTATTTCTCATTTTATATCCTCGTCGATATATTATCATTATTTTGGAAATTTAGAAAGCAATTTCTTGCAATTTCAAAATCTCTTTGTTATAATGCAAAATGTTGCTGATATAGCTCAGTTGGCAGAGCGATTCACTCGTAATGAATAGGTCAAGGGTTCGACTCCCTTTATCAGCTCCAAAAAAGCAACTCATCTGAGTTGTTTTTGTTTTGTTTTTTAATATGGTTTTTTCTAGCATAGTTTCTAGCCTAGCATAATTGATTTTTTATATTTTGATTTTCTTATATAATTGATTTTAGCTACAGCTTCATCTAAGGAATTGACATGAGTTAATATAGCAATATTAAATTTATTTGATTTTATTAAATTTTTTATACAATTAAATGAATCATTAATAATAGGGGT
>CAYPVP010000039.1:0-14787 GCA_964414205.1 uncultured Bacteroidaceae bacterium | reverse complement strand
AAAGTAAAACAAAAAGTAAAACCAAAAGCCAAACAAAACAAAATATATTATCTAAACCAAAAATAAACTCAAAAGCAAAAGCAAAACTATAAAATAAAAATACTACCCAAACCAAAAACAAACCAAAAACAAACCTAAATCAAACCTAAAACAAACCTAAATCAAACCGAAAACAAACTCAAAAAGAACATCAAAAGTAGACCCAAAACACAAAAATAAATACTAAACCCAAATCCAAAAAAAAATAAAAGCAAAAACATAATTAAAACAAAACCCAAAGACCCAAACTAGACCCAAAAACAAATACTAAACGCAAACTCAAAAACAAAAGCACAACCCAAATTGGCTGTGCTTTTTGTAAAATATAATATTTTAGATAATATGTTTTATGATAAAATTTTATGTTATGACTCAAATTTGGAAGGTGCATTTTGTTCTGTTTTTCTTTTTCCAACCAGCAAAGAATTTTTTCCAACCACCTTTTTTGCCATTCATGATGTCAACAAGTCCTTCAACGGACATTTGTGAAATCAAACCACCAGTAAAGTTTGAAAATGAACGAAGCGTTGTGTCTTTTGCAGCGTTGACAACCATTGCTTCATTTTCTGTGCCACCAGCAACAAGTTTGCTTCCAAAAACAATAAGCCCATAAATCATTCTTCCAAGTGGAGTGATTCTGACATGGTAGATTGTGTTGTTGAGTGTGAACTCTCCTTTTTGATATGGAGTGTTCTCAATCATTGGAGCGCCATAGACTGCTTCAAATTCTTCATGAGGAATTCTTTTTTTCTTTTCAAGTTTTTCTGATGGGTTGTAGTAGTAGTTTGCCTTTTCACGCAAATTAGGAATTTCGGCATTTGGATTTTTTGATTCAACAAAAACTTTGCCAGTCAATCGAATGTCTTGTGAAGATGCGCCAACCAAAATCAAGAAATCTCCACTTTCAACGTGCCAATCGTGAATGATTGTGTTCCAGAAAGAAAATGCTCGTGAATCAAGAGAAATGGAAACTGTTTTTGTTTCGTTTGGTTGCAAGAAGACTTTTTTGAAACCTTTGAGTTCTTTTTTAGGACGGAAAGCAGTGCTTTCAACATCAGAAACATAAAGTTGTGCAATTTCTGCTCCTGCCATTTTGCCTGTGTTTTTAATGTCAAAACTGATTGAAAATTCATCATCTTCTTTTATTTTTTCTGATGACAATTTCAAATTTGAATATTCAAAAGTGGTGTAGGAAAGTCCATAGCCAAATGGATATTGCAAAGGCTTTTCAGCGATGTCAAAAAAGCGATAGCCGACATAGATGCTTTCACGATATTCAACAGTTCGAGGTCCCATTGGAAAATAGCGTGACACAATGTTGTCGTGATAGCGCAGAGGAAATGATTCAGCAAGTTTGCCACAAGGGTTGATTTGACCATACAAAACATCAAAGGTTGCTGAGCCACCTGCTTGGCCACCAAGATAGGTGTCAACAATGGCAGGCACTTTGTTTGCAAATTTTGAAATTTTGACAGGTGAACCATTTGAAAGCACAACAATTATGTTTGGGTTGACTTCCAAAAGTTTTTCAACCAAAATGTTGTGTGCTTCTGGAAGGTTGATGTGCGTTCTGTCAAAACCTTCGCTTTCATATTGGTCAGTAAGCCCAATGAAAACCAAAACTTTGTCTTTGTTTTGGGCAATTTTTTTTGCTTTTGCAATCAAAGACTTTGAGTAGCCATCGCCTTTCAATGTGTAGCCGTCAGCATATTCAAAATCGATGTTTTGATTTTTCAATTCATCAACAAAAGAAACGATTTTTGTTGGATGAATATGTGAAGAACCTGAACCTTGATAGCGAAGTTTTGATGCAAGTTTTCCAACAACAGCAATTTTGTCATTTTTTGAAAGTGGCAAAATTCCGTTTTCATTTTTCATCAAAATTGTTCCATTTCCAGCGACTTTTCGTGCAAGTTGATGATGTCCTTCAAGGTCTGCTTTGTGTTCTTTGACTTCGTTTTCTTTGCATTTGAAGGCAAAGTCAATCATTCTCAGAACGACTCTGTCCAATTCTTCTTCTTTCAATTCTCCATTTTTCACTGCTTTTACAATGTGAATATCGTTCATTCCACCATTGCCAGGCATTTCCAAGTCCATTCCTGCTTTTATGCCTTCAACACGATTGTTTGTTGCACCCCAATCGCTGACAACAATGCCATCAAAACCCCATTCATCTCGCAAAACATCAGTCAAATATTTTTTGCTGTCTGAAAGATATGTTCCGTTCAAACGATTGTAACTGCACATAACTGTTGATGGATGTTCTTTTTTTACAACTTTTTCAAAAGCGGGCATATAGATTTCTCGCAACGCTCTTTCATCAACAATTGAGTCAATCGACATTCTTATGTACTCTTGATTGTTTGCCAAAAAGTGCTTCAAACTGACACCAATGCCGTTTTTTTGAACTCCATGAACAAAACTTGCTCCCATTTCGCCTGCAAGCAAAGGGTCTTCGGAAAAATATTCAAAGTTTCTTCCACAAACAGGTGACCTTTTGATGTTGACACCAGGCCCCAAAACTGTGGTTACACCAAGCGCTTTTGCTTCATCAGCAATGGCATTTCCAACTTCCTCTGCAAGAGATGGGTCCCAAGTGTTGGCGAGCGTTGAAGATGGTGGAAAGCATGTTGCTGGCTCACTGTCTTTCATGATGTTTGTGCCCGCAGAAAGTTTTTCTTTTCTGAGCCCATTTGGTCCATCTGTCATCATAACTGATGGAATGCCGAGTCTTTCAATTTGCTTTGTTGTCCAAAATGAAAGTCCAGAGCAAAGTGACGCTTTTTCTTCCAAAGTCAATTGCTCCAAAAGTTCATGGTGTTTGTTGTCCATAATTCTTCCTCCGATTTTTAACAATAGATACAAATTTATTATATCAATGAAAATATGCAAAATCAATATTGAATTGGTTTTCCACAAAAAAATATTTCTTAGACAAGAAAAACAAAGACAAAAGTAGATGAAAAAAAATGAAAATGAAATTTTTAAAATAAACAATATGTTTATAAAAGTTTGAAAATTGTAAAAATGGAAAACATTTGACAAAATATTTTCTTTTTCTCAAAAAATTGGCAAATATTTGGACAAATATATTGTCGTGTAAGGAATACAATAAAAGAGAGGTGGATATGTGGTCTTGTGAAATCAGCATTGACAAAAAATATGACACGGAATACAACTACATTCTAGAAAAAATAAAAGGATGTGACTACCTTTCTTTTGCAGAAGAAGAAAGCATGCGAAGATACTATTTGTATGTTGCTTCTGTTTGTGAAAAAAGAGACCTTGCACAAGAACTTGTAGAAAACACTGTTGTCGATGTGCTGTTGAACAAAATTAAGTTGCGATATTTCATTGAAAAACTTGCAAAAGAAAAACTGAGTCATGGATTGGTGGCATTGATTGGTTCGATTGTCTATTTTGACCGTAAATATGAAGAATCGATTGTGAGAAGAAATTTTTTGGAAGTGATTGACTACAACATTGATGCGTTGCTAAATTTTAGATTGGAAGATTTGACA
The DNA here is from genome assembly GCA_964414205.1 of uncultured Bacteroidaceae bacterium. GTDB lineage: Bacteria > Bacillota > Clostridia > Christensenellales > CAG-917 > STD2-102. The sequence continues at coordinate 11,227 of CAYPVP010000039.1, read as the reverse complement.
GACAACTGGGAAGAACTTGCTGGTCTTGCTGTCAATTTGCTGAAACTTGCAGTGACAAAACAAGACATTTTTGATGTTGCAACCTTTCTGACTTCTGAAAGTGCGACAAGCAATGATATATTGGTTTATGATGGAAACAAAAAAAATGAGTTGTTCAATTCTTCAAGAACAGAAACCATTGAGATTGAAAAAATTTTTGATGTTGAGGAGTTCAATGTTTTGATTGCAGTGTTAAGATGCAAACCTGAAAAATTGGTTGTAAAAAACAAAGTGTTTAGTGAGGCAATGCTTTCAACACTTAGAATGATTTCAAAAATTTTGATATCGGAAGATGTTTGCGTAAAAAAACGACCAAAATATGAAAAGTAGAGCAATCAAAAATTGCGTGCAAAGGAACAATGAAATTAAAGAACATTGCGAAGTTGTGAAACGCACGATTTGGTGATTTGGTTTTGCTACGAGTTGTGGCACGATGTGGTGATTTGATTTTGTTGCAAGTCGTGACACGAATTGAGTAGTAGTGATTGAAGATAGTGCAGTTGTGATTCGCACATTAGAGCGTTGACTCAGACAAGTGGGAGCAGTTGACACAAATTGTGTGGTGTTTGTTCAGACTCAGTTCGGTTTGAACACAAACATAGCCTTGTGTTTGCTTGCACAATGTGAAGTTTTGACTCATATTTAGTTGTGATACAACAAAATTTGTTGTTTGGACAAAATAATTTTTTTTGTTGGTGACACAATGAGATTGAAAAAAGAAACCATTAACAGGTTTCTTTTTTTTGTGATTTTTCAATTTCGGTCAAACCTGATTTATGTAACAAATCAAAACTGAATTTTGTGACAAAATTTCAATTCAAACTGAACTATGATTTTTGTTTAGTAGATGACTCTTGCTTTGATTGCAAAATCAAATTTTGAAATGTCAATTTCATCATCGCTTTCAATGATTGCATAACTGATGCCATCTTTGTTTGTGACAACACCAGCAACTTCAAAATTCAATTCGCCTTCAAAAATGACTGATGCTCTGTGTGCTTTTGTTTTTGCAACTGAAATTGCAGGCATGTTGACTGAATTTTTGATTGTTCCATCTTCCATAAACAATTTGATTTCAGTTCCAGCCATTTCAGCACAGTTGTCTTCTGCTTCTGCTGATGAAGCACCAAGGTGAGGAATTGCAATGATGTTTTCACTGTTGATACATTCAGCATCAGGGAAGTCTGTGACATAGCAACGAATTTTTTTGTTTTGAATGGCTTCTTTGACATCGATTGTGTTGACCAATTCTCCACGAGCACAGTTCAAAATTATGACTCCGTCTTTCATTTTTGAAATTGCGTCTTTGTTGATTGTGTTTTTTGTTGTTGGCAAATATGGCAAGTGGAGTGTGACAAAATCAGAAACAGCAAAAAGTTCATCCATGGTGTTGACGATTGTCAAAAATGTCATTTCTTTTGCAGATTGCGAAACATATGGGTCATAGCCGACAACTTTCATTCCAAGAGCATTGCATGCTTCTGCAACTTTTCTACCAATTGCACCAAGACCCAAAATTCCAATTGTTTTTCCAAGAATTTCAGTTCCAGCAAATTGTCCTTTGCCTTTTTCAACTTGTTTTTTGATGTCATCTCCTTCAAGTTTTGAAGCCCACATTGAGCCAGCAAAAATGTTTCTTGAAGAAATGAAAAGACTAGCCAAAACCAATTCTTTGACAGCGTTTGCGTTTGCACCAGGAGTGTTGAAAACGACAATGCCTTTTTTTGCATATTCTTCGCATGGAATGTTGTTTACGCCTGCACCAGCCCGTGCAACGCATTTCAAAGATTGAGGAACAGTCCAATCATGCATTGCAAAACTTCTCACCAAAACTGCCTCAGGATTTTGGCAGTCATCTGTAACATTATAATTTTTTCCAAGAGTATCAATTGCAATTTTTGCAATTGAATTTAGTTTTAAGACTTCAATCATTGTGTTCTCCTTATCGTTTAGCCAAAAAGTTTTTGAAATTTGGCTGAGTTCTATTTGTTTTCTGCTTCAAATTTTGCAAGGAAATCTACAAGTGCTTGAACGCCTTCAATTGACATTGCGTTGTAGATTGAAGCACGAAGTCCTTTTGTGACTCTGTGTCCTTTCAAAGAAACCAAACCTGATTTTTCTGCTTCTGAAATGCATTTTGCATCAAGTTCTTCTGATGGAGTGTTGAAACGGACATTCATGATTGAACGGCTGTCTTTTCTGACATTGTTTGAGAAAAATTCGCTGTTGTCCAAGAAGTTGTAGAGCAATTCTGCTTTTGCTTTGTTTGCTTTTTCATAGGCAGGAATTCCACCAAGTGCTTTCATGTGGCGAAGGTTCAAACACATCATATAGATTGCAAAAGTTGGAGGTGTGTTGTAAAGGCTGTCGTTGTTTGCTTGTGTTGCATATTTGAGCATGGTTGGGCAAACATGATTGATGTTTGTTCTTTCAAGCAAATCTTTTCTGATGATGACCAATGTGACACCAGCAGGAGCAAGGTTTTTTTGAGCGCCAGCATAAATCACACCATAGTCTGCAACATTGATGACTTCTGACATGATGTTTGAAGACATATCACAAACGATAGGGCAGTTTGTTTTTGGAACATAGCCCCATTTTGTGCCATAAATTGTGTTGTTTGATGTCATGTGGAAATAGTCAGCATCGTCACTCAAATTGAGTTCTTCTTGTGTAGGAATGAAAGTGTAACCTTCTTTTTCAGAGGAAGCAACACATCTTGCATCGCCAAATTTTTTGGCTTCTTTGAATGCTTTTGTAGCAAAATTGCCTGTGCAGGCATAATCTGCTTTTCCTGTTGACATAAGGTTCAAAGGAACTGCTTCAAATTGAGTGGAAGCGCCACCTTGAACAAGCAAAATGTCATAGTTTTCTGGAACATTCATGAGTTCACGGACAAGTGCAATGCATTCCATGTGAATTGGTTGATACCATTTTCCACGATGTGTCAATTCCATAACACTCATTCCGCTACCATTGAAATCTAAAAGATCTCTTTGTGCTTCTTCCAACACTTCGATTGGAAGTTGTGATGGTCCTGCTGAAAAATTGTAAACTCTCATAAGGTACTCCTTAAAATTTAATGACAAAATAATTTAGTTCTTGCAAAAGAGCAAGTTGGGTTTGCATTCAACCAAATTTTGGTTTGCAAACACTCGAATTTGTGAGATATGTTGAAAATTATAAACCATAAAAAATAGAATGTAAACAAATTTTGTATGGAAAATTGGCATTTGAGCATTTAATCGATAAATTTTTATCTAAAAAATAAAAAAATCACTATAAATTGCTATTGACTTGCCAAATATCGCCAAAAGTTATATAATTTGTCTAGTATGCAAATTTGTAGATATAATTACTATATACAAGATATATTAAATATACACTAGAAAAATGTAACAATAATGGAGGCCAAATGGCAAAAACTAAAAGTGTAAAAATAATTTTTTTGGGTGGCGTCGGTGAAATTGGAAAAAATATGACGGCGATTGAATATGAAAACGATATTTTCATCGTTGATTGTGGAATTGATTTTCCAGATTCAAACGCACCCGGCATTGATGCAATAATTCCCGATACAACCTATATTGTAGAAAACAAAGACAAATTGAAAGGAATAATTTTAACTCATGGTCACGAAGACCATATCGGAGGAATTCCATATCTAATTTCTGAATTTGATTGCCCAATCTACGGAACGGCTTTGACTTTGGGACTTGTTGAGAGAAAACTTGTTGAAAGAAAATTGAAACCAAAAATGGTGACTGTTGAACCAGGAGAAAAAATCAAACTTGGTGTTTTCACAATCGAATTTATCAAAGTTTGTCACTCAATGGCAGGAGCATGTGCTTTTGCAATTGATTCTCCTGCTGGAACAATTTTTGTGACAGGAGACTACAAAATCGATTCAACTCCAATTGATGGAAAACGCACCGATTTGCAACGCATTGCAGAAATTGGAGCAAAGGGTGTCACATTGATGCTTGGAGAATCAACCAACGTTGAAAGACGAGGACATTCAACTTCTGAAAAGGTTGTTGGAGAGGGATTGGATGCAATTTTTGCTTCACATCGTGACAAACGACTTATCATTGCAACTTTTGCATCAAGCAACTATCGTGTTCAACAAATCATGGATTTGGCACACAAATATGGTAGGAAAGTTCTTTTGTCAGGCAGAAGCATGTTGGGAATTGTTGAAGTTGCTTCAAAACTTGGAGAACTGAAAATACCAAAAAATTTGTTGGTTGAAGAATTTGGAAAAACTCCAATGTCAAGACAACTCATCATTGCAACAGGAACACAAGGTGAACCAATGAGTGCACTGACAAAAATGTCTGATGGCGAATTCAACAACATCTCCATTGGAGAGCAAGATGTTGTCGTGTTGTCATCTTCACCAATTCCTGGAAATGAAAAGTCAGTTTATTCAGTCATCAACAAATTGTTCAAAAGAGGCGCAGAAGTTGTTTACGAATCAATGAAAGATGTTCACGTTTCGGGGCATGCCTATGCAGAAGAACTCAAAATTATGATGTCACTTGTCAAACCAAAGTTTTTCATGCCTGTTCATGGAGAATATCGTCATCAGTTTTTGCACACAAAAATTGCAGAAAACATGGGCATTCCTCCACTCAACATTGCAATTCCTGAAATTGGTGCTGTTTTTGGCATCACCAAAAAAACTATGAAGCGTCAATCAAACATTCCATCTGGAAATGTCTATGTTGATGGAACAATTTTGGACGAGGGAAGCAACATCATTCGTGATAGAAAATCGTTGGGAGAAAATGGATTTGTCATTGTCATTGTCAATGTGGACATGAAAAATGGAACTTTGATTTCACCTCCTGACATTTTGGCAAGAGGACTTTCAATGTCATCAAACTTCTTGGAAACAGCAAAGAATACAACGGAAAGAGCAATCGCTAGCATTGACTTTGTAGAAAACGTTGTTGACAGGGCAGTTGTGACAAGTGCAATTCGCAAATCACTCAGAAAACTTTTCTTCAAGGACAGACATTATCCAATGATTATGCCAATTGTCATTGAAGACTAAAAATTTTCATTGGTGGAAACATTATGAAAAAAAACAGAAACAACATTTTAATTTTGGTTTCAAATGAACAAAATTTGGTGTTTGCTGAATCTCTGAAACAAGAAATTGAGAGTTATGGCAAGCATTATGTCTTGATTGTTGAAGAAAACAAAATCAAAAACAATTTTCTTTCATCATTTTTGGCAAAACAATTTTGGCTGAATTCCAATGTTGCCAAATTTGGAAAAATGACAAAAAAAGAAAGAGAAGAAAAGAAACCAAAACTGCATTCCGACATGAGAAAATTGAAAAATGCAGTCAAAAGATTCAATCCAACTGCCATCATTTGCACTGATGCCAGATTGGAAAGATTGTGTGTTGCCACAAAATTGAAAACCAATTTCAAAAGCAAAATTGTTGCATTTATGCCAAGTTTTGTGAGAGATGAAAAATTTGTGGAAAATGCTGTTGAAATGTTTTTGGTTGAAAATGAAGAAGTAAAAAACAGCCTTGTTGAAAAAGGTTATGATGAAAATCACATTTTTTCTTGTGGCATGCCAATCAAAATTGACAAAATAAATCAAGAAGAAAAAAATGAAGAAAAAAAGAACTTTGGTTTGTCAAGAATTCCATTGATTTGTTTGTCAATGCAAAACAGACAAAACAACAAAAGAATTTTTGATTTGCTTGCTGACCAAGGCGATATATTGAATGTTGCAGTTTGTTCAAATGACCAAGAACTTTTGAATGATGTCAAAGCGATTGCAGAAGAAAAGGCGTTTGAAAACTTGATGATTTCTGAGGACAAAAAAGATTTTGATGAAATTTTGAAAGCCTCAGACATTTTGATTTCAGACTACAATCTTCCATTGATTCAAAAGGCTTTTCATTTGGAACTTTCAAACATAGTTTTTGATGACAACAAACAAAATTTTGAAAATTTGAATTTTTTGAAACAAAAAGGATTGATTGCACATGCAAGCAATGAACATAGTGCCATAAAATTTTTGTATGATATCATTCAAACTGATTTAAAAACAAAACTAGAAAAAAATTCAGCAGAAAAAGTTGGTGAAAAAAATCAACTTTCAACCATTGGAAAACTTCTTGCTGAAATTGACGACATGAAGGAAGCAAAAGATGAAGAATGAACCTGCACACATCACGAGCATTTCAAAATTTGGTCGCAGAAAAGGACTGAAAATTGGTGATGAACTTGTTTCGTTTGATGGACATAAATTTGTCGACATTTTGGATGTCTTGTTTTATGACGCCCAAGAAAACTTTGAAATGGTTGTCAAACGAAAAGAAAAGTGCAAAAAAATTAAAATCAAAAAGAAGTCTGAACAAAGTTTAGGCATTGAAATTGACAAGGAACTTGAACCAATTCGATGCAAAAACAAATGCAAATTTTGTTTCATTGACCAACTTCCAAAAGGAATGAGGGAAGCAATGTATGTCAAAGATGATGACTACCGTTTCTCTTTTATCAGTGGAAGTTATGTCACAACAACAAACATGACAGATGAAGATTTTGAAAGAATTTTGAGATTGCATTTGTCACCACTCTACATTTCTGTTCATGCTTTTGACAATGAACTGAGAAAAAGTTTGGTTCAAAACCCAAACACACTCAAATTGATTGACAACATCAAAATGCTTGGTGCACACGGAATAAAGATGCACACTCAAATGGTTGTTGTGCCAAATCTAAACGATGGAGAAGAACTTGAAAAAGGAATTCGAGGACTTCACGAAATAGAAGGTGTCATTTCTGTTGCAGTTGTTCCAGTTGGACTCACTGGACACAGAGAAGGTCTTGCAGAACTTCGCATCTACAACAAAGACGAAGCAAACCAAACAGTTGAATTGGTTGAAAAACTAAATGACGAATTCAAAAATTTTTGTTGGTGTTCCGATGAATTTTATATGCTTGCAGAAAGAGAAGTGCCTGAATATGACTACTACTATGACTTTGACCAAATTGAAAATGGAGTTGGTTTGATTGCCGATTTCAAACGCAATTTAGATTCTTCTTTGCAACTTATTGAAACACAAAAATTGTCAAAACACTTTGGAATTGTGACAGGTGAGGCTTTTGCCCCAGTCATAAAAGAAGAAAAGAAAAAAATTGAAAAAAAACTTGGTGTCAAAATTGATATATTTCCAATCAAAAATGAATTTTTTGGAGAAACAGTCACTGTCGCTGGACTTGTCACTGCAACGGACATCATAAAACAAATGCAAGGAATCAAGCGAGATGCTTTTTTCATTCCTTCAACAATGCTGAAAGAATTTTCAGATGTGTTTTTGGATAATGTTAGTTTGAGTGAACTTCAAGAAAAATTGAACGCAAAATTTGTTGTTGCATCAGAACTTGGAGATGATTTGGTTGAAAAAATCATTGAATTTTGACAGGAGAGAACTATGGCAAGTGAAGAAAAAATTGAAACAAAACAAGCAGAAAAAGAAGATGTAAAAAATGTTTTGGCAGACCACACTTTGGATGATGAGTTTGCAAAAATGGCTTTTCAATTAAACAATGGTGAGCAAGAGGCACAATTTTTGCAAACCTATCGACTTCTTGCAGAATCAGGAAATTCTTTTGCTCAACATTTTATGGGTGTCACGTATGATATCGGCAGAGGTGTGAAAAAGAACCATGAAAAGGCTTTGGAATGGTATCATTTGGCTGCGGAACAAGGAAACGCATATTCAATGATTTGCATTGGAAATTGCTATCGTGATGGACGTGGTGTCAAGCAAGACTTTGAAAAAGAGTTTGAGTGGTATTTGAAAGCACAAAAAGACCCAACGGCTCAATGGCTGATTGGTGTTTGCTATCAAGAAGGACACGGTGTTGAAATTGATGAAGAAAAGGCACTAGAATATCTCTATCAATCGGCTGTCAATGGAGAAGCAAGGGCTCAAAGCCATTTGGGTGCATGTTTTGCAAATGGAGTTTTGGTTGAACAAGATTTGAAAATGGCAGTAAAATGGAGAAAAAAGGCTGGAAAACAAAATGATAAAGAAGCATTGTTTGGTCTTGGTGTTGCCTATTGTTTTGGCAGAGGTGTCAGAAAAAATTCTAAAAAGGGTGTCAAATACTACAAGAAATCTGCTGATTTAGGCTATCAATTTGCTGAATGTAACCTTGGTCAATGCTATTTTTTGGGTGAAGGCGTCAAACAAGACAAACAAAAAGCAAAAGAATTGCTTGAAAAATCAGCATCAAAAGGAAATCAAGAAGCAAAAGATTTGCTTGCTGAATGGTTTTCTGTCAATGAAACTCAACAAAATGAAGATACGTTGACAAAATAGAAAATACAAAATAACTCGATTTTGGCGAAAGCAGTCAAAATTGAAGCAAATAAAGGAAAGAAAATGAAAAAACCATTGATTGCCATTGTGGGAAGACCTAATGTCGGAAAATCAACCTTGTTCAACAGATTGGTTGGTGCAAGAATTTCTATTGTCGAAAATGTGGCAGGTGTGACACGTGACAGAGTTTATGCAGATTGTGAATGGTGTGGAAAAGCATTTACGCTGATTGACACTGGTGGGCTGGAACTCAAAAGTGAAGATTCAATGTGGAAACACATTCGCATTCAAGCCCAAATTGCAGTTGACAATGCAGATGCAGTCATCTATGTTGTTGATGGCAAATCGGGACTTACAATGGATGATGAAGAAATTGCAGGATTTTTGAGAAAATCAAATGTTCCAGTTGTTGTTGCTGTCAACAAACTTGACAACTATGACCCTAGTGATACTTACGAATTTTATGCTCTCGGTTTTGGTGAACCGATTGGTGTTTCAGGTGAACAAGGAAAAGGACTTGGCGATTTGCTTGATGAAGTCGTTGACAAAATTCCATCTGTTGAAGCCGAAGAAGAAAGCGATAGAATCAAAATTGCCATTGTTGGAAAACCAAATGCAGGGAAAAGTTCAATTACAAACAAATTGCTTGGTTATCAACGAGTTATTGTCAGCGACATTGCAGGGACAACTCGTGATGCAATCGACACTGATTTAGACTTGAATGGCAAAAAATACACGATCATTGACACTGCTGGAATGAGAAAAAAGAAAAAAGTTGATGAAGATGTAGAACATTATAGCGTTTTGCGTTCGTTGATGGCTGTTCGCAGGGCAGATGTTGTCATGATAATTCTTGATGCAAGCGAAGGTTTGACCGAACAAGACGTCAAAATTGTTGGCTATGTTCACGAAGAAGGAAAACCTTCAATCGTTGTTGTCAACAAATGGGACTTGATTGAAAAAGACAACAATACAATGAATGAATTTAGACGCAAATTGCAAGAAGACCTCAAATTTATGGACTATGCAAAATTTGTTTTTGTTTCGGCTGAAAATGGACAAAGAATTTCAAATTTGCTTCCAAATGTCGATTCTGTCTATGAAAATTCACACAAAAGAATTACAACTGGTCTTTTGAATGAAGTGTTGAATGATGCAATTCGCATCAATGAACCTCCTGCAAAAAACGGAAAAAAACTCAAAATTTTCTTTATGACACAAGTTGCTGTCGCTCCTCCTGCTTTTGTCATAAAAGTGAATGACCCAAAAATTATGCACTTTTCTTATCAACGCTATTTGGAAAATGCTTTCAGAAAAAGTTTTGATTTTGAAGGCACTCCAATAAAACTTTTCATAAGACCAAACAAAGAAGAAGTTTGACAAAATTATAATAAATTTGACAAAACATTTTCAAATGCTTGAAATTAAGAATCAATTATGATAGATTAGAAATCGCTTTTACAAGGAGATTTATTATGGATTATAAACAACTCACCAAAGAGGAACTTGAAAAACAACTCGCTGATGAAAGAAAGTTGTTCAAAAAACTTCAAAAAGTTGGAAAGTCTGTTGATATGACTCGTGGTCGCCCATGCAAAGAACAATTGGACATTTCACTTCCAATGCTCAAAATGCTTGGCGAAGCAACAAGTTTTCAAACAGCAACTGGTGATTGCAGAAACTATGGCGTGCCAGAAGGCTTGAAAGAAGCAAGAGAATTGATGGCTGACATTTTTGATGTCAAAGTTGAAGAAACTATGGTTGCAGACAGTTCTAGTTTGTCAATCATGTATGATGTGATGCAATTTGCAAAACAATTTGGAATTATGGGTTCTACACCTTGGAACAAACTTGCAAAAGTCAAATTTGTTTGTCCTGCTCCTGGCTATGACCGTCACTTTGCAATTTGTGAAGCACTTGGCATAGAAATGATTACAATTCCAATGAACGAAGAAGGTCCTGACATGGATTTGGTTGAAAATTTGGTTTCAAATGATGATTCAATCAAAGGTATGTGGTGTGTTCCAAAATTCGGAAACCCAACAGGAATTGTTTACAGTGACAAAGTGATTGACAGAATTGCCAATTTGAAACCTTCTGCATCAGATTTTAGAGTTTTTTATGACAATGCTTATTATGTTCATTCATTGTATGACACTGATGTCAAATTGAAAAACATTTTTGATGTTGCAAGAAAGGCTGGAACTTTGGACATGTTCTATATGTTTGGTTCAACATCAAAAGTCACATTTGCAAGTGCTGGAATTTCTGCATTGATGACATCTGAAAACAACCTTAAAGATTTGCGCAAACATTTCTTCTTCAAAACTATTGGACCAAACAAAGTTGTTCAATATGCTCATGTTTTGTTTTTGAAAAATAAAGAAAACACCAAACAAATCATGCGCCAACATGCTGAAATCATAAGACCAAAATTTGAAACAGTTGACAAAAAACTTACCGAAGCATTTGGTGATGACAGATTTGTCAGTTGGAACAAACCTCTTGGTGGCTATTTTGTTTCGCTCAATGTCAAGAGTTGTGCAAAAAGAATTGTTGAACTTTCTGGCGAAGCAGGAATAAAATTTACTGCTGCTGGTGCAACATTCCCATACAAAATGGATGACCATGACCAAAACATCAGAATTTCTCCAACAGTTCCATCAATCGAAGAATTGGAATTTGCTATGGATGTCATGGTGAGTGCAATAAAAATTGCAAGAATGGAAATTGTTTTGGAAAAATGCTTCAACAACTAATGTTTTTCAAAACAGTAATTTTAAAAATGCGAACCAAAATTCAAAAGTGTTAAAATTGAATAAATTAAAT
>CAYPVP010000038.1:0-15122 GCA_964414205.1 uncultured Bacteroidaceae bacterium | reverse complement strand
CACTTCTTATTTTGTTCGTTGCCAGTTTTTTGGTGATGTCCTATTTTGTTCACAGTGTGTTTTTAGACTTGCTTATTTTGGCTTTTGCTTTGACAGCACTATATGAAATTTCAAAAAGTTTTAAACTTGGTGGATACAACGTTTACAACATTCCAATGTTTCTTTTTGGAATCACTGTTTATCCGTTGTTCTATGTTTTTGAACACCTTGTGTCAATCACCACAACAAACACCTATATTTTTCAAGGTGCAATTGGAATTTTGATTTCATTTGCTTTGTCATCGTTGGTTGCACTGGTTATGTTTACATTCAAAAAAGAGGGCGAACTCAAAGATTTGGTTGCAACAATTTTTGCAATGTTCTATCCAATGCTCATACTCTCTTTTGGTTTTATTGTGTCAAACAGATTTTTTGGCATCTATGGAGTTTTGTTTGCTGTTTTCATGCCAATCATGTGCGACGTTTTTGCATATCTCGCTGGAAGTACCATTGGAGGCAAAAAACTTTGCCCTTCAATCAGCCCAAAAAAGACGATTGCAGGTGCAGTTGGTGGGCTTTTTGGAGCAATGATTGCAAGCGTGTTGATGTTTATATTTTTTGAAGTTTTGCCATTCTATGGCATTTATCAAGGTGGGACTTTCGGCTATATTCCATTTGCAAATGCACTTTGGAAATCAGCATTGATATATTTAACAATCGGTTTTCTTGGAGGAATTGTTGCTCAAATTGGCGACATTACGGCAAGCAGAATCAAGAGAGCGATTGGCATCAAAGATTTTGGAAAAATTTTTCCAGGACATGGTGGAGCACTTGACAGGCTTGACAGCATCATGTTCGATTTGATGTTTTTGTTTGTAGCATTCAGCATTATTTATATTTTTTAAGGAATTACTATGGAAAAAAAACGCATTGTTGTTTTGGGAAGCACGGGGTCAGTTGGAAAACAAACTTTGGCTGTTGTAGAAAAGTATCCCGAACTTTTTGAAGTTGTAGGTCTTTCGGCACATTCAAACGAAGCCTTGCTTCAAAACCAAATTGAACAATTCAAAGCAAAATACTACCATTTCAACGGTGGAAAAATCATTCAAGTTCAAACTTCACTTTTTGACATTTTGGACAACACCGAAGCCATATGTTGTGATTCGCTTTTGCAACTTGCCACAGTCGAATGCGACCTTGTTGTTTCTGCAATCAGTGGAATTGCTGGGCTTCAACCTGTCATTTCTGCATTGCAAAAAGGAACAAATGTTGCCATTGCAAACAAAGAAGCCGTTGTTTGTGGTGGAGACATCATGAATGAAATTGCTTCCAAAACAGGTGCAAAAATTTTGCCGTTGGACAGCGAACACAGTGCTTTGTGGCAATGTTTGGCAGGTGAAAACATTGATGAAGTCAAAAGATTGATTGTGACAGCAAGTGGTGGTGCTTTGCGTGACAAAACCAAAGAAGAAATAAAAAAGATGACTGCCAAAGACGCTTTGAATCACCCTGTATGGAAAATGGGCAAGAAGGTGACAATAGATTCAGCCACACTTTTCAACAAAGGTCTTGAAGTTGTCGAAGCATCAAAACTTTTCAAAATTCCAATTTCCAAAATTTCAGTTTTGAAACACCCTGAAAGTTTGGTGCATGGACTTGTTGAATTTCAAGATAACTCAATCAAAGCATCCATTGCATCACCTGACATGCGTTTGCCAATTGAAGTCGCACTTTTTCATCCACACAGAGCAGAAAACAGTGTCAAACCTCTTGACTTGATGAAAGTTGCAACCCTAAATTTTGACAAAGTTGATTCCTATCGTTTTCCTTGCATGGACATTGCAATCGAGGCAGGGCGACAAGGAAACGGAACAATGACAGCAATTTCTACTGCTGATGAGATTTTGGTTGAAGAATATTTGGAAAACAAAATTGGCTTTTACGACATCTCAAAAACTTTGGAAAAAGTTTTGAAAAAGTATAAAAATCTGACTGCAAAATCTTTGGAAGAAATATTTTGCATAGACAAAGAAGTTCGACAATATCTTATAAAGGGTAAAAAATGAATCTAAATTGTTTGCTTTCAGTGACTGCTGTTGAAGTTTTCACCTATATCGGTTATGGTTTGGTTGCCATCTTGTCTTTGATGGTGATGATTGTCATTCACGAATTTGGTCATTTTATTGCTGGCAGAGCGTTAGGATTCAAAATCAATGAATTTTCAATCGGCTTTGGCCCAGCAATTTTTAAACGATTTGACAAAAAAGGAACTCAATTTACAATTAGGCCATTTCCAATTGGGGGCTATTGTGCCTTTGCAGGAGAAGACAAAAACGACACAGACCCACAAGCATTCAACAATCAAAAGCCATGGAAACGCTTGATTGTTCTTTTTAATGGTGCATTTTTCAATTTTTTGTCTGCTATAATTTTCATTTCAATTTTTTTCACTGCTTATGGTCAAATTTTGCCATTGATTTCAAGTGCAGACCCAATTGTAAAAAACAACACAACCATTGAAAACCCACTTCAAGCAGGAGATGTCATTTTGGCAATCAACGGACTGCAAGTCAACATTTTGATGCCAGAAGACATGAACACTTGTTTTGCAAAAGCAGGTGATTCGGCAAAATTCAGAGTTTTGCGTGCTGGCAGAATTCAAACTGTCACTGCTTCAAAACACCACTATTCACCTTTTGAAAAGGGCGATATGTTGTTTCAAATCGCAGGTGGAAGTGATGATATAAATTTTGACCGAATTGAAGATGAAAAAGATTATATTCCAATCGAAAAATGGATTGAAGACAACAAAGGCAAAATTGCAGAAGGCACAACTTTGACATTTGGAATCAAAAGAGGGGACAATGAAATTGCTACAACAGGAACTTTCAAAACCGTCGAAGATTCACAAGGTTGGTATTTTTATGGTTTTGGAGTTACACGAAGTTTTGTTCAACAAAAACTAAACTTTGCTCACGCTTTTTTGCGTTCATTTGGTTTTGCTTTCTTTGTAGTTTTCAAAATTTTGGCTTCACTTGGTGCTTTGCTAACTGGAAAAATTGCACTTTCATCAGCAGGTGGAACAATCACAATTTTGCAAACAATGACACAAACAACAATGCAGGGTGGTTTTGGAAGCCTTTTGTATATGATTTCAATCATTTCTGCAAACCTTGCTGTAATGAATTTGCTTCCGTTCCCTGCACTAGATGGTGCAAGAATGGTGTTCACCTTGATTGAAATGATTTTCAAAAAACCAATACCGAGAAAAATTGAGGGAATAATTCATACGGTTGGGCTGATTCTTTTGCTAGTGTTCGCTGTTTTTCTTGATATTTTTCATTTGGTGTCTTGATGGCTTTTTATTGGACGCAAAATTCTTTTTAAAATGATATAATGGTGCATATGAAAAAACAAGTTATAGTAAAAAATGTCAAAATTGGTGCAAATTCAAAAATTGCAATTCAAACAATGACCAACACAAAAACTACGAATGTAAAAGCAACGTTGGCTCAAATTGAATCTGTTGAAAAGGCAGGGGCAGACCTTGTTCGTGTTTCCGTTCCTGATGAAGCATCGGCAAATGCAATCAACGAAATTGTCAAAGAAACAAACATGCCAATCATTGGCGATTTTCACTTTGGAACAAATCTTGCATTGAAAGCAGTTGAAAATGGCATTCACAAAGTCAGAATAAACCCAGGGAATGTTGGCGACCAAGCAGATTTAAGACAACTTGCTTTGCTGTGCAACGCAAGAAATGTTCCAATCAGAATTGGCGTCAATGGTGGTTCGCTTCACAGTTCCTATGAAAATTTGCCACTTGCTGATGCACTTGCAAATTCAGCATATGACTATCAAAAAAAGTTTGAAGACTATGGCTTTGAAAACTTGGTTTTGTCAGTGAAATCTTCTGATGTAAAAACCATGATTGATGCCTATCGAAAACTAGACAAACTTTCAGATTGTCCTTTGCATGTTGGCGTCACCGAAGCAGGAACATATGAAAATGGAATCATAAAATCTTCCATCGGAATTGGCTCTCTTTTGTTGGACGGAATTGGCGACACAATTCGAGTTTCTTTGACCACAAGCAACTTGCAAGACGAAGTCAGAGTCGGAAAAAAGATTTTGAGAAGCATAGGGTTGCAAGAAGACATGGTTGATGTTGTATGTTGTCCTACTTGTGCTAGAACTCAAATTGATGTAGAAAATCTTGCAAAAATGGTGGAAGATGAAACCTCATCATTGAAATTGCCAATCAAAATTGCCGTTATGGGCTGTGTTGTAAACGGAATTGGTGAAGGAAAAGATGCAGACCTTGGAATTGCAGGTGGAAAAGAACAATCAGTCATCATTGCAAAAGGCAAAATTCTTCAAAGAGTCAACAACGAAGACTTGCTTTCTACATTCAAAAACTATTTAGACAGATTTTGCAAAGGAGAAAAATTTTGAACAATTTTATTTTAGAATTCCAAAAATTTAGTCGTGGAAAGTTTCCTGACCTAAAATTTCGAGATGCCGAGTTTTTTCAAAATCAAAATTTAATTGTTGTAAATTTTCTTGTTTCTACATACAAAATCAAAACAATCAGTGATGAACAAAAAAAAGAAATTCTTGAAATTGTAAAAAAAATCATTCCTGATTTGAAAGTAAAAATAAATTTTGTGAAAGCATATGCTGATGAAAAAATTGTCACGGCAAAAGTTTTTGATTTTTTTCAAAAAGTGCAACCTCACATTTTTCAATTATTGTCAGAAGACTGTTTGAAAGTTGATGTCAATGAAATTTATATCAACCTTGAATTGTCTGCTGTTTCATCAACATTTCGACTTTTGGAAGCAATGAACACAAGCGAAAAACTTCAAGAACATCTAAACAAATTTTTTGTTGAAACAATAAACATTGAAATCAAAGAAATTGAAGAAAAGGTTGAGATTGAAAGCATCGATGACACCAAAAACAAAATCATTGATGACAATTTGGTTTATGTTCAAGGTGCTAGACACATAAAATTGAAAGTCGGAAAAAAAATGTTTTCACAACGCAAAATTGATGATGTAAATTCTCTTCCAACCTACATTGCCGATGTTGAAAATCCAACAGAAAACATCACTTTGTGTGGCAAAGTTTGTGAAATTTCTGAAAGAGAATACAAAAACAAAAAGTATGACCCAACTGACCCAAAATCAACTGAAATGAAAACAATGTTCAAATGGCGTTTGACTGACACAACTGGCAACATTGAATGTGTGGCTTTTCCAAATGCGAAAAAAGTTGAAGAATTGCGTGCATTGTCAGAAAACATGCAAATTGTTTGCAATGGCAAAATTTCAGAAAGCAACTATCAAGGGCGTTCACTTTCTTTTATGGTTTCAACAATCTATTTGGCAGATATCGACTATTCTTCAATAAAAGAAAAACAATCAAAGCCAGCGCCAAGAATGTATAAAAACATCTTTCCAAAAGAATATTCATCAATTTCTTTCAAGCAAGACAACATTTTTGAATTGAGCGAAAGAAAAACTGATAATATTGTTCCATCAATGTTGAAAAACAAAAGTTTTGTCATTTTCGACACCGAAACAACAGGTTTGGACACTTCCACTGCAATGATAATCGAACTTGCTGCCGTAAAAATGGTTGATGGACAAATTGTGGAATCATGGGAAACATTGATAAACCCTAAAATGCCAATTCCTGAAACATCAAAAGAATTGACAGGAATTGATGATGAAATGGTGCAGTTTGAACCAGACTCTGATGCAGTAATTCCTGATTTTTTCAAATTCACTAGGGAATGTGCACTTGTGGCTCACAATATAAACTACGATTTTCCAATTTTAAACCGACACGCAAAAGAAGTTGGATACATTTTTGAAAACGATTTGTTTGATACTTTGGCTCTTGCAAGACAAGCATTTCCATACCTAAAAAAATACAAATTGGAATTTTTGTCAGAACATTTTGGGTTGTTGCATGAAAACGCCCACCGTGCCATGTCAGATGTTTTGGCAACGGCAGAACTTTTCAAATTGATTGCAAAAGAAATGGACAAAAAAAATGGTTTGTAGTTAAAAATGCTTGCATTTCATATACTATCATGATATTATACTAATGCTATAGGATGATTCTAGAGTGGGCTTTGTGGCTCACTCTTGTTTTTAAAAAGGTATATTTTGCGTTTTTTATGCAAAATATGAAATAGAAAGGTAACACTATGAACAAAACACAACTTGAAAATTTTAATGAAAATTTGCCACATTTGAAAGAGATTTTGTCATCAATAGTTGATAAATTGGGCTATGAAGTTGTTGAAATTTCTTCTTCGATTTCCTATTCTCAAATCAATTTGAACATTTTTATTTTCAAACTTGGTGGAATTGATTTCAATGATTGTGAAATAGTTCATAACGCTGTAAGCGAAAAATTGGATGAACTTGAAAAAGAACTTCCAGAAGAATACATTTTGAATGTTTCTTCACCTGGCTTGGACAGGCTTATAAGTTCTAATGATGATTTTCGCAGAAATCTTAATCAAGACATTGAAATTTTCGTTGAAAACAATGCCAAAAAAGAAAAACTCCATGGCGTATTGATGGAATATGATGATGAAACCATTAAAATTCAAAATAAAAATCAAAAAATCTTTATAGTTGAAAGAAAAACTATCGCAAAAGCAAGACCTTTTGTGAAGTTTTAGGAGGACAAAGTGAAAAACACAGAGAAAAATCCAGAATTCTTTATGGCAATTGACGAAATTGAAAGAGTCTATAAAATTTCAAAAGAAACTTTGCTTGAATCGTTGGAAGCAGGTCTTGCTTCTGCCTACAAGAAAGAATATAGTGAAGCATGCAATGTCTCTGTCAATCTAAACTATGAGAAACAAACCATAAAGGTTTATCTCTACAAGACTATTGTTGAAGAAGTTGATGACTACGACAAAGAAATTGCTTTGGAAGAAGCACGTGAAATCAAATCTGACTATCAACTTGGTGACATCTATATTGAAGAAATTCCTCTTGGAGATTTTTCAAGAATTGCTGCTCAAACTGCAAAACAAGTTGTCATGCAAAGAATCAATGATGCAAAACGCGAAATGGTTGTCAGTGAAATGAACGAAAAGACTGGCGAAATTTTGAATGCTACAATTCGCAAAATTGAAGCAGGAAACATCTATGTTGAAATTGCTGGAAATGATATGGAAGGACTTATGATGACAAGTGACCAAATTCCAGGCGAAAAATATGCTGTTGGTCAAAATCTCAAAGTATTTTTGAAAAAAATTAGAACAACAAATCACGGCGCACAAGTTTTGGTTTCAAGAAGTTCTTCTGGCTTTGTCAAAAGGTTGTTCCAATTGGAAGTTCCAGAAGTCAAAGCAGGTCTTGTGCAAATCAAATCAATTGTTCGTGAAGCAGGATATAGAACAAAAATTGCAGTTTTCTCAGATGACCAAAATGTTGATGCAACAGGTGCTTGCATCGGAAACAAGGGCGTCCGTGTCAATGCTATCGTCAATGAATTGAACGGCGAAAAAGTTGACATAATTGAATATTGTGAAGACCCATTTGAATTTATTGCAAGAGCATTGAGTCCAGCACAAGTCGTGATGGTTCGTTGCATCGAAGACACAAAATCAGCAACTGCAATTGTTCCTGACGAAAAACTCAGTCTTGCAATTGGAAAAAGTGGTCAAAATGCTAGACTTGCAGCAAAACTTACTGGTTGGAAAATCGATGTTAAACCTCAATCTTCACTTCAAAACGAAATTGAGGAAGAATCAGAAACTTCTGAACAAGAAAATGCGTAATAACAAAAACGAACGGACTTGCATTGTTTGCAGACAACACAAACAAAAAAATGAAATGTTGAGAGTTGTCAAAACTGCCAATGGCGAAATCCAATTTGATGAAAGTGGATGCAACGACGGACGTGGAGCATATGTTTGCAACAACAAAAATTGTGTTGAACAGTGCGTAAAAAAGAAACATTTGAACAGAGCATTAAAATGCAATGTCTCTAATGATATATATGAAAAACTAATTGAACTAAATGATAAACAATAAAATTCATAGTTATTTAGGATTTGCCCAAAAATCTCGCAATGCAATTTTGGGATATGACAATTTGATTTCAACCAAAAAAAAGTGTTTTGTGATTTTGGTTGATGAAAGTGGTTCAGATAGGTTGAAAAGAAACATTGAAATTTTGGCAAAAGAAAACATTCCATTTTTCATTGTCCCAAATCTTGAAGAACTTACAAACAGAAATGGATGCAAAGTAATTGGCGTTTCCGAACCCAATCTTGCAAAAGTAATTATAGAACAACTTAGAGGTAGTAGAGTATGAGTGCAAACGGAACAAAAGTAGAAAACAATCAAATTGAAATTTTGGCAACCTATAAGGCCACAAAACTTTCAAAACTACTTGCCGTTGTAAATGACCAAAAATCAAAAGCAAGCAAACTTCTTGACAATTTGAAAGACAAGAAGACTTTTTTGCTTGAAAAAAATGATGCAGTGACAGTTGAAAATCCTTCTTCAAATTCAGAAACTCCAATTTCACAACCAAAAGAAAAGGTTGAAGTTTTACAGAAGCAAGAAGCAAAATCAAATGTTGTTTCCGACAAGAAAAAAATGGCATCAAATTCTGATGAAAACAAATCAGATTTGAAAGTTGAAAAAAATTTGAAACAAGAAAAATCTTCTGTTTCAGAAAAGAAAAACGAAACTGTCATAATTCGCAAAGAAGGAACAAACACTGCTGAAATCAAGGGGCCAAACGGAGAAACCCGTCGCATTTATATTCCACCAGAAAAGACAAAACCTGAGAAAAAACCAAATTCAGGTGTTCAAACTCGTGTTTTTGGAAACGGTGGATATTCAAACAATCGCAACCAAAACTCACGCCCTCCATATGCTGGACAAAATCAAAATTTCAACAATCGTGACAACAGAAACGGTGGTGGAAACTTCAATTCTCGTCCAAACAACAATGGTGGAAACAATTTCCGTCCAAACCAAAAAACAGGTGCAAACAATTTTGTTGCAATTCAACAAGCACAAATGTTCCCACCAACAAAAACTGGAAACAATTCTCTTCCAAAAAGAAAAAATTCCAACTCTAATGACGAAAAGAAAACATTTAGCAAACGTCAACTTTTGATGCGCACCCAAGACAAAAACAAGGGCTACGACATTGAGGCAGGCGACTATGTTGACAACAAAATGAAAATGCGAAAGCAAAAGAAGGGTGGTGGATATGAAATGGTCAACACCGTTATTGAAAAAGCAATAATAACTACTCCTTCAATTTCAATCAAAATGTTGTCAGAAAAAATTGGCAAAACTGGAACTGAAATCATAAAACAACTGTTTATTCTTGGAATTATCAAAACAATCAATGATGGAATTGATTTTGATACTGCAAGTTTGGTTGCAAGCGAACTTGGAATTGAACTTGAATATAAACCAGACAAGACATTTGAAGATACACTCAAAGAACAAACTTTGACTGATGATGTTGACGAACTTGAAAACACAGTGCCACGTTCTCCTGTCATCACAATTATGGGACACGTTGACCACGGCAAAACTTCACTTTTGGACTATATCAGAAAAGCCAAAATTGCAGCAAGCGAAGCAGGTGGAATCACTCAACACATTGGTGCATACACCGTAAAAGTTCAAAACAAGTCAATTACTTTTCTTGACACACCAGGACACGAAGCATTCACTGCTATGCGTGCTCGTGGTGCACAAGTCACAGACATTGCAGTCATTGTTGTTGCAGCAGATGATGGTTTGATGCCTCAAACTTTGGAAGCAATCGACCATGCAAAATCTGCAAATGTAAGCATAATTGTCGCCATCAACAAAATGGACAAACCAACTGCTGAACCTGACAAAGTTTTGCAACAATTGGCAGGACAAGGTGTTTTGGCAGAAGAATGGGGCGGAGATGTTCCTGTTGTTCGTGTTTCTGCAAAAACAGGCTTAGGCGTTGACAATTTGCTTGAAAACATTCTTTTGCTTGCTGAAATCAAAGAATTGAGAGCAAACCCAAATCGTGCAGCAAAAGGAACAATCATCGAAGCAAGACTCGACAAAGGTCGTGGACCAATTGCATCAATTTTGGTTGAAAAAGGAACTCTTAAAATTGGAGACGCTGTCGTTGCTGGAACATGCATCGGAAAAATCAGAACAATGCATGATGACAAAGGTCGAGCAGTGAAAGTCGCTGGACCATCAACCCCAGTTGCTGTCACAGGTTTCAATGACGTTCCAAATGCAGGAGATATCATTTCTGCTGTTGCTGATGAAAAATTTGCAAAGCAACTTGTTGAAGAAAGAAAACTTGCTCTTGCAAACAGCATTGGCGAAATCAGCAGAGGCATGAGTTTGGATGATGTTTTTTCAAGCATCAAATCTGGAAACATCAAAGATTTGTCTTTGATTCTAAAAGCCGATGTTCAAGGATCTTTGGAAGCAGTCAAACAATCTTTACTCAAACTTTCAAACGAAGAAGTCAAAATCAAAATTGTTCATGGTGGTGTTGGTGCTGTCAAAGAATCTGATATTATGCTTGCAAACACAACACAATCAATCATAATTGCTTTCAATGTTCGTCCTGATGCAAATTCACGCGCACTTGCAAACCAATTCAACATTGACATCAGAACTTACAGCATCATCTACGATGCAATTGAAGACGTTCAAAATGCAATCAATGGAATGTTGGCACCACAATATAAAGAAGTCGTTTCAGGCTCGGCAGAAGTTCGTGAATTGTTCAAAGTTTCAAAAATTGGAACAATTGCTGGTTGCCATGTCATTGATGGAAAAATTTTGCGCGCAAACAAAGTCCGTGTTTTGAGAGATGGCAAAATCATCTTTGATGGTGAAATCACATCGCTTAAACATGAAAAAGATGACGTCAAAGAAATTTCAAAGAATTTTGATTGCGGAATTTTGCTTGATGGATTCAACGATTTGAATCAACTTGACATCATTGAAGGCTACTTTATGGAGCAAATTAAAAAATGATTAGAATAGAAAGAGTAAATTCAGAAATTCAAAAACAAATTGCTTTGATTATTGAGCAGGAAATAAAAAATCCTATTGTAAAAGAAGCAATGGTGACGGTCACCGATGTCAAAACAACACCCGACCTCAAATATGCAAAAGTTTTTTTAAGCATTTATGCATCCAATGAAGAAACAAAAAAAGCAGTTTTTGAGGCAATTGAAAAATCTGGTTTGTTCATCAGAAACAAACTGAAAAACACAATGAAAATTCGTCTTATTCCTGAATTGACTTTTTCTATTGACAATTCAATTGACTACGGAATAAAGATAGACAAAATTTTGCAATCATTGAACATTCCAAAAGAAGACAATGAATAATTAGTGGGAGCAAAAATGAACATAGCAAAAGAAAAAATAACACAATTCAATTCATTAACAGAGCAATCAAACAACGTTGCTCTGTTTTGTCATATAAGTCCTGATGCTGACACGATTGGAAGTGCATTGGCACTTGCAATCGCTTTGGAAAACATCAACAAAAAAGTCAGAATATTTTGTGATGACGACATTCCAAGCAAACTTTATGAGTTGAATGCTCATGAAAAAGTTGAAAAACCTGACAAAGTTTCGGCAAAAGAATTCGATTTGGCAATAGCAATTGATTGCGCTGATTTCACAAGACTTGGAAACGGAAGATTTATTTTTGAAAGAATAAAGAATACAATAGCAATTGACCATCACATTTCTCATGTGAAATTTTCTAATTTGACAATAATGGAAGATGTTTCAGCAACAGCAGAAATTGTTTTCAAACTTTTAGAAGACAAAAATTTGATTGACAACAAAATTGCAAAAAACTTGTTTGGTGCTTTGATTTCAGACAATGGATGTTTTACATATTCATCAACAACTGCAAATTCACATAATGTTGCTGAAAAACTTTACAAATTTGATTTTGACAAAAGTGAAACGATTTACAACATTTTTAGAAAAAAATCACTTCAAAGTTTTCTGCTCAAACAAAAAGTTCTGTCAAAAACCAAATTTTATTTAGACAACAAACTTGCAATCATTTCATTTTTTGAAACTGATTTTCAATCAACAAATACAACGTCATCAGATACTGATGGAATTGTTTCAGAACTAATGAACATTGATGTTGTAGAGGTTGGAATTGCAATAAGTCAAGTCAGTGAATATTCTTATAAAATCAGTTTTAGAACAAAAGATTCTGTAAACGCAAGTGACTGTGCAAGTTGTTTTGGTGGTGGTGGTCACAAAAATGCTGCTGGATGCCGAACAAATGGACACTATGAAGACATTTTGGACAAACTTATGAAAATTGTAGGTGACAGACTCTAAATGGAATTGAAAGGATTTGTAAACATAAATAAACCTTTGGAAATGACATCAAGTGATGTTGTTGTCATAGTTCGAGGAATTTTGCGTAGAACAACTGGCGAAAAACAAAAAGTAGGACATTTGGGAACACTAGATCCAAATGCCACAGGAGTTTTGCCAATCGCCATTGGAAAAGCAACACGTTTGTTCGATTTTGCACTCAACAAACAAAAAAAATATGTTGCTGAATTTACTTTTGGACGCACAACTGACACATTAGATTATGCTAGAAATTTTGTAGAACAAAATGATAAAATTCCTACATTAGATGAAGTCATTGCTGTGTCAAAACTTCAAATTGGGAACATATCTCAACTACCTCCAATTTATTCAGCAAAATCAATAAATGGACAAAGAGCATATGATTTGGCAAGAGATGGCAAATTAGATATTCTAGAAAAAGGTTTAAAACCCAAGAATGTTCAAATTTTTTCTATAAATGTTCTTGAACAAAAAACTTTGTTCAATCATAATGATACTTTTGAATTGGAAATTCAGTGTAGTTCAGGAACATACATTCGTTCAATCGCAAGAGATATTGGAAAATCTTTGAACAAATTATGTTTTATGAGCAAATTGAACAGAATTGAGAGTGGAGAATTCAATTTGAACAACTCTGTCACTCTTGAACAATTTCAAATCAACCCATTGCAAAACATTTTGCCAACAGAAATTTTGCTTCAACAACTGCCAAAATTGAACATTGACAACTTCGAGAATGCAAAAGTACAAAATGGCATTTCAATTCCTCTTCCACAATCAAATTATCCTGATGGAACTTACAAAATTTTTTTGAACAACCAACTTCTTTCTTTGGGTGAAGTAAATTCTGCAATGCTTAAACTCACAACACGACTATAAAGAAACATAAGGGCAAAAATCAAAATGATATCAGTGCATAACATTCAAAATTCATACAAAAAGAAAATTGTTATTGGTCTTGGCTTTTTCGATTGTGTTCATCTTGGACATAGAAAACTTTTTGATGCTGTCAAGAAACTTGCAATTTCACAAAATGTTGAAAGTGCAGTGTTTACTTTTTCAACAAATCCAATTTTGTCAAAAAACAATCAAAAACAAATTTTTACTTTTCAAGAAAGAACTTTATGCTTTGAAGAACTTGGCATTGACAATGTAATTTATGCACCTTTTTCAAATGAAATTTCACAAATGAGTGGCGAAGACTTCATTGACTTGTTGTTGGAACATTTCAATGTTGTTGGCGCTGTTTTTGGACGCGATTTCAAATTTGGAAGAAATGCCAGTTGGAATGCAGGATTTCTTGAAAAATATTTAAATAATAAAGGTATCAAAGTTGAAATTATAGATTTTTTTGAAATTGATGGAATCAAACTGTCAACTTCAAACATCAGACCAATCATTGAATCAGGTGATATTCGCAAAGCAAATTCTTTACTTTCGCATCCATATTTCATTATGTCCAAAATTGCACACCAAAATGGGCGTGGGCACACATTCGGACTTCCAACGGCAAACATGGTGCTTCACAACAACAAAACATATCCTAGTGAAGGAGTGTATGCAACTTCAATCTTTGTTGATGGAAAAAGTTTCAAGTCAGTCACAAATGTAGGCAAAAAGCCAACTTTTGATGATGATATTTTTGCAGTTGAAAGCAATATAATTGATTTTGATGGCAATATTTATGAAAAGGAAGTAATTTTGATTTTTTGGAGCAAAATTAGAAATATAGCAAAATTTGAATCAAAAAAAGAATTGATTGAACAAGTTGAAAAAGATATAAAAAAGAGAATGATTATAGAGGAAATATAATATGATAAAATTTGGACCATCTGGCTCTTCAACTGAATTTTTAAGCGATAAAAAACGCACATCTCTTGATATGCCAAAATGGATTGAAGCGCTTGAATTGGATTGTTTTGAGTACTCTTTTGGACAAGGAGTAAGAATTTCAAACGAAAAAGCATCTGAAATTGGTCAAAGATTTATGGAAAAAGGCATAGAAATCAGCGTACATGCGCCTTATTTCATAAGTTTTGCATCTCTTGAAGAAGAAAAGATTTTAAAATCAACAAATTATATTTTGCAATCTCTCGAAAAACTTTCAAAATTTGGAGGAGAGAGATGTATTTTCCATCCAGGTAGTGAAGGTGGACAAACTAGGGAAGTTGCAATGAAAAAGATTCTTTCTGCGCTGGAATATACGGTTGAACAAAAAAATTTGAATGGCTACAACGACATGATAATTTGTCCTGAAACAATGGGAAAACAAGCACAGATTGGAACAGTTGAAGAAATAATCGAAATGTGCAAACTCGATTTAAAGATATATCCATGTATCGATTTTGGGCATATCAATGCACGAGAAGGTGGAATTTTGAAATCAGAAGACGACTACATGCGCATTGTAGAGAAATTGTTCAACGGAATTGGTGATGAAAAAACAAAAAATATGCACATTCATTTTTCAAAAATTCAATATGGTCCAAAAGGTGAATTGCGTCATTTGACTTTTGAAGACGACACATATGGCCCAAATTTTGAACCTCTTGGAAATGTAATTTATAAATTAGGCTTAACACCTCATATTTTGTCCGAAAGTGCAGGAACGCAAGATCGTGATGCTCAATTTATGAAAAAATATTATCAATCGCTATTTGATTGAAAAAATAATATTACATTTACAATATAAAATTTCGATACTAAAATTTATAAATTTAAAAAAGTTTTG
>CAYPVP010000037.1:0-15138 GCA_964414205.1 uncultured Bacteroidaceae bacterium | reverse complement strand
TATAGGATTGGTTAAAGGATAAATTTTCTGTAAAAATATATAGCCAAATATCAATTTCAAAGCAATCGAATAAAACAAAAGTGGTTGAATCCAAAGGTTTAAAAAATCAAAAAACAAACAAAATAATCTATGGCAATAAAAACTATTGTTTGAATAATGAAAAAAACAAACAACAAAACAACTTAAAAATATTGGCATCAGAAAATAAGTTTAATAGAATTGACAACAAAAAAACAACATATGAAAATCATTTCAATGTTGTTTTTCGCTATTTTTTTGTTTAAAATTGTTTTTTCACAAATTGCTTTTATGTTCGCTTGTTGTTTTTCTATTCAAATTTTAGCAAAATCACAATTTCTTACATTTACATCAATATTTTTGCATTAACATCAAATAAATAATATCAATATATAATATCAATTATAATTTTCGTTTAGAGTGCGAATTTGCAGTGGCAAAATTTCAAATTTTATGAATGTCAATCACCATTTGTTGTGAACTTTTTCAGCAAAGCCAATCAAATTTTCAATTTTCAATTTGCTTCCATCATCCAAAATTATAGTTCCTGAAAACTTTCCAAAAACTTGATGAGGAATCATCATCAAAACTTTCACATCCAAAGGCTCATATCTGTCAATGATTGGTTCAAATTTCATTTTGAATCTGCCATCGTTTGAACCAAAAGTCCATGGCGACATAAAATCATCTTGTCCGTCTTTTTGTGGAATGTTGAATTGAACTTGGTCAAGTTTGTGACTTGTTCCATCAACAAAAACCATATTCTCACTTGCTTTTTCGGTGTTTCCAAAACCATAGCCAATGTTCCAACCAACTTTTCTGCCATCATTCAAAACTGCTTGAAAACTTCCCCAATACCATGTGTTGTCATAGGTCCAAACGCCTCTGCCCCAATCAAGAGTTCCCAAACTGTCTTTTGCATCAAAAACATATTTCTCATCACCAATTTTGAAATAGCCTTCGGCAGTCATACAATTTATTTTTTGATTGTAGTAGAAATGCTTGTCCTTTTCAAATGGTGTGGCAATGACCATGCTATCTTTTGGAAATTGCGACAAAATTATGTCACATTCAAAAGTTTCGTTGTTGTTTCCAAATTTTGGATATGTTCCAAAAAGTCGACGGCAACAACCATCATTTTGAAACTCCATTTTCACTTTGCCAATTTGAGCGTCAATATTGCCCTCTTTTGAAGTGTTTGGCATCTTCATTTTGCCCATCGGAAATGGCACAACTGCTGTTTTTGTGATTTGAAAAGGTTTTTCATAGTCAACAACACTGACTGAAACAGCACCAACAAAGGCATTGTCAGCAATGGTGAGTGCAACTGCATATTTTTGATTGGTGATTATATAGTAGTCCCATTCTTTCAACCTGATTTTTTTGGCTTTGACATCTTTTCTGTCATAGTTCCAAGTGAGTTCTGTTGAATAGCCAGGTTCTGCAATGTTTCCATTTTTGTCAAGCAAATTTTGTTTTGTTTCAACCTTGTGTTGCATAGAGTCCTCCAAATCAAAAAGTTATAAATTCATTTTAACTTGTCATTTCAATCAAGTCAATGTTGAATTTTTGAGATTGGCAATTTTGAACGCCTTTGGTGATTCTGAGCGTTTGCTAAATTTGTGCGTTTGCTAAAATTATGAATATTGAAATTTTTGCGTTTTCAAAGTGACATCAAAAGCGAAATCAAAAATCGCACATAAAAAAACATCAAATCAACCAAGACAAGCCCATTGACAAAACAAAGCCTAACAACATCATTGGTGTGAATTGTTTTTTTGCGTCGCCCGAGGCACATTCCAAAATCAATTCATCAAAAATGACATAAACCATTGCACCTGATGCAAAGCCTAGCGCAATTCCACTTGCCAATTTTGAAACTTCTCCAATCAAAATTCCAATTCCTGCACCAAGAATTGTCACCGAACCTGCCAAAGCGCTCAACAAAATGCTTTTCCACTTGGCAACACCACTTCCTGCCAAAGGTGCAGAGATTGACATTCCCTCTGGAATGTTGTGAAGTGTAATCAATGTTGCAAGCAAAATTCCCGACTTTTCATTCACAATTCCACTTGAACCAATCGCCATGCCTTCTGGAAAATTGTGAAGTGCAATGGCTACAAACATGACAAAGCCTGCTTGTGCAAGTTTTTTGTTTCTTTTTGCAATTTTATCTTTTTCTTCACATGGCAAACATTCGCCTTCATGCAAACTGCTGGCAAAAACTTGACCTGCCTTCATTTTGCTTTCTTGCTTTTTTTCAAAAAATAAAACAATCTTTTCAGAAATCCAAATCACCAAAACTCCACCAATCAATGATGAAATTGTTATCACAACACCTGTCCAAGACACAGCATTGACAATGGTATATTCATATGCCTCAGGCAACATTTCAAAACAGACAATGCCAAGCATAACGCCAGCAGCAAAAGAGAGAATTCTTGTGATTGTTTTGGCTGAATTGTTTGACAAAAAAGCACCAATGATTCCACCAACCAATGTGCCCAGAACACCTGCAACCAAACTCAAAACCATCAATAAACTGCTTCCACTCAAACCGTTTGCACCCATTTCTATTCCTCACAAATTTTTTGTGCCGTTGCATCAAACCCATGTTGAATCACATAAAAATTTTTCATATCTTTGAAAACATCAAATTTCAAAAAACTTCAATGCAGTCCACAAAAATTAAGATTGCTAAACTTATTATACATTACAATATCACAATATGTTCAAAAAGAAAATCATTTTGGACACTTTTGAACATTATTATATATAACGCATTTCAACAATTTGAGAACTTATATTTCAATTATTCCACAGAAAAAGAAAATTTTTGCAATTTTTTGAAATTATAATTTGATTATGAAAAATTTTACACAAAGTTTGACATCAAAATTTGCCTATCAAATCAAATCTGCTTTTTCAGACCCAAAAAAAATCGCTCTGACCGTTTTGAAATACAGCGTTTTTTTTGCTTTGCTCGCACTTTTTGCAAATGCCAAAACTGAATATGGAAAAGTTCCACTAGCGATTGGTTTTTTTGTTGGTTTGGTTTTTGCAAAACAAAATCTTTTGATTCTTGCGCCACTCTACATTTTGGCAGAACTAACGGCAGATTTCAGTGTTTTGACATTGCTTTGTTCAATGACTCCAATCATCATTTTGATGATGCTATACTTGGTTTTTTCAAAGTTGTCAAAATCGGTTGGAGTGCTTGTTTTGACACTCACAACACTTTTTTCCATGATTCCCTACATTGTTTTGACGTTGCTTGCAAACCAAAACTATTTGATTGTTTCAATCAATGTTGCAGTTGCTGTCTTTTTTTCCTATTGTTGCCAAATCGGGTGTTATGCAGTGCTTTTGCGTGGCATAAACATTCGATTGAGTCAAGATGAGTCAATCACACTTGCAATCATTTTGTCAGGTTTTGCACTAGGTCTATTTTCAAATCCACTGTTTGGTTTCAACTTATTTCATATGTTTTTGGTGTTTTCAATTTTGTTTCTTTCGTTTTCTTCAAACACCAAAACGCCACTATTTGTTGCAATTTTTTTCGGCATTGGCGCAACACTTATGAGTGGAGATTTTGCACTGATGTTTTCACCTGTTTTGTTTGCAGTCACTGCAATTTGCTTGAAGCCATTTTCTCGGTTTGCAAGTGCCTTTGCAATCGTGCTTGTGGAAACAATTTTGTTGCTATTTTCAAGCATAAGTGGGTTTGATTGGCTTGAATTTTCAAGTGTTACGGCAGGTGCTATTTTGTTTTGTTTCATTCCAAAAAAAGTCTTGCAAAGTTTTGCAAACAAAATCAAATCGTTGAATGGCGAAATTGCATCTCGTGACATTGTCAATCAAAATCGAATCGAACTTGGGGACAAAGTTCAAAATTTGAGTCGAGTTTTTTTCAACATGAAAATGCTTCTTGGCGAAGAAAAGCCTTTGTCAGAAAGTTTTACGGCTGAAAAAATTGCCGTGAATGTTGCAACTTCGCATTGCTCAAATTGTCAAAACAAAACGACTTGTTTTTCTGCGATTGGTGGCGACACCAGAAACATCATCATGCCCATTGTCAAATCTAGTTTGCACAAAGGAAAAGCCACAATTTTGGACACCCCACCATTCATCACCAGCCGTTGCGTTCAAATTCAAAATTTGCTTTCTGCAATCAACATGGCAACTTTGAAAAGCAAAAACGAAATTGAAAGTCTGAAAAGCGCCCACGACAGCAAAAGCATTGTTGCCGACCAATTTGGAGGCGTTGCTCTTGTTCTTGATGCACTTGCAAAAGATGTCAAAAAAAGAATTTCAATGAGTCCAGCAAGAGAGAACAAAATTTCAAAAGAACTGTCACGACACAACATCATTGCAAACGACATCATGGTTGTTGGACAAGACAACAACATTGAAGTCACTTTGTCAGTAAGAAATTCGGACAATGACAAATTGGTGCTTGAAAAAATTTTGTCTTCTGCTTTAAACCAAAAAATGGAAAGAGTTGAACAACTGCGTTTTATGACCGATGCAAACAAATGCAAAGAAGGTTTTTCGTTTGTTCATTTTGCAACAGCACCCACATTTTCGATTGTCTATGGCGTGGCTGAAAAATTCAAAGATGGAGAATGTGTTTCAGGCGACAGCAAAACAATTCAAAAAATCGAAGGTGGAAAACTGCTTGTTGCTCTTTGCGACGGCATGGGAAGTGGTGATGATGCAATGAACACAAGCAATTCAACAGTTTTGCTTGTTGAAAATTTCTATCATGCAGGTTTTGACAGCAATCTCATTCTCTCGCTTGTCAACAAACTTTTGCTTTTGCGTGACACCGAAGACTATTCAACGCTTGACCTTGCAGTCATCGACAGAAAAACAGGACTTGCAAACATTGTCAAAATGGGTGCATCAAACAGTTTTTTGATTCGTGAAAACAACTTGTGCATCATCGAATCAGAATCATTGCCAGTGGGTGCTTTGGAAAAAAACAAACCAAAAACAGTTGAAATGCAACTTGAAAATGATGACATAATTGTTATGGTCAGTGACGGAATCAGCGATGTTTTGGACACTGAAAGCATTTTTAACACCATTGAAGATTGCAAGAGTCAAAACCCACAAACCATAGCCGATGCTTTGCTTGATGAAGCAACAAACAAAAATTCAAATGATGATTGCACAGTCATTGCTTTGAGAATTGTAAAACTAAATTGACAATTTTGGGCGACCCCAATCAGTTGTTGGCAATCTCATTGCATATTGGCAAAAGTTCGTTGAATGTTGGTAAAAGCATTATAAATTGGCGACCTAATTGACAAATTCTTGATGAAAATTGATAAAAATTTGCTATCCTCCTTTTCAAAAGACAATATTTTCTGATTTCAGAACTGCTTCACATGAGGCAGTTCTGTTTTCCTTCAAAAAATTCTTTAATAATAGTGAATTTTAGCCAATTTCTTGAAAATTTGAAAATCAAATGCCTTTGACTTTTTTTATCTTTTGTTTATAATAATACTATGAGCAAAGAACTAACACTTGACAATGAATTTTTTTCAAACAAAACCATCGCACTTGCAATCAGTGGTGGCAGAGATTCAATGGCAATGCTTCATTTGTTTGAAACTTCTTCTCTTGATTTTTTTGTTGTCAACATTGAACACGGAATCAGAGATGAAAATTCAAAAAAAGATAGCGCTTTTGTGCAAACCTATTGCTCACAAAAAAACATTCGATGTTTCAGCCACAACGTTGACGCTTTGCAATTTGCAAAACAAAATCACTTGTCAGTGGAACAAAGTGCAAGAGAACTTCGCTATTCCATTTTTGATTTCTATTTGCAATCAAAACAATGTGACTTTGTTGCAACGGCACATCATCTTGATGACCAATGCGAAACAATTTTGATGAGAATTTGTCGTGGCACTGGCATTTTTGGGCTTCAAGGCATTTCTCAACAACGAAATGGTTACATTCGTCCACTGCTCAATTTTTCAAGAGAGGACATCGACAACTATGTCAAATCAAACAACATTCCATTTGTTGATGATGAAACAAATTTTTGCGATGAGCCAACACGAAATTTTTTGCGAATCAACATTTTTCCAAAATTGAAAGAAAGGTTTCCACAAATTGAAAGTGCATTTCAAACACTTTCAAAAAACGCCTCTGAAATGGCTGATTTCACAAACTCGTTGGCAAAACAGCCAATCAAAGTTGATGAAAATTCTTTTTTGATTTCAGTTCCGTTTTCGGCATCTCCAATTTTCAAAAGAGAAGTTGTTGTTTGTGCAAATTGTTTGGGAGTCTTTCAAGACTTTGAAAATGTTAATTTTGAAGACCTAGAAAAACTGCAAACTGCCAAAAATTCAACCAAAATCAATTTGCCACACAATTTGATTGCAATCAAACAACCAAACGGAATTTTGATGTTCAAAGATTGTCCACAAATTGAATTTTTCAAAAAATTTGAAGATGTTTTGTCTGAATTGCAAAATGAAAACTCGGTGTGTGTTGCTGGCATCACATTTTTGAAAAGCCAGCCAGTTGAGCCTCATTTGAAGTTTGATGTTGACAAAATTCCAGAAAATTCAGTTTTTAGAAACAGAACAAACGGCGACAAAATTTCAAAATTTGGTGGTGGAACAAAAAGTTTGGGAGATTTTTTGACCGACAAAAAAATTCCTGTTCGACAAAGAGAAAACATGATTGTGCTTGCAAATCAAAACGATGTTTTGCTTGTTCACAACATTGAAATTTCAAACAAAATCAAAACTGATGACAAAACGACAAACATCTTGTTTGTCTTGAAGGAGAGAACCCGATGACCTACGGAGAAGACATCAAAAAAGTATTGCTGACAAACGAACAAATCAAGGCTAAAACACAAGAAATTGCCGACCAAATCAACAAAGACTATCAAGGTGAACAACTGATGGTTGTTTGCATTTTGCGTGGTGCTGTCATTTTCATGGCAGATTTGTTTTCACGCTTGACCATTGATGCTCAAATGGATTTTATGGCAGTGTCAAGTTATGGTGCAGGAACTCAAACAACTGGCGAAGTCAAAATCAACAAAGACATGACAACTCCAATTGATGGCAAAAATTTGCTCATTGTTGAAGACATCATTGACACAGGCACAACACTTTCTAACCTTGTAAAACTTCTCAAAACAAGAAACCCAAAATCAATCAAAATTTGTTCTTTGCTTGACAAACCAGAAAGAAGAACTGTTGATTTTGATGGCGACTATGTCGGTTTCAAAGTTCCAAACGAATTTGTTGTCGGCTATGGTCTTGACTATGACGAAAAATATCGCAACTTGCCTGATGTTTGCGTGCTTGCGCCTCATGTCTATTCCGAAAACTAATCGGAGAAAAAATGAACAAAATTGAAGTTCCCAATGAATTGAAAGAATTGGCAAACTTGTTTCCAAAAAACAAACCCCTATTTTTGGTTGGTGGGTTTGTTCGTGACAGTTTGCTTTCTTTTTTTTCAAACGACTTTGACATTTGTTCTGCACTAACCCCTGATGAGGTTCGCACATTGCTTGAAGGCACATCTTTCAATGTCAAACCTGTCAACCTCCGAGTTGGCACAATTTTGATTGAAAAAAACAACTTGCAATTTGAATTCACCACTTTCAGAAAAGACAACTATCCAACAAACGGAACTCATTCCCCCGTGGAAGTTCAATTTGTGGACAGCATTGAAGAAGATGCAAAAAGGCGAGATTTCAAAATCAACGCCATCTATTTTGACATCATAAACAGCAAAATCATTGACCCACTTGGTGGAATTGATGATTTGAAAAACAAAAGTGTTTCTGCCGTTGTAGACCCTGAAACAGTTTTTTCGGCTGATGGACTGCGACTGCTTAGACTTGCAAGAGTAGCATGCGAACTTGGTTTCAACATTGAACCAAAAACATTCAAAAGTGCCAAAAACAATCGCTTTAAACTGAAAGACATTTCTTCTGAAAGAATTCTTGCTGAATTGAAACGAATTTTTGTTGCTGACACCAAATTTGCTAGCAAAAGCGTTTCTAATGCACACATAAACGGTTTGAAAATGCTTGATGAACTTGGCATATTGGAGATTTTGCTACCTGAACTCACAAACTTGAAAGGACTTCAACAGCGAAAAGACTTTCACAACTATGATGCCTTTGAGCATAGTTTGAAGGCATTTGAATTTGCAGTTCCAAATTGCCGAGTTCCTGCCCTGCTTCATGACATTGGAAAAAAACCTTGTGTTCAACAAAACGGCACAATGCACGGACACGCCGAAGTTGGAGCAAGTCTTGCTAATCAACGACTGAAACAACTCAATTTTTCAAAAATTGAAATCGAAAAATATACAAGGCTTATCAAAATTCACATGTTCAATTTGAAAAATGATGCCAAAGATTCAACAATACGAAAATTTGTTGTTGAAAATCAAGATTTGATTGAAGATTTTTTTGCTTTGCAAATTGCTGATGCAAAAGCAAGCAAAGGCGAAATTGCAAAACACACTTTGCGAGTGCAAAAAATTTTTCAAGAAATGAAAAAAGACGGAACGCCATTTTCAACAAAAGATTTGCTTGTGAAAGGAGATTTTTTGATTGAGCAAGGCATCAAGCCATCTGACCGAGCCACAATTTTGAATCAACTGCTTTCTTGCGTGGTCACAGACAAAAACCTGAGAACGGAAGCATCGCAAAAACAATTCATCAAAAGGAGAACTAAATCATGACCCCCGTTTACATATTGCTTGCCATTTCAATTTGCTTGTTGCTGACAACAACCATAATTTTGATGTTGTTGTTGAAAAAATCAAAATCAGCAAATTCTCAGTTTTCTGCTGTTGAATTTGAACAAAAAATAAGCGTTGAAAATTCCGTTTTGAAAGAAGAAATCAACAAACAAATTCGCAATGAAAATTCCGTTTTGAAAAAAGATGTTTTGGACACGTTGAATGCAATCAACAACATGAACTCCACAAACATTTCTGCGCACCTTGACAGACAAAACAGCATGATTCAAAAAAGTTTGCAAATTCTTGCTGAGGAAGAAGAAAAAAACTCCACTCTCATTGAAAGCAAATTTAATGAATTTTTGAAATCAACAGAAGAAAAATTGAACTTTATCAGACAAGAAAACTCTAAATCGCTTGCAGAAGTCAGAGCCGACAACGAAAAGCAACTTGACAAAATGCGTGCAACGGTTGATGAAAAACTTTCAACCACACTTGAAAATCGATTCAACAATTCATTCAAACTTGTCACCGACCAACTTGACACAATCAATCGTTCTTTTGCTGAAATGAGAACATTGCAAACCAATGTCACCGACCTCAAAAAGATTTTCACCAATGTGAAGCAACGAGGAACATGGGGCGAAGTTTCGCTTGAAGCATTGCTGTCACAAATTTTGACTTCGGAACAATATGGCAAAAGTGTCAACATTGCAAAAAACAACAGAGTTGACTTTGCAATCATCATGCCAGGAAAAAATGATGAAACAGTTTTGTTGCCTTTGGATGCAAAGTTTCCTGTTGAAGACTATCAACGAATCATTGAAGGCTCTGAAATTGGAGATGCTGACGCTGTTGAAATTGCAGGAAAAGCCCTTGAAAAGAGAATCAAAAACGAAGCAATGTCCATTCGTGACAAATACATTTCGCCACCAAAAACAACTGATTTTGCAATCATGTATTTGCCATCGGAAAGCATGTTTTCAGAAGTCATCAAACGCCCTGGCTTGATTGAAGAACTTCAAAATCAATATAGAATTGTTGTGTGTGGTCCAACCACCCTTGCTGCATTGCTAAACAGTTTGCAAATGGGCTTCCGAACAGTTGCAATTCAAAAACGAAGCACTGAAATTTGGAAAATGCTTGAAACTTTCAAAAAAGATTTCAACACTTTCAGCGACTTGCTTGGCAAAACAAAGAAAAAACTTGATGAAGTCACTCAAACAATCGAAAAGGCTGGGGATAGAACACGAATCATTCAAAAACGACTTGGAAAGGTGGAATCAATGCCAAACGAATCTATGACATTTGATTCAAAAAATTTGCTTGGAGAAACAGCAGCAGCAACCGACAATGACGACAGCACGGAGGACGACAATGACAACGACCTCAACTGATTTGCATCTTCACTCCACTGCAAGCGACGGAAAACTTTCGCCAAAAGACCTTGTCATGTGGGCGCACGAAAAAGGTTTGAATTGCATTGCATTGACTGACCACGACACCACAGCAGGAATTGAAGAAGCAAAAGCGACAGCAAAAAAACTCAACATTACATGCTTGGCAGGCATTGAACTTTCAACAAAAGCAAAATGCGAAGTTCACATTCTTGGCTACAACATCGACTACAAAAACAAAGAATTTGTTGAAGAACTTGAAAAAATCAAACAATCAAGAATTGAAAGAAACAAACTTTTGAAAAACAAATTGGAAAGTTTGAAAATTTTTCTCAATATTGATGAAACAGCCTATGGAGTTGGCAGAATGCACTTTGCTCGCAAAATGGTTGAAAAGGACATTTGCCAAAACACAAACGAAGCCTTTGACAAATTTCTTGGAACAAACGGACAAGCCTATGTTTCAAGCATTCGCTTGAAACCTCTTGAAGCAGTAAAATTGATTTCAAAATTTGGTGGCACGCCAGTTTTGGCACATCCAAAAAAGTTTTTGCAAGATGGCTCATTGGAACTGTTTTTGAACGGACTTGTGCCTTATGGTTTAAAAGGTCTTGAATGCTACTATCCATCGCACAATGAAACTGATGTCAAAACATTGCTTGCAATGGCAAAAAAACACGGTTTGATTGCAACAGGTGGAAGCGATTTTCATGGAGATGAAGTTTTCAAGTATCCACAATTTGAATTGTCACCAAAAGCAAAAGCAGTTTTGAAAACATCAAGCCAATCATAGCATCATTGACAATTTCAATTTTTGCTATATAGTTTTATGTTTATTTTTGCTTTTAAAAATAATAAACAAAATTTATGGTCATTATTTCCCTAAAATGCCGATTGTCAAAATAATTTGGCATAGTTACATCTCACTGTTTCTATTCAATGTTGATTGCCATTATTGTTTGTCAAAATCAATAGGCAATGTTGCTATGAGTTATTGTATTGTCAAAATGGATAGTCACAGCAAAAATTTTAGTCTATGTTCTTTGATTTTTCATTCAAACCTATGTTCACTCAATTTTTTTCAAAGCATGTTTGACACAAACTGTTGTTTAGCAATTTTTTTCACTTTATTTTTTTTAATTATCTTTCCTATTTTTACTATGCAAAAAAATATTTTTTTTTCGCACAATAGAGTTATGAGAAAGTTTTTATCATTTTTTAGCATTATGATTGTTTTTGTACTTGCACAACTTTTTGTTGGGTCGCAAGCAAACTATTCATTCAAAAACCTTAATCATGACAATTTTGATTCTTTCATTTTTGGCAGTGCTAAAATTTCTAATCAACAAATACTTTCACAAAATGATGGAAAAGACTTTCCAAAAAACAATGACTTTCAAATTGATTCAGATTTTCTCATTTCTCAAAAAACATATTGCCCACAAACGCACTCACGCTCTTTTTTCAACAAAGAAAACACTTTTCACATCTCGCTTTGTGATGAATCGAAAGTGCTTATAAAACTAGAATTATCCACATCTTACAACGGCATGCAATTTGCAAACAGCAATCACCTTTCGCTTTCTGAATGCTATCAAAAACTCAAAGCACTAAATTTTTCTCCTCGCAAAGCATTTGAATTTTTGTTTCCAAACTCAACAGCACAAATTGAAAGCATTGTAGAAAAACTTGAAGTTCAAAAGCAAGATTGCAAACCAATTTTCAAACCAAACGAAAAAGTAAAATTTCAATTTTCTTCATTCAATGATGGCATAACAGTTGAAAGAGACATGCTCTATCGCAGTTTGGTTGAAACACTTGAAAACAACCAAACAAGCACTTTAATCATTCAAAAAGACAAGATAAAGTGTCAAACCAAAGAAGATGTCCAAAAGTTTACAAAACTTCGTTCAACTTTTTCAACCAACTATGGTTGGAGTGGAAGCGAAAGAAAACACAATGTTGAATGTGCGTCAAAAAAAATTTCGGGCATAACTCTGCAACCTGGTGAAAAATTTTCTTTCAACACTGTTGTTGGCAATCGCACAAAACAAAACGGTTTTGAACAAGCACCAATAATTTTGAATGGAAAATTTATTTATGGTTTCGGTGGTGGCGTTTGTCAAGTTTCAACCACCCTATACAATGCTGTGCTACTTGCAAATCTTGACGTTGTTGAAGTCAATCAACACTCTTTGCCAGTGAGTTATGTCAAACCATCTTTTGATGCGATGGTCAGTTCACAGTCCGATTTTTCGTTTGTGAACAATCAAGACAAACCAATCTATATCGAATCGGTTTTTGATGGAAAAAGTTTGCAATTCAACATTTATGGACAACCAACAATTCAAACAAAACTTGTGAGCAAAACTGTGGAAATTTTTGAACCAAAAATTGAAACTGTTTTTGATGAAACACTTGCCATTGGAGAGTCGAAAATTTTGCAAAAAGGAAAAAGAGGTTTGCGCTCACTTGGCTACATTCAACATTTCAAAAACGGAATCTTGATTGATGAAAAGAAAATTCGTGACAACACCTATCTTTCTACAAAACAAATTGTCGCCATCAACAACTCAAACATTGATTCTTTGACATAACCTATAAATCAAAATCTTTATGATTTTTTTCTAATCTAATTTCAGTTTGAAAACCATTTGAACAATTCCAAAACAATTCAACTTTTCAATTATAGCGACACTAAAAATCATTTATAACCCATTTGAAATTCAATTTGCAATGCTAGTATATTCGTTTTATCTTGCCATTGCAAACTACAATCAAAACCTGTTCGCTATTGACTTTGTCAAAATTTGAATTTATAATGAATTCATTATTATTCAAAGGGGATTTATATGGCCTATCAAGAAATGTTTGAACTGTTCAAAAACAGTTGCGAACTCACCCAAGACGAACAAAAAAGACTCTCCGAACTGTCCGAAAATGAAAAACGAGAAATGTTTGAAATTCCACTTGCTTTTGGCACTGCTGGAATGCGTGGTACTTTGGACATCGGCACAAATCGCATGAACGTCTATTCTGTGAAAAGAGCAACACAAGGTCTTTGTGACTATTTGAAAACTTTGGGCGAAGATGCAATGAAAAAAGGAGTTGTCATTTCTTATGACACAAGAAAATTTTCGCCTGAATTTGCAATTGCATCTGCAAAAGTTTTGTCCAAAAACAACATAAAAGTCTGGCTGTTTGAATCAGTGCGACCTGTTCCACTATGCTCATTTGCCATCAGACAACTTGGTGCAGTTGGTGCAATCATGATCACTGCAAGCCACAACCCAAAACAATACAACGGCTACAAAGTTTATGGCGAAGATGGTGCACAAATGTCACCAGAAGCAACAGCAGGAGTCGTTCACTTCATCAACAAACTTTCCTATTTTGGCATTGAAGAAGCAAATGTAGAAATTGACAAAAACTCAATCAAAGGTCTTGACAACGTCAAAGTTGATGACAACATCACAATCATTGGCAAAACAGTTGATGAGGCATACTATCAAGCAATTGAAAAATTGTCACTTTCACAAGATGCTGTCAAAAAAGTTGGTGACAAAATCAAAATCGTCTACACTCCTTTGCACGGAAGTGGCTTTGTGCCTGTCACAACCATTTTGAAAAGAATGGGAATCAAAGCAACCGTAGTTGCTGAACAAGCACAACCTGACACTGAATTTTCGACAGTCAGAGTCCCAAACCCAGAAGAACCAGATGCCTTGAAAATGGCAATCGAACTTGCAAATCAAATCAACAGCAACCTTGTCATTGGCACAGACCCTGACAGTGACAGAATGGGCATTGCTGTTCGTGACAAACAAGGAAATTTTGTCTTGCTCAATGGCAACCAAATTGGAGCAATGCTTCTTGACTACATACTTTTGAGAAACAAGCAAAATGGAACATTGCCAACAAACTCTGCCTTTGTCAAAACAATTGTCACAACCGAACTTGCACGCAAAATTGCTGACAACTATGGCGCAACCACTTTTGATGTGTTGACAGGCTTCAAATTTATTGGTGAAAAAATTGCTGAATGGGAAAAAACAAAACAATACACCTATATGTTTGGCTATGAAGAAAGTTTTGGCTATTTGGCAGGAACTCATGCTCGTGACAAAGATGCTGTTGTTTCATCAATGCTTTTTGCTGAAATGGCTTGTTTCTATGAATCACAAGGCAAAACCATTTTTGAAAGATTGTGTGAAATTTTTGAACAATATGGCTATTTTCAAGAAAAAGCAATTTCAATCTACTATGCAGGGCTTGACGGAATGCAAAAAATGGCTGACATCATGACCAAAATCAAAAACTACAAGTTTGAAAATGTTGCAGGCGAAAAAGTGTTTGCTGTTTCAAATTTTGATGCTCAAATCAAAACCTACCAAAACGGCACTTCTGAAAAAATTGAATTGCCAAAAACAAATGCAGTCAAAATTCATTTGTGCAATGGAGATTGGGCTTGCATCAGACCAAGTGGAACCGAACCAAAGTTGAAAATCTATTCTGCTGGCAGAGGAACAAGCAAAGAAAATTCAATGGAAATTGTTGAAAAATATTTGCAATCATTGAAAGCAATTTGCGAATGATAACCTAATTCAAATTAAACTCAAATGAAGTTATGCCGATTGATAAACTGCGCAATGCAAATCAATCGGCATTTTTTTTGCAAAGAAAATCTAAATTCAAAAATTTTGTTTTATTGTTATTGGCTTTTGTTTTAGTTTTAGTTTTTGCTTTGATTTTTGGTCTTGTCATTTAGTTGTAACTTTCAATATGATTTGACTTTTGGTTTCCCCTTTTGGCTTTAATTTTTGGTTAAACTTTGGCTTTTTGATAAACATATTTTTATGATGCAGAATTTTATACCAATTCAACTTTAATACAATTTGAACTTGGGCTTGGGCTTGGCTTGGGCTTGGCTTGGGTTTGGCTTGGGTTTGGCTTGGGTTTGGCTTGGGTTTGGCTTGGGTTTGGCTTGGGT
>CAYPVP010000036.1:0-15219 GCA_964414205.1 uncultured Bacteroidaceae bacterium | reverse complement strand
CCACACAAATATATTCTCAATTTTAAAATTAAAAATTATTTTACATTTTGTTTGAAACGAATTGAGTTGTTTCATTT
Organism: uncultured Bacteroidaceae bacterium; assembly: GCA_964414205.1. Classification (GTDB taxonomy): domain Bacteria; phylum Bacillota; class Clostridia; order Christensenellales; family CAG-917; genus STD2-102. Next base: position 15,142 of record CAYPVP010000036.1, on the reverse strand, counting down.
TGGAAAAATGTGGTATAATAAACAATAAAAATTTGGAGACTAGATATGAAAGTAGCACTTGATGCTTTTGGTGGAGATTATGCGCCAAAAGAAATTGTTTTGGGAGCATTGGAATCTTTGAAAAAATCAAATGAATTTGACATTGTTTTGTTTGGTGATGAAGAAAAAATCAAGAAAGAACTTGAAAATCAAACATATGATGAAAAAAGAATTTCAATTGTTGATGCAAAAGAAGTCATTTCCAACAATGAAAGTCCAACAATGGCAATCAAAACAAAGAAAAATTCTTCATTGGTCAAAGCATTTGACTTTATGAATGAATGCAAAGATGAAACTGTCATGGTTTCGGCTGGAAGCACAGGGGCTGTGTTGACAGGTGCATTTTTAAAATTGAAAAGAATTAAGGGTGTTTCTCGTCCTGCACTTGCTCCAATTTTGCCAACAGTTGATGAAAACAAAAGTGTTGTTTTGTGTGATTGTGGAGCAAATGTCGATTGCAAACCAATCAATCTTTTGCATTTTGGAATCATGGGTTCAGCATTTTCATCGGCTATGGTCGGTGTTGAAAATCCTAAAATCGGCTTGCTATCAAACGGAGTCGAAGACAAAAAAGGAAACGCCTTGTCGCAAGAAACTTTTGCAATGCTCAAACAGAGTTCTTTGAATTTTGTTGGTAATTGCGAGGCGCGAGATTTGTTGAGTGGTCAATTTGATGTTGTCGTTGCTGATGGCTTTGATGGAAACATTGCACTCAAAACTTGTGAGGGAACGGCAGGAGCATTGTTTTCTTTGTTGAAGAAAGGAATCAATGATGGTGGCTTGCGAACAAAAATCGGTGCAGGTTTGATGATGCCTGCTTTGAAATTTGTCAAAAAGCAACTTGACTACAACGAAAAGGGTGGTGCTTGTTTCTTGGGAGTCAACAAAGTTGTTGTTAAATCTCATGGTGCATCAAAAGCAAAATCAATCACTGCATCAATTTTGCAAGCCGTTCAACTGCAAAAAGCAGGAATTGTAGAAAAAATTTCAGCAGGAGTCAATGCCTTTGAAATTGAAAACAAAAAAAAGTCAGAAACGGAAGTCATTGAAAAATAATTTGGAGACAAAATGTTTGAAAAATTTTCAGAATTAGAACAAATCATAGGGTACAAATTCAAAGACATTGAACTTTTGGTCAGAGCATTTTCACACAATTCATATGCTCAACAAAAAAGAACAAAAAGTTATCAAAGACTTGAATTTTTGGGTGATAGCATTGTTGATTTTGTTGTTGCCAAATATTTGTTTGGTGAATTTCCAACATTTCCAGAAGGCAAGTTGACAAAATTGCGTTCATACATTGTTTCAGAAGAGCCTCTTGCAAATGCTGTTTCAAGATTGAATTTGCAAAAGTTCATTTTGCTTGGAAATGGTGAAAAAAAAGATGGAGTAGAAAATCGTGCATCTGTCAAATCTGACATTTTTGAAGCATTGACTGCGTCTATCTATATTGACAGCAATGATATGGGCGTTGCTGAAAAATTTGTTTTGACACATCTAAAAAATGAAATTCAAAATGTTTGTCAAACAAAAATTGTTGAAATTGATTTCAAATCAAAACTGAATGAATGGGGCTCGAAAAACAATTCTAAAATTGAATATAAATTGCTTGAAAAAACAGGGCCTGACCATGAGCCAATTCACAAAATTGAAGTTTTGGTTGATGGAAACAGTTTTAGTGTTGCAACTGCAAAAGGCAAACAAAGAGTTGCTGAACAAAATGCAGCAGAAATTGCTTTGGAAAAGATAAAAAATGCCGATGTAAAAAATCAATAATTTTATTGATTTTTTTTCTTTTTGCACAATTTTTGAAACTTTAAGGTATTGATTTGAAATCAAAAATATGTTATTATCACTTGGTATATAAATTTGCACGCTCAAAAATGGGCAAGAGGAAAAAAATTGAATTTTAGTAAAATGGAAGTTCGTGGGTTCAAATCATTTGCAGACAAAGTCACAATCGAATTTAACGATGGTGTCACTGCAATCATTGGACCAAATGGATGTGGGAAATCAAACATTGCCGATGCTATTCGATGGACACTTGGAGAACAAAGTGCAAAATCTTTGCGTGGAAAAAACATGCAGGATGTCATTTTCAATGGCACAGAAAATCGCAAATCAACTTCATATTGCGAAGTTTCTTTGAATTTTGACAACTCCAAAAGACAAGTTTTTCCAAACTTGGATATGGATGAGGTTGTCATCACAAGAAAACTTGACAGAAGTGGAAACAGTGAATATCAAATCAACAAAACACGATGCAGAATGAAAGACATCATGAATTTGATTCATGACACAGGCATTGGAAAGGAAGGATATTCAATCATTGGGCAAGGGCGTGTTGAAGAAATTATGTCGAACAAGCCTGATGACAGACGACACATTTTTGAAGAAGCAGCAGGAATTTCCAAATTTAGATTTCAAAGAACCGAAGCCGAAAGAAAATTGGACAAGGCTGTTCAAAACTTGGCTGTTGCAAATGAGCGTATCAGTGAAATTGAAACGCAACTTGCTCCTCTTAGAAGACAGGCTGAAAACACCAAAAAATTTATCTCATTGCGTGATGAATTGAAAATCAACGAACTCAATCAATACATATATCAATTTGACAACAATGAATCTGTCAAAGGCAAAATTCGTGAAAAATTGCAAGTCATTGATGATGATTTGCGATTGAAAGAAAAACAACTTTCCGATTGCATGTCGCAATATGACTTGTGCATGGAAAACATTTCAATTTTAGATTCACAAATCAAAGACTACAACAATGAGTTGCTCTCTTTGTCTGTTGACCAAGAAAAAGCATCAGGCGAAGGTAGATTGTTTAAAGAACAACTTACAAATTTGACCGATTCTCAAAATAGACTTGACCAAGAAATAAAATCAATTTTGTTTGAACTTGAAGTTTTGAAAACTCAAATTGAAAAAGAAAACAATCTTAAAGATGAAAAACAAAATGAATTTTTAAAACTTTCATCAGAATTCAAATTGAAAGAAGCACATCTTTCAAGTCTTTCAAGTTCTCTTTCTGACCAAGAAAATTTGTTTGAAACAAAAAATGCTGAATATATTGGAACAATGGAAGAATTGTCTAATTTGAAGTCAAGTTTGACTGGCCTTATGACTGAAAAGGGAATTCAACAAGAAAGATTGAAAAATTTGCAATCAAATTTGAAAGCAAAGAAAAATCATTTGGAAGAAGAAACAACTGCTTTGTCAATTGCATCTTCAAATTTGGAAAAAACAAAAGACGAAGGAAGAAAGTTATTTTTTGAACAAAACGACCTTCAAAACGAACTTGAAGAAGCAAACGAATCAATTGAAAGTTACAACAATGACATCATGACATTCAACACGAGAATGGGAATTGTTGAAGGTAACATTCAAAATCTCATCAAAATTAAAGAAGATTATGCTGGATATCAAGGCCCTGTCAAGGCACTCATGAATGATGCCAAATACAATGAAAATTTGAAATCAAGAATTTGTGGGGTTGTTGCTGAAATAATCAAAGTTCCAGAAGAATATGTGACAGCAGTTGAATATTCTTTGGGCGGGGCGCTTCAAAACATAATTTGCGAAACGGAAGATGATGCAAGTTATTTGATTGACTACTTGAAACAAAAAAGATATGGAAGAATTACATTCAAACCAATCAAAACTGCACGACCAAAAATGCTTTATGATGAAAATCGAAATGTTTTGAAAGAAAATGGTTGCTTTGGAACGGTTTGTGATTTGATTTCTTATGATTCAAAATATGAAACAATCATGTCAGGCTTGCTTGGTGACACAGTTGTTGTTGACAACAAACAAACTGCAATTTATTTGAACAGAAAATATCGACAATCTTTCAAAATTATCACCTTAGATGGAGATTTGTTTGTGCCAAGTGGTTCAATCACTGGTGGTAGCCGTAGAAATGAAAAGAGCAATTTGCTTGAACAAGAAGAACAAATTGCAACAGCAAAAGCAAGTTTGGAAAAATTGAAAACCAACATTGCAAGAATGATTTCATTGCGTGACCAAACAAAAAATGATTTGAAAGAAAGACAAAACAGAATTGAAGAAATTTCAAATTTGCTTTCTGAAAACAAGGTTCAAGTTGGACTCTATGAAGAAAAAAATCGACTTGCTAGCAACAATGTTGAAACTTTGAAGCAAGAAATTTTGACTGATTCTCAATCTATTGAAGAAATCAAGGCAAGCGTTGATGACATCATCAGAAAAGTGGCATCTATTGATGAACTTGAAAAATTGGTTGCAAGCAAAAAAGATGAAGTAGGCTATCTCAGTCAACATGCAAAATCTTCGCAAACTGAACAAAAAACAGAAAAAGAAGCACTTTTTGCAGAAGTTATGAACATGCGTGTTCAAATTGCAACTTTTAAGTCAGAAATTGATTCTCATGAAGGAAAAATATTTGATTTGGAAAGAACTGAATCAAATTTGAAACAAGAATTGCTTGATTATCAAGCAAACTTGAAAGTTGTTGAAACAAACCTTTCAAATTTGAACAATTCACCAAAGCGTTCAAGTTTCACTGAAAAGGAACAAGCCCGTTTGTCATATCTCAAAAATGAATTGAGCAAAATTTCGACAAAGAAAACCGAATTGAATTCTCAACTTTTAAGTTTAGATGCACAAAGAACATCACTTGGCTTAGAAAAAGAAAAATTGGCAGAAAAGCGTGTGCGAGATGAATCTACACTTGAAAGAGTTGACATTGAAATCAGAAGCATGCAAGAACACATTTTGGAAGAATATGATTTGACATATTCAAGTGCTTTGGAATTCAAAATTCAAGATTTTGACCCAAAGGGAATTGCTCAAATCATTGTCAATTTGAAAAGAGAAATTGCAAAACTCGGAAATGTCAACATGCTTGCAATTGAAACTTTGCAAACGACCGAAGAAAGATATACCGAATTGACAACTGAAAGAGATGACATTCAAGCAGGCTATGATGATTTGAAAAAAATCATTGCAGAATTGACTGATGAAATGGTTACAAAATTTACAAATGCTTTCAATCAAATCAACGAAAATTTTCAGAAAATTTTCAAGAGATTGTTTGATGGTGGAAATGGCAAATTAACTCTTGAATCAATTCAACCTAGCGAAGATGGCACAATGGATTTGGACCCACTTGAAGCAGGAATCGAAATTTTTGCACAGCCACCTGGAAAGAAATTGCAAAACATTTCTTTGCTCTCTGGTGGAGAAAAAGCATTGACAGCAATTGCAATTTTGTTTGCAATTTTGGAGTTGAAGCCAATGCCTTTCTGTGTTCTTGATGAAATTGAAGCAGCCCTTGATGATGCCAACGCAAGTTTGTTCTCTGAATATTTGAGAGTTTTCAGCGACAAAACACAATTTATTGTCATCACACACAGAAAACCAACAATGAGAAATGCTGACACAATCTATGGTGTTACAATGCAAGAAAAAGGTGTCACAAAAACAGTCAAAGTAACATTTGAAGATGCTTTGAAGCAAGTCAAAGATTTGCAAGGCTAAAATGAGGTAATATGGGATTTTTTTCAAAGATTTCCGAAGGATTGAAAAAGTCAAGAGAGAAGTTTGCAAAAAGAATGTTCGCAATTTTTTCAGCAAAAGAACTTGATGATGATTTTTATGATGATTTGGAAGAAGCGTTGCTTTCTGCTGATGTGGGAATCAACGGAACAACAAATTTGATTGAAAATTTGAAAGAGGAAAGTTTCAAACGCAAAATTACAAAACCATCAGACGCAAAAGAATTGCTCAAAAATCTTATGGTTGAATCAATTGATTTTGAAGTCCCTGCCTATGGAACTCCACTTGTAATTTTGTTGTCAGGTGTCAATGGCGTTGGAAAAACAACAGCAATTGGAAAACTTGCAAACAGATTTAAAAATGAAGGAAAGAGCATCATTGTTGCTGCTGCCGACACTTTCAGGGCTGCTGCAAGCGAGCAACTTGAAGTTTGGGGTGAAAGAGCAGGAGTGCGAGTTGTAAAAAACTCGGAAGGTGCAGACCCTGCTGCTGTCGTTTTTGATGCTTTGCAATCTGCAAAATCAAAAGGAACAGAAGTTGTTTTGATTGACACTGCTGGAAGACTTCACAACAAAGTCAATTTGATGAATGAATTGAAAAAAATTTGCAGAGTTGTTGAAAGAGAGATGCCTGATGCTGATTTTAGAAAGTTTATGGTTTTGGATGCAACAACAGGACAAAATGCAGTTGCACAAGCCGAAATTTTTACACAGACAATCGATCTTGATGGCATAATTTTGACCAAACTTGATGGAACAGCAAAAGGTGGAGTTGTGGTGGCGATTGCCGAAGATGCCGAATTGCCAGTTGTCTATGTTGGTGTTGGAGAACAAATTGATGACTTGATTGATTTCTCTCCAAAAGATTTTGTTGACGCTTTGTTTGATTGATATATTGTTTGATAGATAGATTGATTTATTTGTTCAATCACTGTAAATCAAAACAATCAAGTTGAATTTTTTTGAAAAATGAAAAAACGCAAAGATTTTTATAAAATTTTGTTGACAAAAATTAAGATAAAATATATAGTGGTGTAAAGGTCGTTGCCTTTACACCACTTTTTTGTTGGAGAGAAGATATGCAAAACATTGAAATTTGTGTTTTAAATGGATTTTATGGCAAATTGCTCACTGACAAACAAAGAGAAATGTTGGAACTGTTCAATGACTTTGACTTGTCTTTGGCAGAAATTGCAGAACAATTTGGAGTTTCAAGACAGGCTGTGCGTGATTCAATTCAGCGTGCTGAAAAGGCTTTGCTTGAATTCGAAGAAAAACTCGGTTTTGCAAAACAAAAACAAATCATTCTTGAAATCATTCAAGAAAGTCAAAAAGACTTGAATTTGGGAAATGTTGAAAAAGCAAAAGCAAATTTGGAAGAGATAAAATCAATTTTGGAGGAATGACATGGGTGCGTTTGACAATTTGACTGACAAAATGAATCACATTTTTTCAAAAATGAAAAATCGTGGAAAACTCACTGAACTTGAAATCAAACAAGCGATGCGAGAAATTCGTGTTGCTCTTTTGGAAGCCGATGTCAACTATTCAGTTGTCAAAAAATTCATAAATTCCGTCAGCGAAAAAGCAAACCAAGAGGAAATTCTCAAAAGTTTGACTCCTGACCAACAAGTCATAAAAATAGTTAGAGATGAACTTGTCGAATTGATGGGTTCAAAACATACAAAACTTGCTGTTGATAGCAATCCACCAACCGTTTATATGATGTGTGGTTTGCAAGGTGCAGGAAAAACAACAATGTGTGGCAAACTTGCCAACATGTTGAAAAAACAAGGCAAAAAAGTTTTGTTGGTTGCATGCGATGTCTATCGTCCAGCAGCAATCAAACAACTTCAAGTTGTCGGACAAAAAGCAAATGTTCAAGTTTTTGAAAAAGGTCAAATCAAGCCAAAAGACATTGCAAAAGAAGGAATTGATTTTGCAAAAACAAATGGCTTTGACACCATCATTGTTGACACAGCAGGTCGTTTGCACATTGATGAAACATTGATGACTGAACTTGTTGATTTGAAAAAAATCATAAAACCAATTGAAATTCTGCTTGTTGTCGATTCAATGACAGGACAAGATGCAGTGACGGTTGCTGAAACATTCAACAATCAACTTGACATCACAGGTGTGATTTTGACAAAACTTGATGGTGACACTCGTGGTGGTGCAGCACTTTCAATCAAGGCAATCACAGGAAAGCCAATCAAATTTTCTGGAACAGGCGAAAAAATTGACGAAATTGAAGTTTTTCACCCTGACAGAATGGCATCAAGAATTTTGGGAATGGGCGATGTGCTGTCTTTGATTGAGAAAGCAGAAAGTGCCATCAACGAAGATGACGCCTTGCGTTTGACAAAAAAAATGAAAGACAAAACTTTCAGTTTGGATGACTATCTTGACCAGTTGGAAAGTTTGAAAAAAATGGGTGGTATGCAAAATGTTTTGCAAATGATTCCTGGCATGCAACAAAAAATGAAAGGAATGCCAACCGATATTGATGAAAAGAAGATTTTGCATACAAAAGCAATCATTCAATCAATGACAAAAAAAGAAAGAAGAAGACCTGAAACAATCAAAGCAAGTCAAAGAAAAAGAATTGCAGGTGGCAGTGGTTGTTCGATTCAAGACGTAAATCAGTTGCTGAAACAATTTGACATGATGAAACAAATGATGTCAAAAATGGCATCAGGAAAACGTTTTGGTGGGTTCCCCTTTTAACAAATGATGAAACAAATGCGGAAACGCTTTGATTATAAGAAACAAAAATTTGGAGGTATAAACAATGGTTAAACTTAGACTTACAAGAATGGGAGCAAAAAAAGCACCTTTCTACCGTATCGTTGCAATCGATTCAAGAAAAGCAAGAGATGGACAATATATTGAACAAATCGGCTACTATGACCCAACAAAAGAACCTGTTGTTGTTTCAATCGATGCTGAAAAAGCAAAAGATTGGATTGCAAAAGGCGCACAACCAACTGAAACAGTAAAGAGTTTGTTCAAAAAACACAACGTTCTTTAATTGTATTACTGAGGTGATTATGCACGAATTTGTCGAATACCTTGTTGGAGAATTGGTTGGCGTTGATGGAGATTTTGTTGTTGAAACTCGTGAAGATGTCAATTCAACCGACATTGTTGTTGAAGTTGCAAAAAAAGATATTGGCAAGGTGATTGGAAAGCAAGGCAGAATTGCCAAAGCGATTCGCACACTTGTCAAATCTGCTTCACCTAGAAATGGCACACGCTATAATGTAGTCATTGTTGAAAAAGAATAATGATAAATCAAAAATTTTTGATTGCGACAATCTTGAAACCACGTGGTTTGAAAGGGGTTGTAAAAGCAAAACTATATTCTGACAGTTTTTCAACAGTGAAAAATCTTGGCACAGCATTTCTTGGTGATGAAGAAATTGAAGTAGAAAGCGCTCAATTTGAGGGCGATTTTGCATATTTTAAATTTTACAACATTGATGATGTTGAAAAAGCAGAAAGTCTGCGAGGAAAAGATGTTTTTGTTGACAGAAACGATATCGAAATTTCTGATGACAGAAACTTTATTGCAGATTTGATTGGAATGGAAATTTTCATTGGCGATAAACTGCTTGGAATATTGCAAGATGTTTTGCAGTATGGCAGTGCTGATGTATATCAAATGAAAACTGTAAATGGCTCAAAAGCATTTTTTCCAGCATTGAAAAAATTGATTTTGGAAATAAATTTGACCGAAAACAAAATTGTTTTGGACAAAGAAGTTTATAAGCAAGTTGCAGTTTATGAGGAATGAATGAAATTTACAATTTTGACAGTTTATCCTGAATCTTTTTCAATTCTTGACCAAGCAGTCACAGGTCGAGCATTGAAAGAAAACAAGTTTGAATGCGAAATTGTAAACATTCGTGACTTTTCGTTGGATAAGCACGGACGAACTGATGATACACCTTTTGGTGGTGGTGCAGGCATGGTCATGACTCCACAGCCAATTGTTTCTGCAATCAGAGCAAAAGACCCAAATCACAATGCAAAACGAATCTATTTGTCGCCAAAAGGCAAAACATTGAAACAAAACATTGTTGAAGATTTGGCAAAAGAAGAAAATTTGTTGATTTTGTGTGGCAGTTTTGAAGGCGTTGACCAAAGAGTCATTGACCTTGAAATTGATGAAGAAATCTCTATTGGCGACTATGTTTTGACTGGTGGAGAACTTGCTTCATTGGTTCTTGTCAATGCAGTTTCTCGCTATGTTGTTGGTGTTTTGGGAAGTGAGCATTCAACGGACGAAGAAAGTTTTTCTGATGGACTACTTGAATATCCTCACTATACACGTCCTGCTGAATTTGAAGGATTGAAAGTGCCTGATGTTTTGAGAAGTGGAAACCATGCTGAAATTGCAAAATGGAGAAAGCAAAAAAGCATTGAAATCACAACAGAACGAAGACCAGATTTGCTTGAAAAGAAAGATTGAAAATCTTTCCTTTTTTCTTTTATATTCCAATTTTTCTTTGATTTCACATTATCTTCATTTTGAAATTTGATGTATTTATGCTATACTTTGTTTTGTAAATGCAAAATGTAAAATAGAAAAATATTGATGTTAAAATATTTTTTTGATGTTTCGATTGCGAACTGTGAAAAAAATGTTTGGAGGGAAAATTATGTATATACAATGGTTTCCAGGGCATATGACAAAGGCTGTCAGAATGATGGAAGAGAATGTTGCACTATGTGATGTTTTGATTTATGTCATTGATGCAAGGGCAGTTTCAGCATGCAAAAATCCTAATTTTGAAAAATTGGTGAAAGGAAAACCTGTTGTCTATGTTTTCAACAAATGTGATTTGATTGAAAAAAACGAGTTGGAAAAGTGGTGCAAACAATTTTCAAGTGAAGGCAAAACTTATGTCAAGGCAATTGGAACAAGTGGCGATTGCACACAAATTATTGATGCAATGAAAAGCGTTTCAAAAGAAATTTTGGACAAATATAAGGCAAAAGGCGTAAATAAATTTTTGAGAGCAATGGTCATTGGCGTTCCAAACAGTGGAAAATCGACAATTATCAATGCAATGAGAAAAAAAGCGTCTGCCGTGACGGGAAACAAACCAGGTGTCACAAGAGGAAAACAATGGCTTTCACTTTCAGGAAACATCGATTTGTTGGACACTCCTGGAACTTTGTGGGGAAAGTTTGAAAACCAAACAATTGCAAAACATCTTGCTTTCATTGGCAGTATAAATGAAGACGTTTTGGACGTTTCTGATTTGGCTTTTGAATTTATTGCTGAAATCATGCAAACCGAACCAAAAAGCCTTATGGAAAGATATAAAATTTCAGAGTTTGGCGAAACAACTTTGGAAGTTTTTGAGCAAATTGCAACTTCTCGTGGCTATCGTTTGCGTGGTGGCGACTATGACTATGAAAGGACAGCCAAGGTGGTTTTGGATGATTTTAGAAAAGGTCGACTAGGCAAAATTATGCTTGAAAAAGTAGAACAAAACGGTTCAAAAGTAGAACAAAACGGTTCAAAAGTAGAGCAAAACGGCTAAAAAGTGAGAATTTATGGAAAAATCGAAAGAAAAAATTGATTTGTTATTTTTTGAAAAACAACTTTTGGAAAGAGGATACAAATATATTTGTGGTGTTGATGAAGTTGGGAGAGGACCACTTGCTGGACCTGTCACATGCTCTGCTGTGATAATGAATCTTGAAGAAATCATTGAAGGCGTAAATGATAGCAAAAAACTGACAGAAAAAAAGCGTGAAAAACTTTTTCCTTTGATTTTGGAAAATGCAGTTGCAACATCTACTGTTTCATTTGACAATGCAAAAATTGACGAAATGAACATTTTGGAAGCAACAAAAGCATGTATGATTGAAGCCGTAATGTCGTTGGATGTTGTTCCTGACATCGTTTTGGTTGATGCAATCAATTTGAATTTGCCATACGAAACAAAAGGCATTGTTCATGGAGATGCAATGTCCTATTCAATTGGAGCAGCAAGCATTGTCGCAAAAGTAACTCGTGACCACTTTATGATTGAACTTGGCGAAAAATTTCCACAATATAATTTTGCAAAGAACAAGGGTTATGGCACAGCAGAACATATCAGAGCAATAAAAGAATTTGGTGCAACAACTTTTCATAGAAAAAGTTTTATCAAAAATTTTGTGTGAAACAGATGAATACAACTCAAATTGGAAATCAAGGCGAAAAAATGGCACAAAAATTTCTAAAAAGCAATCGCTATGAAATTTTGGAGCATAATTCAAAAATATGTGGTGTAGAAGTTGACATAATTGCAAAAAGCAAAGAGGGAACCATTGTTTTTTGTGAAGTGAAAACTCGCAATAGTGACAAATTTGGACTGCCAAAAGAATCGGTTGACTACTTTAAGCAACAAAGATATATCAAAGCAGGAAAGATGTATTTGTCAGCAAAACATTTGTATGATGTTGATTTGCGATTTGATGTCATCGAAATTTTTAACGGAGAAATCAACCACATAGTTTCTGCATTTGAAGTGTGAAGTTTGTCAAACTTTTTCAAACATTATCTTTGACTCAAAAACATTTGATATAAATGGTGCAAAATAATAAATTTTCAATTTTTTTGCCAAATCGTAAAAAATTATCAATATTTTCATTTTTTATGGCGATAATTGGTTGTAATTGAGAATTTGTTTCTCAAATTAGTTGTAAAAAAAACATACTTATGTTAAAATTTTTAAGACTTGGGCATTCCTCCGATGAGGAAAATCTTCACGCGAATGTCTATTAGGAGGTAAGTCGTATGAACATTATCGACACATTGGAACTTGAAGGAATGAAAAAAGACATTCCATCATTCAGCATTGGAGACACAGTCGTTGTCAATGTCAAAATCATTGAAGACAAAGGCGAAAGAATCCAAGCTTACGAAGGCACAGTTATTGCACGCAAAAACGGTGGTATTCGTGAAACATTTACAGTTCGTCACATCTCAAAGGGTGGCTACGGAGTTGAAAGAACATTCCCAATTCACTCACCAAAAATTGCAAGCATCGTTGTCAAATCAAGAGGCGACGTCAGACGTGCAAAACTTTATTATTTGAGAGAAAGAACAGGTAAAGCAGCAAAAGTTAAGGAACTTGACTAATTTCTGCGTTTTCACAAAATATTGCTAGTTAGGAGAATCTATGAAAAGATTTTGGAAACTTAGCCTTTTAGTAACACTGGTCGTCGTTGTCGCAATTTTCGGTTTTACCGCTTGCGATGCCGACGTCACCAGTTACAATGTCGAACTTATCAAAAACGGTAGTTTTGAAACTTGGTCTGACAGCAAAGGCTCAATTGATGATTGGACTAAAAAAACGATTAGTGGTTCAGTTTCAGGAAAGGTTGGTCGCTTTCAATTGGCAGATGACAACAAACCTGAAAATGCTGGAACATATGGTCTTGAAATTAGTAATGATAAAAACAGTGCAACTTGTTTCAGCCAAAGTGTAAAAGTTGACAGAAATGCAACATACAAGGTTTCTCTTGTTTACAAATTGGATTCGCCTGTTGGTGGAAACACTGGCGCAGACGCTCAACCTGTTGGACCACACCTTGCTTTCTATGAAGATGTAAACACCATTGTTGGCAATGAATTCAAAAATGCAAACGGTGAATGGAACAAGGTTGAATTGTATGTTACACCAAGAAACACCGATTATCTTACATTGAGTTTGATGCTTGGTGGAAGTGGTAGAGAAGTTTCAGGAACAGTTTATTTTGACACAGTTTCAATGATGCGTGTCGATTCAGTTCCTGTTGGCGAAACAATTCATCAAGTCAAAGCAAACCGTTTGAATTATAACATCACTGCAAGTGGAATTGCATTTGTTGTTTTGCTAGCATTGCTCAGCATTGCAATTTTGGTTTGTGCATACATTTTCATTCGCAGAATTTATTCAAAGAAAAATGCTTTTGACAACATTGATAGCACCAATGAAAGCAAATCGGCAAAATCTTTGGATTCCAATTCAAAAATCAAAAAAGTTTTAACTCATCCAATCGCAATTGCATCATATTTGGGGCTTGGAACTTTCTTGCTTAGACTTATTGTTGTTTTGACAACATTTGGTTTTGGTTCTCAAACAAATGTTTTGGCTGCTGCATCAGAAACATTGGCTTTGAATGGCGTCAAATCGGCATATGCTTCTTTGACATCAACAACAAGTTTGATGGGCCCTGGTTCAATTTATATTTTGTATATAATTGGAGCAATGGGACAAAATTTGGCACGCACTGACATTTCAATTTTGATTAGAATGGTTTCAGTTTTGGCTGACATTGCAACGGTTTTGATGATTTATTTCTATGGCAAAAAATACGTTGGAAACAAATTGTCTACTGTCTATGCGACACTGTATGCTGTGTTGCCAATTTCATTCTTGATTTCTGGAATGAGAGGCTCGTTTGACAGCGTGCTGATTGCATTGATTTTGGGTGCTTTCTTGCTTGCTTTGGAGAAGAAATTCTTATCAACATATTTGTTGTCAACTTTGGCAATTTTGCTTGATATAAGAGCGCTTGCTGTTGTCCCATTGATTTTGGTTTATATGGGATATATGTACTACCGTTCTGATGTCACAATGAAAACATTTGGAACTGCACGTGCAAAGATTGTGTTTGGATTTGTTGCAATGTTGGTTGGGTTCTATGTTTTGGCTTTGCCAGTCACTCTTGGACAAATTCAAAGTGGCTCACCATTCTTCATTTTGACACGCTATAAAGACATGATAGCCAATGCACAATTGTATGTCAGCAATGCCTTCAACTTGTATGGAATGGTCGGAATGAACTTTAAATTGGTCAACAAAACTGCTTCAATCTTAAACTTGATTTTCATTCTTGTTTTGGTGATTTATGTTTCTTCGTTGTATTTCAAAAACAGAAACAGAGCAGAGATGTTGTTGCTTGCATCATATATGTTTGCAATGGTCGCAGTGTTTACTTTGAAAGTCACCGAAACATATTTGGTTTTGTCACTTGCTTTGATGCTTGTTTATGTCATGCTTTCAGGTGAAAAGAGAATGTATGGTGTTTTTGCAAGTTATTCAGTGTTGGCATTCTTGTGCATCGGACAACTCATCAGCCAATCAAATTTCTTGTCTTCATCAACATCTGCAAATTTGGTCAACTTTGAAACACTTAGTGTTTACTACATTTTCTTCTCAATTGTAACTGTGCTTGTCACTTTATACTATTCTTATGTAGTTTATACAATTTGTAACAATGCAAAAATTGTTGACATAAAAGCAATGCCACAAAACTTCATTATCACTGCAAAAAATTGGTTTGATAGCCTTTCAATGAGATTGAAAAAACAAACTAAAAACAAGCAAATCAAAAATGAAGAAAGTCAGGAAAAATAAAATTCAAACAACTTTAAATTTTGAATAAAGCAATTTTCAGTAGTTGTTTATTGTATTTTTAAATGTTTAAAGATTAAAATTTCTAAAATAAAAAAATGAAGTCGAAAGACTTCATTTTTATTTTTACAAACATTTTGTCCAACATATTTTACA
>CAYPVP010000035.1:0-15263 GCA_964414205.1 uncultured Bacteroidaceae bacterium | reverse complement strand
AGAAAATGATGGCTCATTCAAAGACACAAGAGCAACATTCACAGAAGAACAAATGAAAGCAGAAACAGCAAGATGTCTTGGTTGTGGTGCAGTTCAGTTGAATTCTGAAATGTGTGTAGGTTGTGGACAATGCACAACAAAATGTAAATTTGATGCAATCAAATTGGTGAAAAAATTTGATGCACACGGAACAACTTTTGAAAAATTGCCAATCAAAATGGCAAGCAATGCAATCAAAAAAATTGGTAACATCATTGCAAAGCCTTTCAAAAAGTAAAATCAATCGATTCAAAAAGTAAAATCAATCAATGCTTTTTCAACAACAAAATCACATTTTTTTTGATTTTGTTGTTGAAAATCAAAGAAAACGATAAAATTTTATCGTAAACATTGAAAAATTCTTTTATCCCTATTGATTATTAACTTTTTTTGAGTTATAATTGTAAAAGAGTTTTGAAGGGAGGTCGACAAATGAGCGCAGAACATGATAAAATTTTTGAAGAAGCAAAAATTGAACGTAGAGATTGGAGAGCAATTGAAGAATTGACAGAAGCAGAAAGACAATCAGAAAAAATTGATGAGAACGAAATCATTGCTCCACAAAATAAAGAAAAAAAAGAAAAGTAAAACAAAAGCTGTCAAAATTGACAGCTTTTAATTTTTTTATAAATTTAATTTGAGAATTTGACAATTTTTATAAAATGGTATTACAATGTTAACAATTTTTACTTGCGCATTGAAAAAACTTTGTGTTGTTGAAAAAATCTGTTTGAAGGAAAAGTATAATGGAAAAAATTAGAGTTGGAATTTTAGGCTATGGCAATTTGGGTCGTGGTGTAGAACTTGCTGTCGCAAACAACAGTGATATGGAACTTGTCGGAATTTTTACAAGACGTGACAATGTTGAAACAAAAAATGGATTTGCAATCAATGTGAAGGAAATTTTAAAATATAAAGACAAAATTGATGTTTTGGTTTTGTGTGGAGGCTCTCTTTCTGACCTTGCTGTTCAAGGTGCTGAAATGATTGCCAATTTCAATGTCATTGATTCTTTTGACACTCATGCGAAAATTCCTGAACATTTTGCATGCCTTGACAAAATTGGAAAAGAAACAGGACATCTTGGAGCAATTTCAGTTGGTTGGGACCCAGGTATTTTTTCGGTTGCACGTTCATTGTTTGAATCAATTTTGCCAAATGGCGAAACATATACATTTTGGGGAAAGGGAGTTTCACAAGGACATTCTGATGCTGTGAGAAGAATTGAAGGCGTTTTGGATGCAAGACAATATACAATTCCAATTGAAAAGGCACTTGATGAAGTCAGAAAAGGAACAAATCCTACTCTTTCAACTCGTGAAAAACATTTGCGAGAAGTTTTTGTTGTTGCAAAGGCAGATGCTGACAAAAATGAAATTGAAAGACAAATTGTCACAATGCCAAACTATTTTGGAGATTATGACACAATTGTTCATTTCATTTCGTCAGAAGAAATGAAAAAAAATCATAGTGGAATTCCTCATGGTGGAATGGTCATTCGTGGTGGAAACACTTTCACTGAAAACAAACACGTGGTGGAACTCAACATCAAACTTGACAGCAATCCTGAATTTACAAGCAGTATTTTGACTGCATATGCCCGTGCTGTTCATCGCATGGCAAAAGAGGGAAAAACAGGTTGCATGACTGTTTTGGACGTTCCATTGTCAAAACTTTCACCATGTTCAGAAGAAGATTTGAGAAAAAGATTGGTTTAAAAGGAGAAAAATTATGTTGTTGGCAGATTTCAAAAAAGCAAAAATTGAAGCAATGAAACAAAAAAATGCAGATGCAGTTTCTGCACTCAATGTTGTGATTACAAAACTTATGGCAATTTCAATTGAAAAACGTGCAGTTGGTCAAGAATTGACAGAAGCAGATTCAAGTTCAGTTTTGCAAAAGGCAATCAATGAATTGAAAGAAGAAAAATCGGCATTTGAAAAAGCAGGAAGAATGGAAACAGTTGGAGGTCTTCAAAATCAAATTGATGCAATTGAGTGCTATTTGCCAAAGTTGATGAGCGAAGAAGAAATTGAAACAATCATCAACGGCTTGGACGAAAAAACAGTGCCGTTTGTGATGAAACATTTCAAAGCAAACTATGCAGGATTGGTTGACATGAAAGTTGTTGGAAAAGTGCTTAATTCTTTGAAGTGATAAATTAAATTTTAACTAAAATTTGATGTATAAAACTTTTTGAGGTGATTTTGTTTTTTGCAAAGTCATTTCAAAAAGTTTTTTTGTTATATTTAGTGAAAGTTTGGTTTAAAGAATCAAAAATTAAGATTTTTAAAATGCAAATCTTTTTATATAGAAAGCATTTGTTCATTATCCTAGATATTTTATTATATAAAAAGCGTTTGTTCATTATCTGCGTATTTTCTTTTAGAAAAATATAGAAAGAAATTAAGTTATTTGTTTCACTATGGATAATTGTGCAGTTCGAGTTAGTGTTGTTAAATTTTCAAAATAAAAATATAAATCAAATCATAGTCATTAAAATTTCAACAAAATATACTGCAAAAATGCTGAAAACTGAAACGATAAACAATGAACGACGAGATAGGGCAAGCAAAATTGCAACAACTGCTCCAACAACTGATGAAATCATATTTCCACATGCAAAAAAGATGTTTGGAAAAACCATGATTGCAAGAACGCTGTATGGAATGTAGTGCAAAAATGAAACTATAAAACTATTTTTGATTTGCTTTTTGACAAAAACGAGAGTGATTGCTCTGCAAAAATAGGTCACCAAAGTCATGATTGTTAGAGAAATTAGCATAAATTTTAGTGTCATTTTTTTGATTTCTCCTTTTTTTCATCAATTTTGCATTTTTTAATTTTTTTGTCATTATCACTGTCTATTTTTTTGATGGAAATGATTTTCTTTTGAATTTTGTTTGGTTTGTCTGCCAATGTGCCATCTTCGTTGAGTTTTTTTGGAAAAATCAAACTGGCAATTGCTGAACAAATTATCGAACCAATGATGATGACCCAGCCATTAGACAAGTTTTTTAAGGTTGGAGTGAAGTAGAAAAGACAACTGAACGCAATGCTGATTAAGATGAGAAAAAATATGCTTTTGTTTTGAGTTGCAGGTGGCAAAATGATTGCAACAAACATTGCGTAAAGGGCAATTCCGAATGCTGACATCAATGTTGGAGTGAAAACATTGCCAAGACATGCACCAAGAACAGTGCCAAAAATCCAACCCAAATATGATGTGGACATGACTCCGAGAAAAAATTTGAAATCGATTGACCCTTTTTGCATGATTGCAACTGCATAGTTTTCATCTGTAACGCCAAATGCAATGATGATTCTTTGCCACCATTTTGTGTTTGAAGAAAGTCGCTGTGACAAAGAAAGGCTCATCAACGAATAGCGAACATTGATGATGAACATGGTGGAAAACAATTCAATGAACGTTGCCAAACTGGCAATGAGTTCAAGCCCTGCAAATTGTCCTGTCCCTGTGAAATTTGTGATTGAAATCAAAATTGGAAACCAAGGAGAAAACCCTTTTTCAACTCCCAAAACTCCAAAAGCAAAAGCGACAGGAATGTATCCCATTGCGATTGGAAGTGCGTTTTTTACTCCTTTTGCAAATTGCATAAATTTATTCCTCTTTTCATTTGAATTGCTGGCACATTGTAGCATACTCATTTGCATTTCGCAACAAATTGAACAATCAAAGCAACTGTCACAGGCTTGAATTTCAAGATGTTTGGCGTGAAAAACAGAAAAATCAAAAAATAACCACAAAAATTCAAGCAATTTCTATTTTTAGATTGAAAAATATCAAAATTTATGTAAAATATATATAAGCACATGATTGCAATTTTTTATTGCTTAATATGTGAAATTCATATAGTTTAGTTTTTCAAAACGAAAGAGGTATAGATGAGTTTGCTAGAAATCAAAAATGCAACCGTCACCGTCCCTGATTCGGATGGCACGAAAGACATTTTGAAAGATGTTTCAATATCTTTTGAAGCAAAAAAAATTTATGTTGTCACTGGTCCTAATGGTGGTGGCAAATCTACTTTGGCAAAATATATCATGGGAATCATTCCTAATGACAAAGGTCAAACTTTTCTTGATGGAGAAGAAATTTCTGAAAAGTCAATTGTCGACCGTTCTAAGGTGGGAATTGGCTATGCTTTTCAAGCCCCTGCAAGATTCAAGGGTTTGAAGGTCAAAAAACTTTTGGAACTCGCAAGAGGCAATTCAAAAAACAGCATTCGTTTGGCATTGAAAAATGTTGGACTTTGTCCTGACACCTATTTGGACAGAAACATTGACAACACATTTTCTGGTGGAGAACTCAAACGCATTGAAATTGCAAGCGTCATCATTCGTGATTTGAAAGTTGCAGTTTTTGATGAACCTGAGGCAGGCATTGACCTTTGGAGTTTCAAGCGCATGACTGAAACATTCTTGGATTTGCACAAAAACACCGATACTTGCATCATCATCATTTCTCACCAAGAAAGAATTATGGCACTTGCTGATGAAATTGTTGTTGTTGATGACGGAAAAATCAGAGAAGTCACATCTCATGAAGAATTTTTGGCAAAACTTTCGGGCGACCCCGAAACAGGATGTATGTGCCACAGAGATTGCGTGGATGCAGGAGGTAAACAATGCTGAGTCTTGTAGAAAAAATTATGCTTGATAAATTGCTCAATTCAGGCGACATCACAAAAGGCGCATATAACATCCGAAAAAATGGAGGTTGCGCAGGCAGAGTTGTTTCAGAAAACATTGACATTGTTTCAAAAGTTGGCAAACCAGGAATTGATGTCATTGTCAAGCCAAACACAAAAAATGAAATGGTGTCTGTTCCTGTTGTCATTTCGGAAAGTGGACTTGATGATTTGGTTTACAACACATTTGATGTTGGCGAAAATTCGGATGTTGTCATTGTTGCTGGCTGTGGAATTCACAATTGTGGCGACAAAAAAAGTCAACATGATGGAATTCATCAAATTTTTGTCAGACAAAATGCAAAAATGAAATACATTGAAAATCACTATGGCGAAGGGGAAGGAACTGGCGAAAGAATTTTGAACCCTAAAACAGTGGTAGAAGTTTTTGAAAATGGCGTTGCTGAACTTGACATGACTCAACTGAAAGGTGTTGACAGCACAATTCGTGACACCGAAGTCATTTTGCATGACAATGCAAAACTAATTATCACCGAAAGATTGTTGACTGATGGTGTTCAACTTGCCACGTCAAATGTCATTGTCAAATTGGTTGGCGAAAATTCATCAGCACAAGTCATTTCTCGTTCAGTTGCACAAGGCAAGTCACAACAAATTTTCAACATGTCGCTTGAAGGCTTGCAAAAATGCAAAGGTCACATTCAATGCGATTCAATCATCATGGATGAAGCACATGTGGCATCAATTCCAAAAATCGATGCAATTTCTGCTGATGCTGAACTCATTCACGAAGCAGCAATTGGAAGAATTGCGAATGACCAAGTTGTCAAATTGATGACTGTTGGTATTGATGAAAAAGAAGCCGAAGACATAATATTGAAAGGCTTTTTGAGTTGACATCATGTTTTTGTGGTTTGAAACAATGAAAAACAAGCACATCAATAAAAAATCTGTAAAATGCAACAAAAAATAAAATATAAGCGTCATGTGTTGTAAAAAACATATAGACGCTTTTATTAAATTTTTTTTCAATCAAGTCTTCATTTAGTTTACTAAATTTTTCAATGATGATATACTTCAATCAAACTTCAAGCAGTGGGAAGAACGGTGAAAATCCGTCGCAACTATCATTACCGTCAAAGTCGGAATGCCTGCAAAAAATACTGGATATGAGAAATGTGGATGACACCTAGGATAGGTGGTTTTTTTGTTTGCACTTCTCAGGAGTGCTTTTTTTGTTTTATAGGAGAGATATGGAAAAGCGAGAAGCCATTGAAATGCTTCAAAACAAGGCCAAACAACTTGGTAGATTGCCGAAAAAAAGTGATTTTGATTCTGTCGAAATTGCCAAAATCAAAGCAAAACTAGGTCCTTGGAATAGAGCGATTGAAGAGGCAGGTTTGAAACCTGTTTCGCAACTTTATCTTTTGAAAAAACAAAAAATACAAGACAAGAGGAAACAAAAAAATGAAAAAAAGCATTAAAATTTCTAGAATTATACTTTCCGTCGTTGCAAGTTTGTTGATTGCAACATTGATGGTTTGCTTTGTAGCATGTGGAGAACAACCACCAGCAACACAACCACAAATTGCTTTCGCAGTCAAAGTCGTTGACATAGATGGCGAAACTTTGGTTGATGAGAACATCACTGCCAAGAAAAATGAAAAATTGTTTGACATTTTGAATTCAAAATATCAAGTAAAGTCAACAAATACTGAACAATTTGGAAATTATGTTACATCAATTGCTAGTTCAATTGTTGACCCAAATTGGGGATTGATGATTTATGAAAACGGTGCCCTTGCATCAACAGGAATTGATGGTATTGTCCTTGACGACAATGACAATTTTGAATTCAAAGTTGAATGCTGGAACACAACTGGCAATGGCTTTGGTGGAACAATGGATTCTGTCGATGTTGACGTTGACAAAACTATCTACAAATTTATGAAAACAGCCTGCAAAACTTTGTTTTCTGCAAGAACAACTTTTCAAGGCTCTGAAAATTTCCAACATTGGCTTGATATGGCAGTTTACATGATGAAGGCAAATGGCTACGATTCATCAATTTTTAAGTCAGTTGCAAATGAACAACTTGAACAATCTTTGAAAGATGCTGACCTTTCGACTCTCAGTGGGGCAGATTGGGGCAAATATTTTTATTCGGCAAGACTCCTCGACAAAGACATGACTTCGTTCAAAACAGCATATCAAGCACATGTCAATTCTCTTTCAGGAAATTTCAGTGAATGGGTTTCACCTTTTGAATTGTCTTTTGCAAAGGGAATTGATGTTTCAAGTGAGGCACTGACAAAATTGATAGACAAAACTCCAAAATTTACAAGTGTGAGTTGGGGACCTGATGGTGCTGTTTGGGGAAACACTTGCCTTAGCATCTATAAAACTTTCAATGCAACCGATTTTGATTTTATTTCTGAAAAAGCAAATTATGGCAATATTACTTCAACAGCACTTCCATTGATGCTCTATTCAGCAAACAACATGAAAATCAGAGAAATTCAATCTTCACTTGAATTTGACACAGTTGAGTTGCTTTTTGCAAACTATTTTGATGAAAGTTCAGGTTTATTGTTGCGAGATGCTTCAAAACCAATTACTGATTCAAGCAACTTTTCGGTCAATCAAGTCTATGCAAGTTTGATGTCTTACAAGGTGCAAAGAGATTTGAACAAATCAGTCAATTTGTTTGCATAATATGAACAAATCAAGGTCACAAAAAATTGTTATAAGAACATTGTTGTTGATTGTCGTTGCTATTTCGATTTTCACATTTTCGGCATGCGATTTTTTTCAAAGTGTTGAAAATGCTGAAAACGGTGCAAATGATGACATTGTTTTGACTGATGATTTTGTGACCTTGACAATTCAATGCTCAAACATTTTGAAAAATTGGGAACAACTTGATGAGGGTGTAAAAGATGCAAATGTAGTCCCAAAAGACGGATACATTTTGAAAAAACAAAAATTTCAAATTGCCAAAAATGAAACAGCCTATTCCTTGATTGTCAGAGTTAAAAAGCAGTTGAAAATTGACATGAACATCACTTATTCGCCACAATTTCAAAACTATTATATAGTTTCAATCAATCACATTGCTGAAAAACAATGTGGGAGCAGTTCAGGCTGGATGTATTTGGTCAATGGTGCATTTGTGAATGTCGGCATTGGTGAATGCAGATTGAAAAATGCAGATGATGTTTTGCTAACATACACTTGCAATGGTGGTTTTGATGTTTATGAAAGGTGATAAGATGAGGGCAATTGACAGAATAAATCCAGTTGTGACTTTCACCTACTTTTTCATTACACTTTTTGTCACAATGTTTTCAATGAATCCAGTTGTGATTTCAATTTCTTTTTGCCTATCACTAGGTTTGTTGTTTGCAATTTCAAATTTCAAGACGGCTTTCAAAACTTTTGCATTTACTATTGCAATCATTTTGTTGTCAACTTTGTTGAACCCAATTTTTGTTCATGAAGGAATGACAAAGTTGTTTTATATGAATGGAAAACCAATAACGCTTGAATCAATTTTTTATGGTTTGACAGTGGGAATGATGATTTCGTCTTCATTTGTTTGGCTCAAAAGTTTCAACATTGTCATCACAAGCGAAAAAATCGTTTTTTTGTTTGGGAATTTTCTTCCAAAATTTGCAACAATTTTGAATTTGTCAGTGGGAATGATTCCAAAATTTAAAAAACAATACAAAGAAATTGATGAAAATTTGTTTGCACTTGGGCTGTATGGAGATGGAAACATTTTTCGCACTTTGAAAGTGAAAATGCGATTGTTTTCAACATTGACGACTTGGGGAATTGAAAGTTCAGTGGTGACTGCCGACAGCATGAAAGCAAGAGGTTTTGGCATTGCTAGAAGAACAAAATTTTCAATTTTTCAATTTCAAAAAAGCGATATGTTTTTGTTAATTTTGGTTTTTGTGCTTGGAATGACTGCAACAATTCCTATGTTTTTCAATGTCGCATCTTTCTATTTCTATCCAAAAATGAAAGCACTATCATTCAACATAGATTTGTTGGTTTACATCTTTGAGGCATGTTTTATGTCTCTTTTTGCAATTCTTGAAACAGGAGAAAAAATCAAATGGCATTTCTTGAAGTCAAAAATTTAGATTTTTCATACAATGGTTCTTCAAACAAACAATTGGACAATCTCTCATTTTGTGTTGAAAAGGGAGAATTTGTCGTTGTTGTTGGCGAATCAGGTTCGGGAAAAAGCACCTTGCTCAAATTGATGAAGAAGGAACTTGCGCCCTATGGAAAAAAATCAGGCGAAATCTTTGTTGATGAAAAGGAGATTTCAAAGTTTGGTACAAAAGAATCCTGTCAAAAAATTGGCTTTTTGTTTCAAGATGTAGAAAGTCAAATTGTTTCGGACAAGGTTTACAGCGAACTTGCTTTTTTGCTTGAAAGTCTAGGAATGAAAAACTCGGCAATTCAAAATCGCATTGCTGAAACAAGCGAATTTTTTGGAATTTCAACATGGTTTCAAAAAAAGACATCGGAACTTTCTGGTGGACAAAAACAAACATTGAATTTGGCAAGTTTGCTTGTTGCCGAACCAAAATTGCTTTTGCTTGATGAACCAACCACAAGCCTAGACCCAATAGCAAGGGAACAATTTTTGCAAACACTGAAAAAAGTCAACAAAGAACTTGGAATCACCATTGTTGTTGTTGAACACAATTTGGAAAATTTGTTTGAATATGCTGACAAGATTTTGGTTTTGAGTGATGGAAAAATTGAAAAATTTGGGACACCACAAGAAATTGCCAATGATTCAAAAAACATTTTGAATCGCAACCTTGTTTTGTCATTGCCTTCTGTTGTGCGCATTTTTGCAGAAATTGAGAATTCACAAAAATTTGGAGATTGTCCTTTAAAATTTCTTGATGCAAAAGAATGGTTGAAATCGAATTTTTCAAATGAAAAAAAATGTTTGAATGAAGATTCTAAAAATTTAGAAAACAAAGAATATAATGCCAAATATAATGAAAAAAAGATTGACCAAAATAATGACAAAAAAAAGCAATATGAAAACTTGAAACCACAAGTTGCACTTGAAATTTCAAATGGATGTTTTAGATATGAAAAAATGCAACAAGATATTTTGCACGGACTGAATTTGAAAATTTTTGACAATGAAATTTTTTCAATCATTGGTGGAAACGGAGCAGGAAAATCAACTTTGCTAAAAGTGCTTTGCAACATCAAAAAACTTTATGCAGGAAAATTTTCAATTTTTGGAAAGGCGCAAAATATTTTGAGCAAAAAAAAGAACTTTGAGAACAAAATTGTTTTGTTGCCACAAAATCCAAAGACTCTATTTTTGCAAGAAACAGTGCAAGAAGAATTTGAGGACATGGCAAAATTGCAAAAAATTGAAAATGCAAAAGAAAGAACTTTTGAACTTGTGCATGCTTTCAGATTGGAAAAATTGCTTGAAAGTCATCCATATGATTTGAGTGGTGGCGAAGCACAAAAAGTTGCAATTGCAAAAGCCTTGCTAGGGTGTCCAAAAATTTTGTTGCTAGATGAACCAACACAATCACTTGATGGACAAGCAAAAGAAGTTTTGAAACAAATTTTGTGTGATTTGAAAAACAGTGGAATTACAATTGTTTTGGTCACACATGATTTGGAATTTTCAGCAGAAGTTTCAGACAGATGTGGAATGCTTTTTGATGGAAAAATTTTGAATGCTGAAAACACAAATTTATTTTTTTCATCAAACAGTTTCTATACAACATATTCGGCAAAATTGAGCAAAGGAATCTATGAAAGAGTGACAACCGTGAAAGATTTGACAAAACTCGTGAATGAAAATGGAGAAAAAAATGCAAAAAATCACGAATATAAACATAAATAAAAGAAAAATCTTGTTTTTAGTTTTGTTTTTTGTTGCAACGCCACTATGCGTTTTTTTCAGCGTTTATTTTTTGCGAGGAAAAAATTATTTGTTGTTTTCAACAATGATTGCCATTTTGATAAACATTCCAATTTTGTTCCGTTTTGAAAACAATCAAAACACTTCAAGAGAGATTGTTCTTATTGCTGTCATGACGGCAATGACTGTGATTGGAAGATTGATTTTTGCACCAATTCCTGCTTTCAAACCTGTGACGGCAATGGTGATTGTCACTGCTTTGGCTTTTGGAAGTGAAGCAGGATTTTTGACTGGGGCAATGTCGGCTTTTGTGTCCAACATGTTTTTTGGGCAAGGACCATGGACACCAATTCAAATGCTTGTTTGGGGACTGCTAGGTTTTGTGGCAGGTTTGTTTGAAGTGAAAAACAAAAAAATAAATTGGTTTGTAGTTGCTGTTCTTGGGGTTGTTGGTGGGGTTGCATTTTCTTTGCTGATGGACATGTGGACAGTTTTTACATATGGGGGGTTCAACTTCAAAATGTATGCAAGTTTGATTGTTTCAAGTTTGCCTTTTATGATTGTATATGTCATTTCAAATTTGGTTTTTTTGATTTTGTTGACAAAGCCGTTTTTGAAAAAACTCAAACGAGTGAAAATGAAATATGGTGTTTTTGACCTTGAAAGACAACAAAATTATGCAACATAATAAATTGAACAGCCTACAAAACAATAACTAATTTGCGTTATTCAATGTTTAAAATTCAAAAACGATGCCTTGCTAGGCGTCTTTTTTTTTGTGCTTTTTTGCCTTTTGGCACAAATTTTTTTTTCAATTCATATCTTGGAGAAGCAACACTTTGTTGATGGAGATTATGAACTATTTGCAATTTGGAAAAGGAAAAGACATAGTTTTTTTGCATGGCTGGGGT
This sequence comes from uncultured Bacteroidaceae bacterium, assembly GCA_964414205.1. Lineage (GTDB taxonomy): Bacteria > Bacillota > Clostridia > Christensenellales > CAG-917 > STD2-102. The sequence goes on along the minus strand of CAYPVP010000035.1, from coordinate 3,714 downwards.
GGTAGCATTGCAAGTTTTTTGGGCTGTGCAAAAAGACTTGCATTGAAAAACAGAGTGACTTTGGTCGATTTTGCTGGCTTTGGACAAACTCCCGAACCAAAAAAGCCAATGTCAGTGAGTGACTATGCAAGAGATGTCATTGAATTGATGAACAAACTTTCGATTGCATCGGCAAGTTTTGTTGGACATTCTTTTGGTGGTAGAGTTGCCATTGAAATTGCTTCAAAACATCAAATTTTGGTTGAAAAATTGGTGTTGGTTTCAAGTGCAGGAATAAAACCCAAAAGAAGCATTTTGTATTATGCAAAAGTGTTCTATCACAAAATGTGCAAATTCTTTGGTTTGAAAGGTCTTGCAGGTTCAAGTGACTATCAAGTTTTGTCACCTGTCATGAAAGAAAGTTTCAAAAAAATTGTAAATTATAATCAAAGAAGTCAACTCTCTCAAATAAAATCAGAAACAGCGATTTTTTGGGGAAAAAGTGACAAGGAAACAAAGCCATATATGGCAAAAATTTTCAAACAAAACATTGCAAACAGTGAACTTTTTTGGTTGCGAGGTGGACACTTTGCCTACATTGATGATTTTCAAAAATTCGTGTTGATTTTGGATGCTTTTCTAAACGGAAACAAGTTGGGGGACAATAGATGACAACTAGCGATTGGGTTTTTTCTTCAATTTATGTTTTGCTTGCAATGTTTTTTTCTCGACCATTTCTTCATTCATTGCAACTTTCGTCATACAGCCTTGGAAAGGCATTGAAAACCAAATTGTCATGGAGAGGCTATTGGACAGAAGTTTTGGTTGGAATTGTTTTTTCAGCATTGTGGTGCATACTTTTGTTTTTTGAATCAAAAGCGTTTTGGGGCTTTATGTTTGCATGCTTTTTCTTTGTGGTCATGTTTTCGATGCACATTGCAGAAAGATATGAAGCAAAAAAGCCTCTTGTCTATACAAAAAGAATATGGCGATTGCTTCTGTTTTCTTCGTTGATGTATGGAGTTTTTGTTGGTGCAATGTTGTATGTTTCAAATTTGTTTATTGGTCAAGTGTTCTATCGCTATTTGACAATTTTTCTTGTGCCAACAATCTATCCTTTGATTTTTTCAATCGCACATATGTTGATTTTACCATTTGAAAACTTGAACAAATTAAGGTATGAGATTTTTATGAAATCAGCATTAAACAAAAGAAAAGATTTGATAAAAATTGCCATTACGGGAAGTTATGGCAAAACTTCTGTAAAAAACTATTTGGACAAAATGCTTTCGATGAAATATCAAACGCTCGTTTCTGAAAGCAGTTTCAACACTCCAATGGGGCTTGCAATGACTGTAAAAAAATTGAACCCAATGCACGAAATTTTCATTGCTGAAATGGGTGCAAGACACCGTGGCGACATCTCGCATTTGATGAAATTGATAAGACCTGACTATGGAATCTTGACTGGAATTTCCAATCAACACTTGGAAACTTTCAAAACTATGGAAACGATTGAACATGAAAAACTGCAAGTGGTTTTTGGACTCGACAAAACTTCATCAGCGACAATTTCAAAATCTGCCATGAAAACATATCAAAAATGGATGTCATATTACAATCAAAAAAAATATGAAAACAAAAATAATTTGAAAGAAAAAAAATTGTGTGAAGTTTCGTTTGCTGGAATAGGTGAATCGGTTTTTGGAAGATTGAACACATATGCCACAAATTTGCATATGGACAAACATGGTTCGTGTTTTGTTTTGCACAACGAAAATGAAAGCGTTTTTGTTTCTACAAAACTTCTTGGAAGACATAATGTTGAAAATCTAGTTGTTGCATCGGACATGGCTTTGAAACTTGGCGTTTCGTTGACATCAATCAAAAATGTGATTGAAAACATTGCACCGACTCCTCACAGGTTGGAACTTGTGGAATCAAACAACGGAATCACCATCATTGATGACAGTTTCAACTCAAATTCAGTTGGAGCAAAAATGGCACTTGATGTGCTAGAAATGTTTGATGGAAGAAAAATTGTTTTGACATCTGGTCTTGTTGAACTTGGAAAAATAGAATTTGATGAAAATGAAAAACTGGGAGAATACATTGCAAAAATTGCTGATTTTGTCATTTTGGTTGGTAAGCAACGGTCGGTTGCCTTGCAAAAAGGTTTGCAAAAACAAAATTTTTCATCAAACAGCATTTGCATTTGCAAGAATTTGAAAGAGGCAAAAAACAAATTTTCAACTTTGCTACACATTGGAGACAATTTGTTGTTGCTGAATGACCTTCCTGACAACTATGAGGAGTGAAATATGAAGAAAAAAGTTGCAGTTATGTTTGGTGGAAAATCGCCTGAGCATGAAATTTCAATTTTGACGGCAATGCAAGCGTTGAGTTTTTTGGACAAAGAAAAATATGATATATTTCCAGTTTACATTGAACAGGGTTTCTTTGTTGAAAATGTTGACTCGTTGGAAAGTTTTTTACCTTTTGAAAAAAGCAAACACAAAGAAGTCATTTTGCAAAAAGGAATGTTTTTTGATGCTCAAAAGACAATGAAAAAAGTTTTCAAGCCAGATGTAGTTTTGCTTTGCACACATGGCGCAAATGGTGAAAATGGTGTTTTGCAAGGGCTACTTGAAGAAAACAACTTGCCATACACTTCAACTGATGTCAAAACTTCTGCCATTGGAATGGACAAGGAATTTTCAAAGATAATCTTTGAAAGTTTGCTTTATAATGTTGTAAAATTTCAAACAATTTTCAAAAAAGATTTTTTTGCTGACAAACAAAAAACAATGAAAGAACTTGAAGAAATCATTGGCTTTCCAATGATTGTGAAGCCATCATCACTTGGTTCCAGCATTGGAATCAAAGTGGTTGAAAACACGCCTGAACTTGACATAGCCTTGCAAGTGGCGTCAAAATTTGATGAAAAAATCATTGTCGAAAAGGCAATTTCTGATTTTGTTGAAATCAACTGTGCTTGTGTCAGAAAAAACAACGAAATTTTGATTTCTGAAACGGAAAGCCCTGTCACGTGGAACAAGTTTTTGACATTTGAAGACAAATATATGGAAAACATGAAAATGTCCGGCAGAGAGTGTCAAATTCCTGCCAAAATTGAGCCATATTTAGAATTTGAAATCAAACAAACTGTCAAAGACATCTATCAAAAACTAGATTTGTGTGGGGTGGTGCGATTTGATTTTCTTTTTGACAATGAAACAAAAAAATTATATATCAATGAAATGAACACAATTCCAGGTTCTTTGTCATTTTATTTGTTCAATGCTGTCGGAATTGAAAATGCTGATTTGTTGGACATCATGATTGACACTGCAATTTTCAGATTTGATGAGAAAAGTCAAAATCTTTGTGAATTTAGAACAGAGGTGCTAAAAAACTATGGAAAACGGGTTTTGAAAAAGTAAAAATCCTTGCCAAACACCCTAGAATCATGTAAAATAGGTTGAATATTATACATGAGGTGATTGCAATGACCAAAATTCAAATGAAAACCCCAATCGTTGAAATGGATGGAGATGAAATGACGAGAGTCATATGGCAAATTCTCAAAGAAAAACTCATTTTTCCATTTGTCGATTTGAAATCTGAATATTATGATTTGTCACTAGTCAATCGTGAAAAAACAGCCGACCAAGTGACTATTGATGCAGCAAATGCAAACAAAAAATATGGAGTGGCAGTCAAATGTGCAACAAT
>CAYPVP010000034.1:0-15409 GCA_964414205.1 uncultured Bacteroidaceae bacterium | reverse complement strand
GCTACTTCCAAACAGGCTGACATAAAAAATGTCGGCTTTGGAACAAATATATAACAAATAAAGCAATTTTACACATCGACAACAAAAAAATTTACTTCTCAACAGTTTTAAATAAATATATTTTATTCATGACATTGACATTTGAAATTTTGTCTTTGGCAACTTCAAAAACTCTGTGTCTAGCATTATTTCATTTTTGATTGAATATATTTTTGTGGGTGAAATATGAAAAAAAAAATTATTCTTTGTTTTTCGATGGTGTTGGCATTTTTAGGACTTGTTGGGTGCAATGCTCAAACGCAAAAAATTGAAGATAGAATTTCAGTGATTGAGGAAAATGTTTTTTGGGGCATGACGGAAAATTTTTTTGTCGAAGTTGTTGAAGGAAAAAAAGAAAAAAACTTTGTTGCTGATGGAAAAAACATTGAGGTGACAAATTGTTTTGAATTGAGAGTTACACCTATTGTTCAAGGCATTGAAAAAATAAATGTTTCTTTTTTGAATGGAACGGAGCCAAAAACTTTTGAACTGAAAGAAAAAGCACAACAAAACTATTTTGATTTTGTCGCTTTTGAAGTGATTGAAATGCCAAGCGAAGTTGTGATTGAAGCAAATTCAAAAATTGAAACAGCCAAAATGCAAAACATTTTGCAAGACAAAATTTCTGCCCAAAAATCGATTGAAATTGCAAAAAAATTGCATCAAGAACGCTTGAAAGAAAAAGGGGAAAACTTTGATGAATCAAAGTATGAAATTGTGTGCAAAATTGCAAGAGATAGAAACGGAATTGGTGGAAATTTCTTTTGGTATGTAAGCATGATTGGTGAAAATTCGATGTGGTCGGCGTTGATAAACTGCGAAAATGGTTCACTTGTTGCCGAAAAAAAGTTTGAAAATGGAAAATTGTAGACTCATAAACACAGGTTTTGTAAGCAATTTTGACAATGTGAAAGAAAAATTTTGCAAAATCAAACAAAAGTGAAAGAATTTTGGAAAAAAATAAAAAAGAGTATTGATATTGCATTTTTTGCTTGTTATAATTGGGACATTACATCCTTAGGAGGAAAACATGAACAAAGGTGAATTTATTAGAGCGATTGCTGAAAAATCAGAACTTTCATTGAAAGATGCTGCATCAGCATTCGATGCAATTCAATCAGTCATTTCTGACACATTGAAAGGTGGAGACAAAATCCAAATTGCAGGATTCGGAACATTTGAATTGAGAGAAAAGGCTGCTCGTGAAGGAATCAATCCAGCAACAGGCGCTAAGGTTCAAATTGCTGCATGCAAAGCACCAGCATTGAAATTCGGAAAGGCTTTCAAGGATAGTTTCAACTAAAACTCGATTAGCTAAATAAAAAGGAATTGTCAAGCGACGATTCCTTTTTATTTTTTAATTTTTCGTGTTGACCACTCGTATTGACCACTCGTATTGACCACTCGTATTGACCACTCGTATTGACCACTCGTGTTGACCACTCGTATTGACCACTCGTATTGACCACTCGTGTTGACCACTCGTATTGACCACTCGTATTGACCACTCGTGTTGACCACTCGCGTTGACCACTCGTGTTGACATGCAACGCATTGATTTTCTACGGCGTTGACTCGCTTTATATGTGGTTCAAATTTTTGTTCAAAATGTTTTCTATTGCAATTTGATGTCAAATTTTCAATCAGATTTCAAATTGACTTTTTGGCAAGAATGTTGAATTTTGTTGGAATCTGTGACATAATATTTTCAGGAGGCAATTATGAACAATACACCTACGCCACACAACAGCGCTCGAAAAGGCGATTTTGCCAAAACGGTTTTGATGCCTGGCGACCCTCTTCGTGCAAAATTCATTGCAGAAAATTTTTTGGAAAATGCAGTTTTGGTCAACAATGTCAGAGGAATTCAAGGCTATACGGGAGAATTTAATGGCAAAAAAGTTTCGGTGATGGCTTCTGGAATGGGCATGCCTTCAATGGCGATTTACAGTTATGAGTTGTTCAATTTTTATGATGTTGACAACATAATTCGTGTTGGCTCGGCAGGAGCAATTTCAAACAAACTGAAAATTCGTGATGTAGTCATTGGAAACAGTGCAACAACAAATTCAAATTTTTGTCAAAATATGGGGTTGCCACAAGATTATGTTGCAACGGCAAGCGAAGTTTTGGTGAAAAGAGCCTATGAAATTGCAAAAAGAAGCAACATTGATGCAAAAAAAGGAATGTTGTTTTCATCAGATGTATTTTACAATGAAGAAAAATTGATTGAAAGAGATGATTTGTTGGCTGTTGAAATGGAAGCCGTTGCTTTGTATGCCAATGCTTTTCTTGCAAAGAAAAATGCCGTCGCAATTTGCACAATTTCTGACAATCTTTTGACGGGTGAGAGTTGCAGTTCAGAAGAAAGACAAATTGGGTTTGTTCAAATGATGAAAATTGCTTTGGAACTTGTTTAAAAAAGATTAAAGAATGGTTGATATTATGATTGACAAATTTGACAAAAAAATTTTGATTGAAAAAGCGATTGAGAGCAGAGAAAATTCTTATGCTCCTTATTCTGGTTTTAAAGTTGGTGCATCGCTTTTGACAAAAGAAGGCAAAATTTTTTCTGGTTGCAACATTGAAAATTCTGCTTTTTCGCCATCACTATGTGCAGAAAGAGTTGCATTTGCAAAAGCAATAAGCGAAGGTGAAAAAGATTTTGTAGCCATTGCAATCATGGGTGGAAAAGATGAACTTCAATTTTGCCCACCATGTGGAGTGTGCAGACAAGTTATGGTTGAGTTTGTTGACCCTGACGAATTTCAAATTGTTTTGTCAGATGGAAAAGAAATCAGACAATTTTCGCTTGCTGATTTGACCCCAAGTTTTTTTTCAAAAACAAATTTGAAATGAAATTGAAATGAATTTGAAAAAGTTGTGAAATTTGATTGACACTTTTTCTGAAATAATATATTATTGCAACATAAAGCAGAAGTCAATTCTCACCAAACGCGTAATACCGTTTTTGGTTTCCAAAATCAATCACAAAGAGATTATGGAATCGAATTGCTTTTGGCTGTTCGATTTTTTTTGTAGGAGGAACAAAACTATCAAAGAACTTCAAATTAACAATATGATTCGTGACAGAGAAGTCAGACTTATTGGCGAGGACGGAGAACAACTTGGCGTCGTATCATTGAATGATGCAAGAAAAAAAGCAGAAGATGCAGACATGGACTTGGTGAAAATTTCACCAAACGCAGTGCCACCAGTGTGCAGAATAATGAATTATGGCAAGTTTCGTTATGAACAACAAAAGCGTGAAAAAGAACAGCAAAAAAATCAAAAATCTGCAGAATTGAAAGAAGTTTGGTTGTCAGCAACAATTGACGTTGGCGATTTGAAAAGATTGGCAGCACAAGCAGTCAAATTTACAAATGACGGCAACAAAGTCAAGGCTTCAATTCGTTTGAAAGGTCGTCAACAGGCTTATCCTGAAAGAGCAGTTGAAATCATCAAGAACTTTATTGAACTTGCAGGCGACAGTGTGCAAGTTGAAAAAGCACCAGTGCAAGAAGGAAGAAACATTTTTACAATCCTTGCACCACTTACAAACAAAAAATAGAAGGAGGCACTACTATGCCAAAAGCAAAAACACATAGTGGAGCAAAAAAACGCTTCATAGTTACAGCAAATGGTCTCGTAAAAAGAGGACATTCATCAAAAAGCCACTTGTTGACAAAGAAAACAAGAAAAAGAAAACGCACACTTCGTAAATTGGATTATGTCGATTCAACAAAAACCAACGAAATGAAGAAGCTTTTGCCATATAAATAGTTGGAGGTAAGCAATGAGAATTAAAAGAGCAGTCAATGCACAAAAGAAAAAGAGAAAAGTAATGAAAGCAGCCAAAGGTTACTTTGGTTCAAAACATACACTATATCGCATCGCAAAACAACAAGTTATGAAATCAGGCTACTATGCCTATGTTGGAAGAAAGCAAAAGAAACGTGATTTCAGACAACTCTGGATTGCACGTATCAATGCCGCAGCAAGACTTAATGAACTTTCTTACAGCAAACTTATGCATGGTTTGAAAATGGCTGATATCAACCTTAACAGAAAGGTTTTGGCTGAAATTGCAGTCAGTGACGCACAAGCATTCACAGCACTTTGCGAACAAGCAAAAGTTGCACTTGCAAAATAAGAAAATTGAGAAATACTGTGGCATAAAAGCCATAGTATTTTTTGTTTATTTTGCAAAAGTCAATTTTGACGCTATATCAAGAAAAATTTTGTTATAGCAATGAATATGTTTGTTACAGCGAGAAAAAATCATGGAAACAATTTCTTCAACATCAAATCAATTTGTAAAAATGGTCAAAAGTTTGTCTGACAAAAAAGTTCGTGACAACCTTGGCCTATTTTTGGTTGAAGGTGCAAATCTTGTAAAAGACATGCCTCTTGACACGCAAATTGAATTTTTGATGGTTGATGAAAACAAAATTGAAAATTATAGTGACATCTTGGCAAAATTTGATGCGAAGGTTTTTTCTGTGACTTCAAAAATCATTGAAGTTGTTTCAGACACAAAATCTCCACAAGGAATTTTGGCAGTTGTCAAAAAAAGAGAATTTGGATTTGAAATTCCAACTGGCAATTCAATAGTTCTTGACGCAGTTTCCGATGCTGGAAATGTTGGAACAATTTTGCGAACGGCTGCTGCTGCTGGTTTTGGGGATGTCTTTTTTGTGGAATGTGCAGACCCTTTTGCACCAAAAGTTGTCAGAGCCTCAATGAGTGGGATTTTCAAACTCAAACTTCACATCATAACTGAAAATGAAGCGATTGAAATTTTGAAAAAAACAAACAGTTTTGCAATGGACATGAACGGTAAAAGCATTTCGTGCTTGATGGGACAACAAAATGTCACATTGCTTGGTGGCAATGAAGCACACGGAGTGAGAAACACTTTTAAAAAATTTGCAAAAAATGTTGTTTCAATCGACATGAAAAACAATATGGAATCTTTGAATGTTGCAGTTGCTCTTTCAATCGCAATGTTCAAAATCAATTAGGAGGTCTTTATGTCAGGACATAGCAAGTGGCACAATATTGCTCAAAAGAAAGGAAAAACAGACGCTGCAAGAGCAAATGTTTTCACCAAAATTGGTCGAGAAATTGCAGTTGCAGTCAAACAAGGTGGGGCAGACCCAAACTTGAACAACAAACTTCGTGATGTCATTGCAAAGGCAAAATCAAACAACATGCCAAATGACAACATTGCAAGAAGCATCAAAAAAGCAAGTGGAGATGGTGCAAATGTCAACTATGAAGAAATGACATATGAAGGATATGGCGTTGGTGGTTCAGCATTCATTGTTGAAGCATTAACAGACAACAAAAACAGAACTGCTGGTGATGTTCGCCATTTGTTTGACAAATTTGGTGGTTCATTGGGTTCAACAGGCTGTGTTTCTTATCTTTTCAACAAAAAAGGTATCATTGTTGTTTCAAAGGAAAATGCTGATGAAGAAGAACTTATGATGCAAGCCATTGAAGCAGGTGCAGAAGATTTTGTTGCAGAAGATGATGATGTTTTTGAAATCATCACCGACCCACAAATGTTTGGTGAAGTCCGTGAAGCACTTGAAAATTCAGGAATCAAAATTGAAGATGCAAAAGTTGATATGATTGCTGACAATGAAGTTGAACTTGAAGAAAAACAACAAGAAACAATTTTGAAGATGATTGACAAGTTGGAAGAACTTGATGATGTTCAAAACATCTATCACAATGTAATTCTTGATGTTGAAGAAGACGAAGAATAGAGTTTAGGGTGAAATATGAGCATTGATGTTGCAAAAATTTGTGAATCAACAAAAAACGCATCATTCAAATTGATGAGTTTTTCAACAGATGAAAAAAATAGATTGCTTCAAGTCATTGCAAATTCAATCAAAAACAACAAAGCCGAAATTTTTGCTGAAAACAAATTGGACATTGAAAAAGCAATTCAAAATGGCAAAAATGAAACTTTTGTTGACCGTTTGACATTGAATGAATCAAGACTTCAAACAATGATTGATGGAGTTTTGCAAGTTCAAAAATTGCAAGACCCTGTTGGAGAAGTTGTCGATTCTTGGACAGTTCCAAATGGCTTGAATTTGACAAAAGTTCGTGCTCCTTTGGGCGTCATTGGAATCATCTATGAAGCAAGACCAAATGTCACAGTTGACGCAACAGCCCTTTGTTTGAAATCAGGCAACGGTGTTGTTCTTCGTGGCTCAAAAGATGCTATAAATTCAAATCGTGCCATTTTCAAAGCCATGACCAATGCTTTGGCAAAGGAAGGCTTTCCAAGTGAAATGATTGGGTTTGTTGATGATGAAAGTCGTGAGGCATCTGCTGAAATGCTCAAACAAGACAAGTTCATTGATGTTGTCATTCCTCGTGGTGGTGAAGGACTGAAAAATTTTGTTCTCCAAAATGCCACAATGCCTGTGATTGCTTCTGCTGGTGGAAATTGTCATGTTTATGTTGAAGAAAGTGCAGATTTTGAAATGGCAACAAACATTACAGTCAATGCCAAAATTTCAAGACCAAGCACCTGCAATGCAGCAGAACACTTGCTTGTTGACAGAAAAATTGCAAAAACATTTTTGCCTCTTTGCATAAAAGCACTCAAAGACAACAATGTTGCAGTTGTTGGCACAAAGGAAGTTGTTGACATTTGTCAAGATGTTCAACTTGCCAGTGATGATGACTTTGCCACAGAATTTTTAGATTTCAAAATGTCTGTTGCGATTGTTGAAAATGTTGAAGAAGCCGTGAATCATATCAACAAATTCAGCACAAAACATAGTGAAGCAATTATATCAAAAAATCAAATTGCAATTGACTATTTCACTTGCAATGTTGATGCTGCTGTGACCTATGTCAATGCTTCAACAAGATTTACTGATGGCTTTGAATTTGGGCTTGGTGCAGAAATGGGAATTAGCACACAAAAATTGCATGCAAGAGGACCAATCGCTCTCAAAGAATTGACATCAGTCAAATACATTGTTGTTGGCGACGGACAAATTAGAAAGTAAAATGAAAAGAAAAGTTTATGTTGACCATGCTGCTACAACTTTTTTGAACAAAGATGTAGTTGGCGAAATTGAAAAATTTGAAATTGAGCATGCAGGAAATCCAAATTCTTTGCATGCTTTTGGTCGTGATGCTTTGAAAGGTGTTTTGCATGGACGAACCCAAGTGGCAAAATCTTTGAATGCAAAAGAATCTGAAATTTATTTTACGTCTTGTGGAACAGAAGCCGACAATTGGGCAATCAAAGGCTATGCTTTTGCACATATGAATGAAGGCAAGCATATCATCACTTCATCAATCGAACACCCTGCTGTTTTGAACAGTTGCAAACAACTTGAAAAATTTGGTTTCAGGGTCACTTTTTTGCCAGTGGACAAAGATGGTTTTGTTTTGCCAAGCGATTTGGAAAATGCAATTTGTGATGACACAATTTTGGTTTCCATCATGTTTGCAAACAACGAAATTGGAACAATTCAACCTGTAAAAAAACTTGCTGAAATCGCTCATCAACATGGCGTTGCTTTTCACACTGATGCTGTTCAAGCATGTGGCTCTTGCAAAATTGATGTTGAAGATTTGGGAGTTGACATGCTTTCAATTTCAGGACACAAATTTTATGCTCCAAAGGGTATTGGCGTTTTGTTTGTCAAAGACAAAATCAAAATTGAAAGCCTTTTGTCAGGTGGTGAACAAGAGCGTGGAAAACGTGGTGGAACAACAAATGTTTGTGGTGTTGTTGGCATTGGAAAAGCGATTGAAATGGCAAGCCAAAACATGAAAGAAAATGGTTTGTTTGTCGAAGGACTGCGAAATGATTTTCTAAAAAAAGTTTTTCAAAACATTGATGGAGTGTTTTTGAATGGAACAACGGTTTTTTCAAAAAGACTGCAAAACAATGCAAATTTGAGATTTGAAAATGTAAATGGTGAGGCTTTGCTTTGCTTGATGGACATTGATGGAATTTGTGCTTCAAGTGGCTCTGCATGTTCGACTGGTTCAACTGTGGTTTCGGACACACTGAAAGCCATAGGTCTTTCAGAAGATGAAGCGAAAAGTTCAATTCGATTTTCATTTGGACTTGACAATTCAAAAGAAGATGTTGACTACATTGTTGAATGTTTGAAGAAAAATGTTGAAAAGTTGCGAGAAAACCAAAATTTGTTTTTGATGTCGCAATCTTCAAACACCATTGTTTGATGTTTTTTCAGGCACAAATTTTAAGCAATAATTTTTAATTTTTTTGAGGTCACAATCTTCAAGCACTATTTTTTTATGTTTTTCAATCGTAATGTACAAATAAAAATTGTTTTTTTCTTTGTTTGTCATCACCTAAATTGGAATGTTTTGTTGAATGGAAAAATTTTACAAAATATATTTTATAAAAAATCGTCTAAACTACTCAAAATAGATTTGGAGGTAGTGAGAATGACAAAAAGCACAGGTGTGATGTTGGGACTTGCAGTTGGAGTTGTTGCTGCAACAGCAATGTATCAATCATCAAATGATATGAGCAAAAAAATGAAAAAAACAAAAAAAGCCATCATGAACAAACTTGAAGGCGTCTTGTATTGAAAAAGTGATGCATAATATGTGCAAAAGCAAAATGTAAGAAATGTATGGGCAAGTGAAGTGCATAAAAATGCAAGAATCTGAAAAATGCAAGAAAGAAAAAAAGAAAGAGTTATCTGTCTTTTTTTTGAAAATTTAATTCAGTTCAATCAGTTCTATCATTTCTGATTGTTTTAAAAGGAGTTTCAATTATTAAACATTTGAAACTCCTTTTTTATTGGACAAATTGAAATTTATTTTTTTGTTTTTTCAAAATCTATTTCGGCGAACATTGAATTTGCATTTTTGCAACAAACAACTTCGCAATTTGCTGTCAAACATTTGTTGTGCAAATGTTCTAATGAATGTGCATTTAAATTTTCTAAATTGTTTTCAATGTTATGTTGTTTGCTCTCATGAATGAAACAAGGTCATTTGCAGAAACAGCAAAGCCCATGTTGTCAACATCATCTTCCACAATCTTTGATTCAACAACTCCAATGACATTTCCACTGGCGTTGAACATAGGGCCACCTGAGTTGCCTGGGTTTACACAAGCATCGGTCATGATGAATGTTGCATTGCCACTGTTTTCAATTTTGAGTGCTGGCAAAGAAACAACTCCAACTGATACGGAAAGTCCAAATCCTTTTGGGTTGCCAATGATTGCGACTTCTTCTCCTGATTTCAAAGGTGTTGTTGAAACTGTCAAAGGTTTGTGAACAGCAAAATCAGGATGATTCAATGTGCTAAATTTTAAAACAGCAAGGTCAACATCGTCGTTATAGTTGATGAGTTCCAAGGAATATTCTTTGGTTTCGCCAGAAAAATGTGCTTTGATGGTTTGGCAAGTATAATATGGTCCATTTTTGACAAGTTGCATTCTCACGACGTGTGCATTTGTTGCAACATAGATGTTTCCTGATGTGTCAGAAACGAGAAAACCTGTTGCTGTCCCCGATGCTTCTTGTCTAGGAATTGTTGATGTTGTGTAGGTGCAATTCATCACAAGGACACTGCTCATGTGCTTTGTGCTGACCATTTCTCCAATTGGGTTTGAAAGGTTGCCAGTCACATTTTCAGTTGCACTGTCTTTTATGTCATCGACAATGTCTTTGTCTTTCAATGCTTCGTTTAGTGCATCTACATAGGCTTTTTGTGCAATGGCTGCCATTTTTGCAGAATAGTCTTCGGCAATTTTGTCTTTCATTGTGACCATAACAATCATGTTTGCAATGAAAGCAAAAACCAAAATGATTGACAGGACAGTGGCGCTGATTGCCCAAATTTTTGTTTTATTATGTTTTTTTTCGTTTTCAGGTGTTGGTGGAGTTTCCCAATCGAAATTTGATTTTTGCTCTGAATGATTGCTTTGATTTTGGTCGTCTTGATTGAAAAAATCATTAAAATTATCCATTTTTTTCTCCTTGTGATAAAGAATGTTTTATTTGCGAGTGAGGTCTTTTGTTTCAGACATGTGAACTTGTAGATTTATGCAAATTGCTTTTAAATTTAGTGTACAAATATATTATGCCTTCTTTAAATTATACTTTACATCTTTTCTAATGTAAATTCTTATTTATTGAATATTTTATGAAAGATTTGTGAAAAAACAAAGTGGATGCTTGTACAAAAATATATTTATGCTATAATGCTTTTATGAAAACAGATATTGAAATTGCAGAAAGTGTAGAACTAAAATCAATTGTTGAGATTGCAAAATCAATTGGAATTGAAAAAGACAATTTGTTTTGTTATGGCGACAAAATGGCAAAAGTCACTGGGGAAAACGGAGATAAGAATGGAAAATTGGTTCTTGTCACGGCAATAAATCCTACACCAATGGGAGAGGGCAAAACAACTGTTGCCATTGGTCTTGCTGATGGTTTGAAGAAAATCGGCGTGAATACCCTGCTTGCTTTGCGTGAACCTTCGTTAGGCCCTGTTTTTGGAGTCAAAGGAGGGGCGACTGGTGGTGGTTTTGCTCAAATTGCTCCTATGGCAGAAATTAACCTTCATTTTACAGGCGATTTGCATGCCATTGAATCGGCAAACAATTTGCTTGCTTCAATGATTGACAATTCCATTTTTCAAGGAAATCCTTTAAATCTTGACAAAAACAAAATTGCTTTCAAGCGTGCAATGGACATCAATGACCGTGCATTGCGTCAAATTGATGTCAATGGTGGAACTGATGCAAATCCGATTGAACACAAATCAAATTTTTGCATCACAGCAGCATGTGAAGTGATGGCAATTTTTTGTTTGGCAAAAGATTTGGATGATTTGAAATTTAGATTGGGCAACATCTTGGTTGGCTTCACATTTGATGACAAACCTGTTTATGCTCGCCAACTTCAAGCAGAAGAAGCGATGACGATTTTGTTGAAAGATGCGTTCAATCCCAATTTAGTTCAAACTTTGGAAGGCACTCCTGCATTTGTTCATGGAGGTCCATTTGCCAATGTTGCGCATGGTTGCAACAGCATTGTTGCCACAAAAAAAGCATTGAGTTATGCTGACCTTGTTGTCACAGAAGCAGGCTTTGGTGCTGACCTTGGGGCAGAGAAATTTGTTGACATCAAGTGCCGAAAAGCCGAAATTCAACCAAGTGCAATCGTCATTGTTGCCTCTGCAAGAGCGTTGAAATTCAATGGTGGCATCAAAAAAGAAAACTTGAAAACTGAAAATGTTGAAGCACTAAAAATCGGTGCAGAAAATTTGGTTTCACACATAAAAAACATCAAAAAAATTGGTGTTCCAGTGGTTGTAGCAATCAATCGATTCTTTGATGACAGCGAGCAAGAACTTGAAGTTCTTCGTGAGATTTGTTTGCAAAATGGTGCAGAATTTTCGCTTTGTGAATGTTTTGCAAAAGGTGGGGAAGGCTCAGTTGATCTTGCTGAAAAAGTTTTGCAAGCCGTCCAAAAAGAAAATGACTTCAAATTTTATTATGACACACAAAAAGATTTCAAGTCAAAAGTTGTTCAACTTGCCACGACTATTTATGGTGCAAAAGAAGTTCGTTTTTTGCCACTAGTTGATGAAAAATTGAAACTGTATGGCAACATTGTTGACAACATGCCAATTTGTATGGCGAAAACACAATATTCTTTTTCTGATGACGCAACAAAACTTGCAAGTCCAAAAGATTATGTGTTCACCGTGAGTGATGTCGATTTCAGAAGTGGTGCAGGGTTTGTTGTTGCCATTGCTGGAAATATGTTGTTGATGTTTGGACTTCCAAAAGTTCCAAATGCTTGCTTGATGACAATCGACAAAAACGGAACAATCAGAGGTTTGTACTAAATTTTTTTTGGCTATATGCCGTAAGGAGGATAAAATGGCAGTATTTTACTGTGATACAGACTGCGAACTTTGGTATACAAAGGCAGAGGAACAAAAAATTGGTGTCATCAAAATGCCCTATACCATTGATGGCGTCGAGGAATACTATGATTTGGGCAAAAAATGTGACATAAAAGGCTTCTTCAAAAAGATGAGAGATGGTGCATCGGCTCTTACTGCTGCTCTCAATGCAGAAGAGTACAAAGAAATTTTTGAACCACATTTCAAGGCTGGTGAAGACATTTTGTATGTTGCTTTTTCATCACAAATGTCAGGAACTTTCAACTCAATGAGAATGGCTGTTGATGAACTCAAACAAAAATATCCTAATGTTAGATTTGAATGTTTTGACACATTGAGCATTTCTTTGGGGGCAGGCGTTCAAGTTTATATGGCTGCCAAATTCTTCAATGAAAATGGACAAGACATTGACAAAACATTGGAATATTTGACCAAAATGCGTGACCGTGTGGGAACATATTTCATTGTCAATGATTTGAAATATTTGGCTCGTGGTGGAAGACTTGAACCAAGCAAAGCGAAAATTGGAAATTTGTTGAGTTTGAAACCAATTTTGAAGATTGACAATGCTGGAAAATTGGATGTTTTCGCAAAACAAAATGGGTTTAAAAAGGCTTTGTCTTTTGTTGTTTCTGAAATGAAAGAAAGGTTTGAACCATTTGATGACATGCCACTCATCATCATTGATGCTGATTGTCCAGAACTTGCAGATGAACTTCAAAAGAAGGTTGAGACTGCTTTTGAACCTGAAAAGGTTGTGGTTGAACGCATGTCTATTGGCCCTGTCATTGGTGCACACTGTGGACCTGACACAATAGGATTGGTTTTTCCAGCAAAAGAAAGATAGATGAAAAAGAAAATTTGGTTGGTTGCAACAGTGCTGATTTGCATGACTGTTTTTCTTTGTGGATGTAATGCACAAAGAGATGCAAGTTTTTTTGGCACGCAGATAATAATCAAAATTGACATGCAAAATGCAAACAAGGCGATTGATTCCGTTTTTGAGGAACTCAGTCGCCTTGACAATTTGTTTTCTCCAACAACGGAAGGCAGTGATGTTTGGAAAATCAACCAAGCAAAAGCAGGAGAGCAAATTGTGGTGTCAAAGGACACAATAAATTGTTTGAAAGAAAGCAAACAACTTTTTGAAGAAACAAATGGTGCTTTTGACCCAAGTGTCTATCCACTTGTCAAATTGTGGAAGTTTTCAGGCGACACATACACTGGTTTGAATCAACTCTACACACCTCCGACAAGGGAAGAAATTTTGGCAACATTGCCATTTGTGGGACTTGAAAAAATTGTTTTTGATGAAAATGTTTGCATTGTCACAAAAACAAACACTAACACGCAAATTGATTTTGGTGCAGTTGCAAAAGGCTACGCATTGGGAAAATCAATGAAAATGCTTGAAAATGCAAAGTGGGGTTTGCTGAATTTTGGTGGAAACATTGGTGCAATAAAAGAAACTTTCAATGTGGAAATCAGACATCCAAGAGCCACTGCTGACAAATTTAGCATTGGAAAATTTGCACTTTTGGCAGGAGAGTCGGCTTCAACTTCGGGTGACTATGAAAGAAAATATATCAAATATGATGAAGAAAAAAATGAAACAATGCGTTTTCATCACATCATCAATCCCAAAACTGGATACCCTGTTGGAGTGAGTGCTGACGGCGAAAAAATGATTGATGGACGATTGATTTCTGTCAGCGTTGTGTCTGATGAATATGCAAGATGTGATGCCTATTCAACGGCAATTTTTGTTTTGGGTGCTGAAAAAGGAATGGAGTTTGCCAAATCAAAAAAAATCAAATGTTTGATGGTTGACAACAATTTTAATGTCAACAAAACTGACAATTTTGAAATCTCATTGTTTTAGTTTTTGCATATTTATACAATAATTATAAACAAATTATTGTATAAATAACTTGATTTTCAAACTAAAATCAAGTTTGATTTCAAATAAAAAGTAAATTGCAATGCCAAACAAAAAGCGGTGTATTGCCAAACAAAGAGCAGTGCATTGGCAAACCAAAAGCAGTGTGATATCAAACTAAAACCACATTTGATTTCAAATCAAAAGTAAATTGCATTGCCAAACAAAGAGCAGTGCGTTGCCAAACCAAAACCAAGTTTGATACAAATCAAAGTTAATTGCAAAGTCAAATGAAAAGTAAGTTAATTATTAAAGTTAAGAAATTTTTTATTGAAAAACACAAAACTTCACAAAAAATGCCACTGTTGAGGTCATTGCTTGCAAAATAGGCAAAGGATTGTTGAATTGAAAACGGAAACTAGGAAAGGAATGTTTAAAATTGGCGATGTGTTTGTTGCTGTGATTTTGCTTGTCGCAGTGGCTGTTTCGTTATATTTTGCATTTCGTCCATCTAGTGCCGAAAATGTGGAAATTCATTTGAATGGCAAAATATATATGGTTGTGCCTCTTGATGTTGACAAAGAAATCGAAATTGATGGCATAGGTCACAACAAAGTGGTGATAAAAAACAAAACTGTCAAAGTTGTAGACAGTGATTGCAAAAACCATGATTGCGAAGCAAGCACAATTTCTCGTTCGGGTGAAATGATTGCATGTTTGCCAAACCGACTTTTGGTGAAAATTGTTGGTGGAACAACTGATGTGGTGATTGGATGAAAAAGTTGAAAATTGAAAAAAACAAATTTGATTCTTCAAGAATTTCAAAAGATGGCTTGCTTTTGGCAGTTGCACTGATTTTGTCAGTTGTAGAAAGTTTTTTGCCACCTTTGATTCCAATTTTGCCATATGCAAAAATTGGAATTTCCAACATTGTTTTGCTTTATGTTTTGTTTGCAATTGGAATGTCTGATGGCTATATAATTTTGTTGCTCAAATGCTTGGCAATGGGAATTTTTTCTGCCAATTTTTCTGCAATGGCTTGGTCAATTCCAGCAGGTTTGATTGCGTTTTCGGTCATGGTGGTCATGAAAAGCATTAAAATTTTTAGCGTGGTTGGAATCAGCGTTATGGCTGGAATGATGCACAATTTGACACAAGTCTTGGTGGCGTTTTTGCTGGTTGGAAGTTCGGTTTTTGTTTATTTGCCCTATTTGATTCTTGCAGGTGGAATTGCAGGAATTGTCACAGGCATTGTTTGTCATATGATTTTGGAGGTTTCATCAAAACTGAATTTGAATGTTCATGCACGGTAATGAATATGTATCAAATTTTATGAATAAATATTCATAGAGAAGTTAACGCAAAAAGGTTTAAAAGTCAACATAGATTGGCTTTTTTTTGTGCTAAAAAATTTTAGAGAATGATGCCGTTTGGTTAAAATTTAAAAAAATATATAAACAAAATTTGGGAAAAGCAAATAAAAAAATCTGAAAAGTAAAGTGCCGAGATTGAAAAAGCAAATAAAAATATTAG
>CAYPVP010000033.1:0-15747 GCA_964414205.1 uncultured Bacteroidaceae bacterium | reverse complement strand
AACCCCAACAACCTCTCCGTTTTCAACCAAAATTTTGGACACTTCGCATTCTTTCAATGTCAAATTTTCTTGTTGTCGGACGGCTTTCAACATGTTTTGGTGATACCACTTTTTGTCGGCTTGTCCTCGCAAAGAATAGACAGCAGGTCCTTTTGTGCGATTCAACATTTTGATTTGCAAAAGACTTTTGTCTGTGTTGATTCCCATTTGCCCACCAAGAGCATCAATTTCTCTCACCAAATGTCCTTTTGCTGTCCCACCAATGGCAGGATTGCATGGCATAAGGGCAAGCGCTTCAATTTGAAGGCAAGTCAAAAGTGTTGAGTGTCCCATTCTGGCAGATGCAAAACCTGCTTCTGAACCAGCATGTCCTGCACCCACAACAATTACATCATATTCCATAGTTTTTGGTCGCAACAGTGCGACTCCTTTGTTAGATTTTGTATCTTTTGTGTTTTATAATTTTGTGTTTGTTTTTCGTGTTTGTTTTTCGTGATATTATTTTTAAATTTATATTTTATATCTTAATATCTTAATATCTTAATATCTTAACATCTTTATTTCTTTTATATTTGTATATTTATATCTTTGTGTCTTTGCATATTTGCAACTTCAAGTTGCCTTTTCTACAACAACTATTTTTGCGTTTGATTTTCTCAAACTCAATTTTTTGTTTGTTGTTTGAAAGTTTCAAAACTCATTTTATCATTTTAATTTTGCTTTGGTTCAACTTGAATTGTGGCTAATTTTGGCAAAATGGCAAGTTTATCAATCGTTTTTGCTTTGTAAAGTCGCTTTTTTGCGATATATTGCTATTTTCCAACACAAAATCTTGAAAATATCTTGTCGATTATTTCTTCATTTGCTGTTGTTCCTGTGATTTCACCAAGTCGCTCTATTGCTTGTTTCAGGTCAACCAAAATCAAATCTGTGCTTGCGCCAAAATCACAACTTTGTTTTGCATTTTCAAGCAAAGACTTTGTTTCAATCAGACTTGCCAAATGTCTTTCTGATGTCACAACATCGCCACTCTCCAAGCCTTCTTTTGAATAGATTTCCAAAATGCCATCAAGCAACATTTCAACGCCATCACGATTTTTTGCACTGATTGAAAACTCATTTCCCTTTCTTTCAATTTTAGCATTGACTTTGTCGGCTTTGTTGTTGACAACAAACACGATTTTGTCTTTGAGCAAATCTTGAATGTCAATTTCAACTTGATTTTTTGAACTGTCTTTGACAAACAAAACAAGGTCAGCCGATTTCAATTCATTTTTGGCTTTTTCAATGCCGATTTGTTCGATTTTGTCTTCACTTTCTCTAATTCCTGCTGTGTCAACAAGGTTGAATTTGACTCCCTTGAATTCAATGGATTCGGTCACTGCATCTCGTGTTGTACCTGCAATGTCGGTCACAATGGCTCTATCTTTTTTCAAAATGGCATTCATCAAAGATGATTTTCCTACATTCGCATCTCCAACAAGTGCAATTTTAATGCCATTTTTGGCAATTCTTCCACTTTTTGATGACTCAATCATTTTTGAAATTTGTGCAATGACTTTTTGTAGTGTTGGTGCAATTTGAGGCAAGACTTCATCTTCCATTTCATCAGGATAGTCTAAACTTGCCTCCAAAGATGATGCCAAGTCTAGCAATTCATTTTCGTTTTGGGCAATTTGCTTGCCAAAATCTCCGTCCATCAAGCGATAGGCTGCCCTGACTCCTGCTGCACTTTCAGCATTTATCATGTCAATGACACCTTCTGCATCTGCAAGTGACATTTTGCCATTCAAAAAGGCTCTTTTGGTAAATTCGCCCTTTTCAGCAGGATATGCTCCAAACTTTATGGCTTCTCTCACAATTCCATCAAGAATGCGTGTTCCACCATGTGCTTGAAACTCAACCACATCTTCACCCGTAAACGATTTTGGGGCTTTGAAAAACACTGCGTAGCCATTGTCATTGAATTCTTCGGTTTTGATTTTGCCATAGCAAAGCAAATTTGGAGTTTCTCCAAACTTTTTGTCTGTCCCAAAATTTGCAAAAGCGAAGATGTGGTTTGCAATTTGCAAAGCATCCTCGCCACTAATTCGGACAATTCCAATTCCACCGAGTCCCAGTGGGGTTGCAATTGCTACAATTGTTTTCATCAGAATGGAAGTCCTTTCTTTCCACCAAAACTTTTGAACTTTGGTGGTTCATTTTTTTGTTCTTTTGAAAAAACTGGTGTTTCAATTTTTTCAATTTTTCTTCCTACAATGTTGTCATAGTCATCATAGTTGTCATTTTTTTCTTCACGAGGTTTGCGAGAATCAAAACTGCCATCTTTTGAATATGGCTTTCTTCCATCTCTACCATATGGTTTGCGTCCATCTTTGTTGTATGGTCGCTTTTCATCTCTTGAATATGGCTTTCTGTCATCGTTTGGTTTGAATTCTCTTTTTGGTGCTTCGCCCTTTGGAATGATGACAACATGTCTGTTTGGTTCTTCACCTTCGCTTGTTGTTGATGCAATTTCGCTGTCATGAAGTGCAGAGTGAATGATTCTTCTTTCAAATGGATTCATTGGTTCAAGAACAACCTTTCTGCCTTGACGGTATGCCTTGTTTGCAAGTCTTGAAGCAAGTGCAATCAATGTTTCTTCTCTTTTTTCACGATAGTTTTCAGCATTGACAACAACTTTGACAAACTTGTTTTTGTCATCATGATTGACAATGGTGAGAGTCAAATATTGAATGGCATCAAGAGTTTCTCCACGATAGCCAATGGCACTTCCACTGTCTTTTCCTTCGATGTCAACATGAACGCATTCGCCTTTCATTGTTGCAGTTGCTGTTGCAGAAATTCCCATTTTGTTCAAAACACCTTGAACAAATTCTTGTGCGATGTCATCAGGTGTTTCAATTGTAGTCATCAAAATTCTTGCTTTTTTCAAAAATCCTTCCTTTTGAATGATTTCAACTTCAACTTTTTCTTTTGAAGTTTCCAAAGCGAGCAAACCTTTTTCGATGGCTAGTTCAACTGTTTCCCCTTTCATTTCAATAGTTCTTTTCATATATTCTCCTAAGCCTTCTTGACTTTTACTTTCTTTTGCTTTGGTTCTTTTGGTGGCAAATCTCCGTTCTTTTTGTCAATCAAATAGGTCACAAGGTTGAATGCAAGTTGGAAAAGAATTGTCACAAGAGCGTTGACAAACATATAGACAGTGAACGCAGTTGAATACATCAAAGCAAAAACACCCATCATCAATGGCATGACATATTGCATTGCCTTTGAAGCACCTGCCATTTGTTGACCACCTTTTTCATCTTTTTTGCCTGTGCCAGGTTGAGGTCCTTGTGCCTTGGTCATGAGCCATTGTGAAGCAAAGTTCAAAAGAATTGAAAACAATGGGAACAACAACAAACCATTCCAACTTCCGTTTGGAGCATAGCCGTGAGTTCCAAGAACTTTGCCCATGACCATGTTGTATTCGCTGATTGGAACACCGTTGATTTTTGTTTGAGCCATTCCTGATTGTCCAGAAAATGTTTCATAGTTTGGAATTGCCGGTTTCCAAGTGTCAGGAATGAAAATGTTTTTCACCCACAAAAAACTTGGAAGTGCAAAATTTTCTGAAACATAGGTTTGAGCCTTGTCAAGCACGCTTGCTTTTGATGTTTCAAAAAGTGACTTTGCTTTGTCAGCAACTGCTTTTTCGCCAACTGACATATCGTCATATTTTTTGTTGAATTCAAATTTGTAGCCGTTGTCTGCTTTGAAAATGGTTGCATAGGTGTTGTTTTCATCAACTGTCCAATTTGCTTCGTTTTTCAAAGTTGTATAGTTTTCAAAAATTGCTTGTTCGGTGTAGACCTTTGAGAAGTTTGTTCTTGCATCGGTGTAGACCTTGGCATTTTGAAACGAAACCATTTGGTTGAACCCTGCAAAAACCACAAAGAATACGACCATTGTGATTATCATTGGCAAGCAAGAACCAAATGTTGAATATTTTTCTTTTTTCATCAGAGCCATTTGCTCTTGTTGATAGCGTTGTTTGTCATCGCCACACTTGTCGGCAAGTTTGTCAAGTTGTGGTTTCATTCGACGCATGATTTTTGCATTTTTTCTTGCAACAAATTTTTGCCAAATGTCAAGTGGCGACAAAATGAGTTTCAAAATGATGGTGAAAACAACAACAGTCCAACCAAAATTGCCAATTCCGTCATTGAGAATGACAAGAAATTTTGCAATGAAGTGAGTAGGCTCTGTTGGAGCACCACTGCCACCCAAATTGACGACGTTGTTGCCAGAGTTGCAACCTGCAAATGCAATTGCACAAACAAGCAAAAGCAAACCTACAAGCGACAACAAGACTTTCGTTCTACGGCGAGTCATATTAGCCATCTGATTTTACCTCGATAGTTTTCAGGGACTGGGTCAAAACCTCCCCTGTGAAAAGGTGTGCAACGAAACACTCTTTTGATGCCCATTGCCGTTCCGACAACAGCACCATAGCGTTCAACTGCATCATACATATACATTGAACAAGTTGGAACATAGATGCACTGTCTTCCAATGAATGGCGACAGCATAATTTTGTATATTCTAAGCAAAAATTGCACCACTTGTTTCATCAATACTTCAATTTTTCGGCACGCTTGAAGACATCTACAAGAGATGCGCCCACCGATTCATAATTTTTTTCTGCCAAATCAGGCTTTGCAATCAACACATAGGTGTAGCCTTGGTCGATTTTGTTTTCATCAATCATATGTCGCAAATTTTCACGCAACAACCTTTTGACATGGTTGCGAGTGACAGCATTTCCAACATGCTTGCTGACAGAAAGCCCAATCTTCATTCCTCTTGTTGACTTTGCATAAAGCAGCACCAAACTTTTGTTTCCTGCGCTTGTTCCTTTTCGATATAAAAAACGAAAAGAGCCATTAGATTTCAATCGATACTGCTTTTGCATAAGGCAATGATTCTCCGTTCACAAACTATGCTGACAACTTTTGTCTGCCTTTTGCTCTACGATTTGCAAGAACTCTTTGTCCGCTTTTTGTTGACATTCTTTTTAAGAAACCGTGTTTTGAATTTCTGTGGAGTTTCTTTGGTTGGTATGTTCTTTTCACTTTTTTGTCCTCCAATTATTGATTTTATAATAATATAATGCTTTGATATTATAATTTAAATATAATTTGCTGTCAACCATTTTGTTTGGTGATGGCAATGCAGTCACAGTTGTGGGCAAAATTGAATGCCGTCCACAACATATGCCAGTTTTACAACAATTTTTGCCAACTTTGCTGATTCAAATTCAATTTTCATCAACTTGTTGACATCGAAACACTGTTTTGAGTGCTAAATTTTTTTCACAATCATTTTTTCCGTCTTTCGTTGTTCTTTTCAGTTATGCTACTTGTTTTTATTTTTCCGTTTCTTTTTTTATATTTCTATCTTTCAATCTTTCGTTGTTTGTTTTTAATTTTTCGTTTGTTCGTTTTTTTGTTTTCCGTTCGTTTTTTACTTTTCCGTAAAAAATACGGTGCGTGGGGTGTCGTTGTGCTTGCCGATTTAAAGTTGTGCGTGAACGACACCAGTTCAGCCGACTGCAAGTCCAAGATCACATTAAACATTTTTCTATTTTTCTGTATATCCTTATTGCGTTTACAATTCAGCATTTTGCCCCTTAGACAAGGGGCAAACTATGTTCGCAAAAAAGTTTTAGGGGTTGCGGAGTTTTGAAGTCAAGGGACAACTCGGAAAATGTCCCTTGGGTTTTCCCGCCAAGCCACTTTTGCCTCAAAAGGGGCGTTTTATTTTACATTTCGGTTGGAGCGTCGATTCCTAGCAAGGCGAGTCCAATTTCGAGCGTGTTTTTGACTGTTTGCACAAGCAAAAGCCGAGCATCTTTTTCGTTTTCTTCTGCCTTTGCAATTTTGTGATCAATGTAGAAACGATTGAATTTGCCTGCAAGGTCAACAATGTATCGAGAAATGACACAAGGTTCTCTTGTTTCAGCAGATTGGTTGATGACATTTTCAAAGTTCAAAACAGCCTTGACAACATCATAGCCCTCATCACTTGAAATTGCCGAGAAATCAAGGTTTTCAAAATTAGGTTGTCCACCTTTTCTCAAAAGCGAACAGCAACGCGCGTGTGTATATTGAACATAAGGTGCAGTTTCGCCATCAAAATTGAGAACTTTGTCAAAACTGAACACAATGTCTTTGATACGGTTGTTCCAAAGAGCAGAGAACACAACAGCACCAACACCAACACTGTTGGCAACTTCATCGGCTTTGTCAAAGTCAGGGCGCTTGTCTTTGATGATTGCGCTTGCTTTTTCAACAGCCTGATTCAAAACATCTTTTAGCCAAACAACTCTGCCACCACGTGTTGACATTGCACCATCTTCAAGTGATACCATGCCAAAATTGATGTGTTCCATGTCTTTTGCCTTTTCAAAGTCCATGAGTTCCAAAACCTTGAAAATTTGTTTGAAGTGCAAATTTTGTTGATAGGCAACAACATAAAAACACTTGTCAAAATCGTAGGTGTCACGGCGATAGTAGGCAGCAGCAAGGTCACGAGTTGCATAGAGTGTTGCGCCATCTGCTTTGACAAGCAAGCATGGAGGCATGTCATAGTCGTCAAGTTTGACTATTTTTGCTCCGTTGTCTTCAACAAGCAAACCCTTTTCTTGAAGTATGTCCAAAACAGGTTGCATTTTGTCGTTGTAGAAACTTTCTCCGTTGTAACTGTCAAATTTGATTTTCAGCCTGTCATAAATTTTGCCAACTTCTGTCAATGTGATTTCTTTGAACCAGTGGAAAAGTTGCAATGCCTCTTGGTCGCCATCTTCAATCTTTTTGAACCATGCTCTTGCTTCATCATCTAGTTCAGGCTTTTCTTCTGCAACTTTGTGATATTGCACATAGATTTTGTTGAGAGCCATGACTCCATCTTTTTCAACTTCTTGTTTGCTTCCCCACAACTTGTAGGCAACAATGAGTTTTCCAAATTGAGTTCCCCAATCACCAAGGTGGTTTATTCCAACAACTTTGTAGCCGAGTTTTTCAAATATGCGATACAATGCACCACCAATGACAGTGGTCGAAAGATGTCCAATGTGGAATGGCTTTGCAATGTTGACTGAGGAGTAGTCTATGCAAACAGTTTTGCCATTTCCGACTTCTTGCTTGCCATAGTCACCTGCTTTGTTTGCCACATCAATCAAGTTTTTGGCAACGGCTTTTCGGTCAAATTTGAAGTTTAGATAGCCACCGATTGCTTCAACACTTTCCAAAAATGCACAAGCATCAAACTTTTGTTTCAAATCGTTTGCAATCATTTGTGGTGCTTTTCGGAGTGCTTTTGCAAAGCGAAAACATGGCAAAGCCAAATCTCCATTGGTTGTGTCTTTTGGCACTTCCAACATGGAAATCAACTCTCCGTTTTCAAAACCATCTATTTCCAATTTTTCTACAATTTCATTTTCAAACATGTTTTCTCCTTGTCATCAAACATTCTTTCACTTCTTCTTTTGTTATCTCATCGCACCTTCGGTGGGCAGACCTTTGTTTATTACTTTTTTTAAACATTTATTCTGAACAAAACAACATCATTGTCTTGCATAATGTATTCTTTGCCTTCGGAGCGAACTTTGCCCTTTTCTTTGGCGACGGCAAAACTGCCACATTCCATCAACGTTGCATAGTCGACAATTTCAGCACGAATGAAACCACGCTCAAAATCGCTGTGAATTTTTCCTGCTGCTTGTGGGGCTTTTGTGCCTTTTTCAATCGTCCATGCTCTTGTTTCTTTTTCTCCTGCTGTCAAATAACTTATGAGTCCAAGCAAGTCATAGCATGCAGTGATGAGTTGGTCAAGACCACTTGTTGACAAGCCAAGTTCTTCCATAAACATTGTTTTTTCATCATCGGCGAGCGATGCCAAGTCTTCTTCAAGTTTGGCAGACAAAACAATGACTCCACTTTTTTCGGCTTTGGCAATTTCTCTGACTTTTTTGACAAAGTCATTTTCTTGCATTGCTTCATCTTCGGCAACGTTTGATGCGTAGATAACTGGCTTTGTGGTGAGCAAAAACAATGTCTTGACATATGCTTTGAAATCGTCGTCCATTTCAAGTGTGCGAATTGGCTTTCCACTTTCAAGTTGGGCATAGAGTCTGTTGAGCCAATCAAGTTCGATTTGATATTTTTTGTCGGCTTTGAGCATTGTTTGAGCCTTGGCAATTCTTCTTTCCAAAGTTTCCATGTCGGCAAAAATGAGTTCTAGATTGATTGTTTCAATGTCACGAACTGGGTCAATGCTTCCGTCAACGTGCGTTATGTTTTCATCTTCAAAACATCTGACAACATGAACAATGGCATCAACTTCTCGAATGTGCGACAAAAATTTGTTGCCAAGTCCTTCGCCTTTTGATGCACCTCTGACAAGCCCTGCAATGTCAACAAATTCCAAACTTGTTGGAGTGATTTTTTTGCTGTTGTAGAGTTTTGCAAGGTTGTCAAGTCTTTCATCAGGAACTGCAACAACTCCAACATTTGGTTCGATTGTGCAGAAAGGATAGTTGGCTGCTTGTGCGCCTGCTTTTGTGATTGCATTGAACAATGTGCTTTTTCCAACGTTTGGAAGTCCCACAACACCTAGTTTCATTATAGCCTCTTTTGCGAATTTTGAATTTCGCCAGTTTTGTTTTGTGATTGTGTTTGCCTGTTTCATATTTTCAACATTGCAAACATAGTTTATTATACAAAAATAAATTGTTTTAGTAAAGAAAATTGAGCCATGAATTTTTTAAACGCATTTCTTCTTGGGCTAACCCAAGGTCTAACTGAATTTTTGCCTGTTTCATCAAGTGGTCATTTGATTTTTTTTGAGAGGCTTTTGAATGTTGAAACATCACTGTTTTTCAATGTGCTTTTGCATGCAGGAAGTTTGTTGAGTGTGTTTGTGGTTTTCAGAAAGCAAATTTGGGAACTCATCAAACACCCTTTTTCAAAAACTATGGGCTATCTTGTGGTGGCAACAATTCCGACAGTTTGCATTGCTTTGCTGTTCAAAAAGTTTGCACCTGATGTTTTGAATGGTTCTTTTCTTGCACTCGGTTTCATGGCAACTTGCTTTCTTTTGACACTCACCAAAATCTTTGCAAACAACCAAAACAGGTGTTTAGATGTCAAAAACGCGACTTTAACTGGCGTTTTGCAAGGAATTGCTGTTTTGCCAGGGCTTTCAAGAAGTGGCTCAACAATGACTGCTTTGATGCTTTGTGGCGTTGAAAAAGAAACGGCTTTCAATTTTTCATTTTTGCTGTCAATTCCAATCATCATCGGTTCGCTGATTTTGGAATCAGTTGAAATGACACAATCTTCAATGCTTGCACAACAAGAAATTGGACCTTGCTGTTTGGGAGTTTTTGTTGCTTTTTTGTCAGGGATTTTCGCTTTGGTTTTGTTCAAAAACATTGTCAAAAAACATTCATTTTTGCCTTTTGCGTTCTACACTTTTGTCATGTCAATTTTGACACTGTTGATTGAATTCAAAATTATTTAATTTTTGTGGCTTTTTGTGACAGGTTTGGGAGTTCTTTTTAGATTTGGGTTGTGGCTTTTTGTGGTTTTTGTGAATGGTTTGGGAGTTCATTCAAGCGATTGTTTAAAATTTGTGATTGCATGGTTGTTCGTTTGCTTGCTTGTTTGCTTCGTTATTTCGTTGTTTGCTTGATTGCTCTTTGGGTGTTTTTATGGCTTTTTGTGACTGGTTTGGGATTTTTTTCTAGATTTAGGTTGTGGCTGTTTCGTGCTGTTCAGTTCTCAAAAATGCTGATTGAACAATTTCATTGTTCAGTTTTTCACTGCCAAAATTTCCAAAATTGTTTTATGCTTTACTTTGCTTTTTTTTCATTGTATAATCTTTTTTATGGATTATAAATTTATGACACCAACTCAAATGTGGGAGGGGTTCAACCCTGTCAAAGAGCCTTTGGAGGCATCTTTGGTTTCTTCCACCGTTGAAGATGATGTTTTGATTACAAAATATTTTTTCACTTCTGAAACAGTCGCAGACGGCAAAGTTAGGGTTTTGTGCCATTGTTTGGTCAACAAAAACTGGAAAGAAAAACACCCTGTCATCATGGTGTTGCCTGCTATTTTGCAATTTGAACAAACCAATGAAGTTTTGAAAAAACTTGTCGCTCTTGGCTACACAACTTTGTTTGTTGACTATGCAAACCTTTTTTCACAAGAAGACTTGCACACCACCTTTCCAAAATCTTTGGACTATGCCAATGCTCAATTTGCAAAAAACGACATGATGTTTATGGGTGAAAGTGCAAGGGAAACTCCTCGCTTTCAATGGGCAAAAATTTGTCGCCGTGCACTTTCGTTGGTTGATGATGTGTTGACTGCTGACAATCAAAGAATTTGCGTTTTGGGTTTTGGAGAAGGCGCTCAACTGACATGGCTTTTGGCTGGAATTGATGGCAGATTGAAAACTGCAATTCCTGTCATGGGTGGAGGCTACTCTTTTTTGGAGGGTTCTCAAAAGTTTTCAAGTGCAAAAAAAGTTGTTCCTGATGAAAAACACCAGGTTTGGATGGCTGGTGTTGGTGCAGAATCATACGCTCGTTTGGTGACTTGTCCAATCTATCAACTGACTTCTTCAAACAACGCTTTTTGTGATGTTGACCGTGCAAACGACATTCTAAAATTTGCACAAATCAAGCACAAGGCTCTTGCAATCAGCCCTCGAACCAATCTTCAACTGACTTCTGACATCTACAACAGTTCGATTGTGTGGCTGAAAGAATTTTTGGACAATCAGACTTCTTCTCATGTTGAAATTGTTCAACCTGAAATGACATTTGAAAACATAAACGGCGATTTATGTTTGCGATTGAAAAACGCTTCATCTTTTGCTGATTGCTCCGTCTATTTTGCTCTTGACACAAGCATTGCTGCATGTAGAGATTGGATTTTTGCCAAAACTTCTTATGCTGACCCAAACACAGGCGACAACATCTACAAAATCAATTTGTATGATTTTTCAAATCCAGTTTTTGCTTTTGCCAACTGCCAACTTGAAAACGGCATCATTGTTTCAACACCTGTGTCATGTGCTTTTCCAAGTGAGTTCAATCTCACTTGCAACTTGCTTTCAAAAACACAACCGTCTCGCATTGTCTACAACAACTCAATGGGCTTGTCGACTTTCTCTGCTGAAAACACATCATTGGTGCTTGATGAAAACGTTCTTGAATTGCACACTGGGGCAAACGACATTTTGGGAATCACTGTCAAATTTGGCGATTTGATAACCTATAAACTTGGAAAATCTGCTTTTTCTGCTCAAAATGACATATTATTATGTCTTGACCTATATTCTAAAACAGAACGAGATGTCACAATTTCAATGCGTAGTTTCAAAGACCGTCATTCTTTCTTCACCACTGTTCATTTGAAAGGTGGAGAAATTTGGCAACGAATTTGTTTGTCTGCATCCGATTTTAAGACAAAAGATAACTTTGGTTTGCAACGCTTTGACCATGTTGAAAAATTGGTTTTTCTCAATTTCAATGGTGTTTTGCTGAACAACGTTCTTTGGGTGTAAAATGCGAAAAAAATATGCCAACAAAAAAAACAATGCCAACAGCAATCTTTTTGTAGAAAACAATGCTCAAAATGATGCTCAAAACTCAGGCAACCCTTTTGGCGAAACGGAAACCAACGATTTTGACCAACTTTCTGCTGATTTGGTGAAAAAAAACAAGCAAAAGAGAATTATTGTTGGAGTTGCCATTTTTATGCTCGTTGTCATTTTGGCTTTGACTTCTGCAATTTTGGTTCGCTATTTCATGTTCAAAACTTTCACAGTTGATGGCGATTCCATGTTGCCAACTCTCAATGGTGGAGTCATGAACGATGCAACAGACGGTGACAAAGTTGTCATTTTGAAAAATGCAAAACTCAATCGTGGTGACATTGTTGTTTTGTACAGCACGGTTTTTGAAAAAACTTTGATAAAGCGTGTCATTGCTGTTGAGGGTGACAAAATCAAAATTGTTGATGGAAAACTTTTTTTGAATGGCGAATTGCAAAATGAAACCTATATCAACGAACCAATGAATTCTGCAACAAACATGACTGAAATCACCGTGCAAGCAGGACACTACTTCTGCATGGGTGACAACCGAAACCACTCATCCGATTCTCGCACAGCAGGTGCGTTTCCAAAATCTTCAATTCATGGCAAAGTCGTGATGATAAAGTTTCAAGATGGTGGCTCAAAATTCATTTAGGCACACCGAAAACACATTTGCCTCCAATTTAGTTTTTTGTGATTTATTTGAAATTTGTTTTACTACTTGGTTTGTAACTTGATTTTAGAATTGGTTTGATTGTTATTTAAGATTTTTTGTGCTTTGTTTTGAGAGTTGTTTTACTACTTGGTTTGTAACTTGATTTGTGTATTGGTTTGAGAATCGTTTTGTGCCTTGTTTTGAAAAATTTTTAAGATTTTTTCTTTTTTAAATTTTTTTGGAACTTGTTTTGAGATTGGTTTGCGACTTGATTTTTAGAATACAAAAAGGAGAACCACAAGTTCTCCTTTTTTTTGTTTTGGTTTTTCGTTATATCTTTATTTTAGTTTGGTTTTTTCTGTGGTCTTGTTGAGTATATTGCTCTGGTTTTTTGGCATTTTGTTTTTGTTGCCTTTTTTTGTGGTCAAATTATAATATATTGAAAAAGGAGAACTTGTGGTTCTCCTTTTTTTTATTTCCTTGTTTCCTTATTTCCTTGTTTCCTTTTTTCCTTGGGAACTTTGTTCCTTGGTTGCAAGGTATTCAGGTTTGCTTTTGCTTTTAGTTTTGGTTTTTTGTTCAATCAGTCTATTGGTGCTTTTTCATCAAGGCAAGGGCAGTGTTCTGTCTTTATTCCTTCTTTCTTTTCAAGTTGGCACAATCTTTCGTTGATGCGTCTGAACTCTTCAAGCACTGGGTCAGGGAGTTTGTTTTGATTCATATCATCAATTTTTTCTCCATGCTGTTTGACAATTCTTCCCGGAATTCCAACAACTGTGCAATGTGGTGGAACAGATTTCAAAACCACACTTCCTGCACCAATTTTGGAACATTCTCCAATCGTCAATGGTCCAAGAACTTTTGCACCTGCTGAAATCATGACATTGTTTTGAATGGTTGGGTGGCGTTTCCCGGTGTCTTTTCCCGTTCCTCCAAGTGTCACACCTTGAAACAATGTGCAACTGTCTCCAATTTCGGTTGTTTCACCAATCACAATTCCAACACCATGGTCAATAAAAAGTCCTTTTCCGATGGTTGCGCCAGGGTGAATTTCGATGCCTGTTTTTCTTTTTGAGCGTTGACTGATGATTCTTGCAAGGGTTTTGTAGCCTTTCAAATAGAAGTTGTGTGCTATGCGATAGGCTTTGATTGCTTTGTAGCCATCATATGTATGCTTGACAAGCCAAGCACTTGTTGCTGCTGGGTCACGATCAAGTGCTGCTTGCAAATCTGCTTTCAAAAACTCTCGGTCCTTTTTAGTCATCAATTTTTCCTTCATTGTCTTTTTCGACAATTTCGCCATCTATTGCTTTTGGCTCGGTTTCTTTGATTTTGCTGTTTGCTGTCTTTTTTGCTTGTTCTGCCTTTTGAGCATTGTCAGAATTTTCGGCTTTTTCAACTTTGCTGTCGGCAACAGTTTCTTCGGCTTTTTTCAGTTCAGCCTTGGCAAGTTGTTCCTTTTCAAGGTTGTGCTGTTTTTCTCGTTCTTCATAGAATTTCAAACTTGTGCCTGCATCTTCATTTTCAAGTTTGATGATTGAATCAACCGATGAGCCATCAAACAACATGTCGACTTCGTGTGCATAGATTGTTTCTTTTGCATACAAAACTTTGACCATGTCGTCCAAAACTCGTCTGTTTGCTTTCAAAATTTCGATTGCACGAGCATAGTTTGTTTCCAAAATGTCTTTGATTTCAGCATCAATTTCGGCTGCAACTTCATCACTATATCCAAGTTGTGATTGATAGTCTCTGCCGATGAAAACTTCACCTGATGAGCCAAGATACATGTGTCCAAGTTTCTTTGACATGCCCCATTCTGTGACCATTTTTCTTGCAAGTCCTGATGCTCTTTGAATGTCGTTTGATGCACCTGTTGAAATGTCGTGAATGACAATTTCTTCGGCTGCACGACCTGCAAGCA
Source organism: uncultured Bacteroidaceae bacterium (assembly GCA_964414205.1). GTDB lineage: Bacteria > Bacillota > Clostridia > Christensenellales > CAG-917 > STD2-102. The sequence goes on along the minus strand of CAYPVP010000033.1, from coordinate 1,513 downwards.
TCATTGCAATGGTGTCATTGAGTTTGTTGAAAGTGACATGGTTGTCATCATTTTCAGGCAAAGTGATTGTATAGCCTGCTGCCATTCCACGAGGTATGATTGAAACTTCATGAACTTCATCACAGTTTTTCATCATTCTTGCAACAATGGCGTGGCCTGATTCATGATATGCAGTGATTCTCTTGTCGGTTTCGGTGACAAGTCTAGATTTCTTTGCAGGGCCAGCAATGACTTTGTTTACGGCTTCTGCAATATCTTTTGTGTTGATAACTTTTCTGTTGTCACGAACTGCCAAAATGGCTGCTTCGTTGACAAGGTTTTCAATGTCTGCACCTGTAAAGCCTGCTGTCAGTCTTGCAAGGCTCTTGAAATTGACATCAGGAGCAAGTGGTTTGTTTCTTGAATGGACTTTGAAAATTGCTTCTCTGCCTTTGACATCAGGAGGGTTGACATAGATTTGTCTATCAAATCTGCCTGGTCTCAAAAGTGCAGGGTCAAGAATGTCAGCACGGTTTGTGGCTGCCATGACAATGATGCTGTCACGACCTTCAAAGCCGTCCATTTGAACCAAAAGTTGGTTGAGGGTTTGTTCTCTTTCGTCGTTTCCACCACCAAGACCAGCGCCTCTTTGTCTTCCGACAGCATCGATTTCATCAATGAAAACAATGCATGGCATATTCTTTTTTGCTTGGTCGAAAAGGTCACGAACACGAGATGCACCAACACCAACAAACATTTCAACAAAATCAGAACCCGAAATTGAGAAGAACGGAACATTTGCCTCGCCTGCAACTGCTTTTGCAAACAAAGTTTTTCCTGTTCCAGGAGGTCCGACAAGCAAAACTCCCTTTGGAACTCTTGCTCCAATATCTCTGAATTTTTGGTTGTCTTTCAAGAAATCAACAATTTCTTTGAGTTCTTCTTTTTCTTCTTCTGCACCTGCAACATCAGAAAATCTGACTTTGACATTGTCGGCAACATTTGCCTTTGTTTTGCCAAAGTTCATTGCTTTTGAGTTTGCACCATTTGCTTGCTTGAACATCATGACAAAAAACACAATCAGCAAAATGAATGAAATCATTGGAACAATCATTGAAAGAATTGTGCCTGATGTGCTTGGGTCATTGTAGACAAGTTGTGGTTTTTTTGCAGAAACTTCGTTTCCATAGATTGCGTTGTAAACTTCCAAAAATTTTGCTCGTGAATCAATGTGAGCAAAAGCATCAACGCCATTTTTTGCTCCACCTTCATAGTCAATTTTGACTTTGTAGTTGCCTTCCACAAAAATTTTTGTGACTTTGCCATCTTTCATCAGTTGAACCAAACTGGATTCATTTCCATCAAAAGCAATTTCAGGAATGGCTGTCAGAGTGGTTGCCAAAATCGCTGCAATGACAATCAGCACCAACACGATGGATATTATCAAAGTTCTTTTTCCACTTGAACTCACACTACCTCCAAAAGACAAATGCCTTACACCTTTGTCGTGTATAAATGTCTGTAATTGACAAAA
>CAYPVP010000032.1:0-16211 GCA_964414205.1 uncultured Bacteroidaceae bacterium | reverse complement strand
GTACATAAAATTCCCAATTTTTCAAGGAAATGCTAAAAAACAAATGAAAAATATTATGATTGCATCAATTTGTTTTTGAGAAATTAAAAATTGTTTTTTTGGAAATACTTGATTTGTATTGGAAAATTTTTGCAAATAGTTGATTTGTATTGCAAAAAAAAGTTTAGTAACATTGATTATTTTTTCATTTGTCATTGACTTGAAGAACGTCATTGTTATATACTAGATTTGACAAAGTAATGAAGAACATAGACTTTGATTATATAAATTGGAGGAAACTAGCTTGACAAGCAGTATCACAAACTTGCTTGCTGCAGTTAGTCCTGGTGGAATCGCAGGAATAGCCATTTCTACTTTCATTGTTGGAGCACTTATTGGGCTGTTTGGATATAGATTATATTCACAAAACAAAACAGGCTTGGCAAAAAGGGAAGCAGCAAGAATTATTGAAGAAGCAAATTTAGAAGCAAAAAGTATCAGAAAAGAAGGCATGCTCGAAGCCAAAGAACAACAACAAAAAATGCGTTCTGAATTCGACAAAGAAACAAGAGAAAGACGCCAAGAGTGGCAAAGAACGGAAAATCGTTTGGTTCAAAAAGAAAATTCTTTGGACAAAAAAGAGGAAACTTTTGAACGTAAACAAAATGACCTTGAAAATTCTGTAAAACAAATTGAGCAAACCAAATTGAAATTGAAAGCCATTGAAGATGAACTTTCAAATCAACAAGAAGTTATGCAAAAAGAATTGGAAAGAGTGGCAGGACTCACACGTGAAGAAGCAGCATCTGCATTGAAAGATGCAATTTTGGAAAGTGTTCGCAGAGATTCAGCAACAGAAGCAAAAGAAATCGAAGCAGATGCCAAAGAACATGCAGAAAAGAAAGCAAAAGAAATCATTTCTCTTGCAATTCAAAGATGTGCCGCTGACCACGCTTCCGAAACAACTGTTTCAGTTGTGGAACTTCCAAGTGACGACATGAAAGGTCGTTTGATTGGTCGTGTTGGAAGAAACATTCGTGCAATAGAAAGTTCAACAGGTGTTGACCTCATTATAGATGACACCCCAGAAGTCGTCACATTGTCAAGTTTTGACCCAATTCGCAGGGAAGTTGCAAGACTCACAGTCGAAAGACTTGTTGCTGATGGAAGAATTCACCCAGCAAGAATTGAAGAAATGGTTGACCGTGTCAAAAAAGAAGTTGACCAATCAATCAAAGAAGCAGGTGATGAAGCCGTTTTTGAAGCAAATGTTCATGGACTCCACCCTGAATTGGTAAAAATTCTTGGTCGTTTGAAATATAGAACAAGTTATGGACAAAATGTTTTGAAACACTCTCTTGAAGTTGCCTATTTGTCAGCAATGATGGCATCAGAACTTGGAGTTGATGTCAAAGTTGCAAAACGTGCAGGTTTGTTGCACGACATCGGAAAAGCAATCGACCACGAAGTTGAAGGCACGCACGTTCAAATTGGTGTTGACATTGTCAAAAAATATAAAGAATCACCTGCTGTTGTTCATGCAATCGCTGCTCACCATGGTGACATCGAAGCAGAAACAGTTGAAGCAATTTTGGTTCAAGCAGCAGATGCAATTTCAAGTGCAAGACCTGGTGCAAGACGAGAATCGCTTGAAAACTATGTCAAACGCATTGAAAGTCTTGAAAAAATTGCTAATTCTTTTGATGGTGTTGAACAATCTTTTGCAATTCAAGCAGGCAGAGAAATTCGAGTCATGGTCAAACCTGAAAGGGTGAATGACAATGCTACATTGTTCCTTGCAAAAGACATTGCAGGAAAACTTGAAAGTGAACTTGAATATCCTGGACAAATCAAAGTTAGCGTAATAAGAGAAGTGAGAAGTGTTGAATATGCAAAATAATGATTTTATGCTGAAAAAAGATTTTGAAATTGAAAAAATCAAAATTGGAGCAAAAATTGTCGATGAAACCTATGAAATGCTTTTGAATCATGTCAAAGGTGGACAAACTGAAATTGAAGTCAGTGATTTCATTTTCAAGGTTTTCAAAGAAAAAGGCGCTGATGATGTGTCATTTCCAACCATTGTTGCATTTGGTGAAAATGGTGCAGAACCTCATCATGTTCCTGGTGAAAGAAAATTGCAAAAAGGTGACATGGTGACTGTTGATATGGGTGTCATTGTTGATGGCTACTGTTCAGACTTTACAAGAACTTTTGCATATGGTCAGCCAAATCAAAAAATGATTGAAATTTATGAGGCAGTCAAAATTTCACAACAACTTGGCTTGATGTCTGCAAAAGATGGAGTTGAATGTGTTGAAGTTGACAGAATTTGCAGAAATTCAATTGAAAAGGCTGGTTATGGTTTGAATTTTGTTCATGGCACTGGTCACGGAGTTGGAAAAGAAATTCACGAAGACCCATTTTTGAACAGAAGCACAGACCAAATTCTTGCAAAATCAATGGTTGTCACGATTGAACCTGGAATTTATGTTGAAGGGCTTGGTGGTGTTCGCATTGAAGACATGATTGTCATTGGCGAAGACAAACCAGTTTCAAACCAAACAAGAGATTTGATTATTGTTTAATCTTGTTTGACATGTTGAAATAAATATTGTATTATTTTTTAGTCTAAAAAATGTCTTTGGGCAGAAGCGCAAAGACCAAAAGAAAATTTTTTACAGGAGGGTTTGCCGTCAGGCAAAAATACCAATATGGCACAAATTCAAGCAGGAGACATCAGAAAAGGCGTTACATTTCAATCTGAAACAGGAGTTTGGGTTGTCACCGATTTCCAACACGTAAAACCAGGAAAGGGTGCAGCATTTGTTCGCACAAAAATCAAAAATGTTATGACAGGAGCAGTTTTGGAAAAAACTTTCAACCCAACAGAAAAGTTTGAACTTGCTCACATTGAAAGAAAAGACATGGAATATCTCTATTCAGATGGAGAACTCTATTACTTTATGGATGCTGACACATATGAACAAATTCCTTTGAACTATTCACAAGTTGAAGAAGCATTGAACTTTGTCAAAGAAAACATGAATGTTACAATCAAATTTTTCAATGGTGCACCATTCTCTGTTGAAGCACCAAACTTTGTTGAATTGCTCATCACAAAATGCGACCCAGGTGCTGTTGGAAACACTGCAACAAACGCAACAAAACCAGCAACTCTTGAAACAGGATATGAAATTCAAGTTCCTATGTTTGTAAGTGAAGGCGAAGTCATTCGTGTTGACACAAGAACAGGTGAATATATGTCACGTGTAGGCAAATAACACTTTTATTGTTGAAAAATGACAACTTTTGACGCTCTGCAAATTTTTGCAGGGCGTTTTTTCATATATTCAAATATGTTGAAAACATTGTTGCCTCAATCAATTTTTTTACCACTTCAAGCAAGGGTGAAATTGGAAGATTTGACTGAAATTCGCATTAGAGTTTCTAGGCCAATAGTTTTTTTTGCAAAAAATCAAAAATATGTTTTGAAATATGATTCAGGCAATATGGTTGTTGCATCAAAAAAAAATGTGGAAGAAATTTTGTCAACAGCATGCAAAAATTCCGTTTATGCTTTTGAAGAAGAACTTGCGAGTGGGTTTTTAAGATTTGATGGAGGAGTAAGAATTGGAGTTTCTGGTGAGGGAGTTTCAGATGGGAAAAATTTGATTACAATGAAAAACATAAATTTTTTGTGCATCAGAATTCCACATGAAATCAAAGGCGTTGCAAAAAAACTTTTGAATCTAGCAAATGAAGTTGGTGCATCAAATGTTTTGATTGCTTCGCCTCCTTTTTCAGGCAAGACAACACTACTGCGTGACTATGCTCGTTTGAAAAGCAAAGAAATTGAAACATTGATTTTGGACGAAAGATTTGAACTTGCAGGTGTTGTTGACGGTTGTCCATCTTTTGATGTTGGCGATTGCGATGTTTTGTCAGGAGTTGACAAAAACATTGGCTATCAAAATGCAATTCGTGCAATGAACCCAAAACTCATCGTTACTGATGAAATTTTTTCAATTCAAGAAGTCGAATCGCTCAATGACATTGTGAGAAGTGGAGTGAATGTTTGTGCATCAATTCATGCTGGCTCAATTGAAAAAATAAAACATGAAAAAAACTTTTCAAAATTGAAAGAAGTTTTTGACTTGATTGTTCGTTTGGGACAAAACCCAATGGGCGAAATTGTGGAAGTGGACTATGCTGAAACTACTTAGTGGAATTGCATTTTTCATTGGTGCAATTATGCTTGCTTTTGCAGTCAGAATCCATTTTCGAGAAAGACACAAAATTTTTGAAGATGTTGCTCATTTTTGTTCGCAAATGAAAACATCAATCAGTTTTTTGAAAAGACCTTTGAATGAAATTGTCGGTGAGTTTGAAAGTGAAAACAAAGGCGAATTTGCAACCTATTTGCTAAACTTTTGGCAAAAAATGGAACTTGGAATTGAAAAAAAACAAGTTGAAAAAAGCAATGGCTTTTTGAACAATCAAAAATCAAAAATTGCCAACAAAATAAAATTGAAAAAAGAAGGGCTTCCTCAACTGTCAAAAAAGGAAAAAGAAATGATTGATTCATTTTTGAAATCGTTGGGGAAAGTTGCAAAAAAAGAGCAACTTGCCGAAATTGAAGTTGCCGAAAAAAAATTTCAGGAGGTTGAAAAAAAGACAGGGGAAGAAGCAAAACGGCTTGGAGACATGTATTTCAAGTTGTGCATAATTTTGGGGTTTGCTTTGCTACTGATTCTATTGTAGGAGGGGGAAAATGGATATAGGAGTGATTTTGAAGATTGCAGGCGTTGGCTTTTTGACAGCGATTGTAACAATGATTTTGAAAAAAAGCGATAAGGATGAAATCGCTACTTTTGTTACGCTTGCAGGAATCATTTTGGTTGTTTTGATGCTCCTTGACATGCTGGGTGGTTTGTTTGACAGCATCAAAAACATTTTCTCATTATACTGATGGTTTTCAAAGTGATTGCAATTGCATTGATTGGTGTGATGTTGGTGAGTTTGTTGCGAACTGCAAAACCTGAGTTTGCTGTTTTTGCAATGATTGGAACTGGCATTGTCATTGTCATATATTTGGTGAGTTCGCTTTCGGGAGTTGTGCTTGTTTTTGATGACCTTGTCAAAAAAGCAGGTTTGCCAACTGAAATGTTTGCTCTTGTTTTGAAAATTGTTGGAATTGGCTATTTGACAGAGTTTTCAGCAAGCATATGTGATGATGCAGGTTGCAATTCAATTGGTTCAAAAATTCAGTTGGGTGGCAAATTGACAATTTTTATGATGAGTTTGTCAATCGTTTCAGAACTTTTCAAAGTTGTCACAACTTTGTTGCAGTTGGGTGGAAAATGAGAATTTTTCACAGAAACTTTTTTTTAAAAGGCAAGATGTTTTGTTTTTCAAATTTTTTCAAATTTGATGACAAGAGTGCCAAACAAGTCAGCAATGAAACTCTGCAAATTTGCGACTTCAAAAGGTTGGTGCAAAAAGTTGTGGTTTTGATTTGTTGCATTGTATCTTTGTTTTTATCTTTTCAACTTGACTTTGGCATTGTGGCAGTTGCTGACAACAGTTCTGCAAAAGACAGTTTTCAAGAAATTTTGGGCGAAAGTTTGGGAGGACTCGACACAGGAGATTTGCAGAAATTTCTTGATGAACTTCAACAAGAGCAAAGAGATGCTGTTGGTTTTTCAAATGTCAAAACGATGCTGAAAAAACTTTTTGATGGAGAAAGCGAAAATTGGTTTCAAAACTTTTTCAAAATTGCATGTGAAAGTTTGGGGACATATTTTTTGTCTTTTTTGCCTTTGTTTTTGACAATTTTGACAATTTCAATTTTGCAAAGTGTCATTGGTGGATTGACATCTGCATTCAAAAGAAAAGCAACAATTGAGATTGCTCATTTTGTTTGTTACACATCAATTGTTTTGATTTTGTTCACGGCTGTCATTGGTGTCACCGAAGATGCTGTTGCAACAATGACATCTTTGAAAACTTTGTCAGAGGCATTGTTTCCAATTTTGCTGACAATGCTCACGGGGCTTGGAAGCCTATCTTCATTTGCAATGATGCGACCGTTGATGGCAATTTTTACATCAGGAATTATGGAGTTCATCAATTTGGCAATCATTCCGTTGTTTACAGCATCAGTGACTTTTGCCGTTGTCGGAAACATCTCTGAAAGTGTCAAATTGTCAAAATTGCAAAAACTTTTTGTTTCAATTTGCAAATGGATGCTGGGAGTTGTTTTTGGACTTTATATTTCTTTTTTGACTGCAAAAGGAATCATCGCTGGAACAGTTGATGGCATAGGCTTTTCTGTTGCAAAGTTTGCTGTTTCAAGTTATGTGCCAATTTTGGGTGGCTATTTGTCTGATGGGTTCGACTTGGTTGTTGCAACAACGGTTTTGTTGAAAAATTCAGTTGGTGTCATTGGGGTTGTTTTTTTGATTGCTGTGGTGTTTTTCCCAATGCTCAGGTTGATTGTTTTTGGACTTGTCACAAAACTTACTTCTGCTCTTGTCGAACCAATTGGCGACAAAAAAGTTTGTGAATTGCTCTCTAATGTTTCATCAAGCATAAACATTTTGATTGCTTCAATAGCAGGCATAGGCTTTTTGTTTTTTGCAAATTTGTTGCTTACTATGTCGGTTGCAAATTTTGGAATTTAGGAGGTGAAAATGTCAAGTTGGATTTTGAGCATTGTTGGAATTGCATGCTTGGGAGTTTTGTTTGAAATCATCATTCCTGATGGACAAACCAACAAATATGTTAAAGGTGTGTTTTCTTTGTTGGTTGTCACAGTCGTGATTATGCCAATTCCGAAAATCGTTTCAAGTGGATTCAACTTTGAAATTTCATCAGGTCAATTTGAAGTTGATGAAGTGTTTTTGCAAAATGAAAATGCTTTGCAACGACGTGAAAATGAAAAAAAAGCCGTAGCCATTTTGACAAGCATGGGCTATGAAACCGAAGTCGCAATTTCAGGCACAGGTCATGGCAAAAATTTTGAAGTGGCTTTTGTGGAAGTAAAACTGAAAAAAATGAATATTGAAGTTGATGATTTGAATATACATATACAAAAAATCAAATCTGAAATGAACAAACTTTTTGATGTCAAAGAAGAAAAGGTGCAGATTGAAATTTTGAATGGAGGAAATTGAGTGGAAATTGAAGATAGAAGAAACCAACCACAAATGCCTGTTCAGGACAATCGGAAAAAAAAGAAATTTTCAAAATTTAAGGAGTCTGATTTTTATAGGCGCTTGAAATCAATAAAGAATTTGGAATTTATTGTTGCAGTGTTTTTTGTGGCTGTTGCTGTGCTGGTCTATTCAGGTGTTACAGGGGCTAACAACAAAAAAAATGTTCATTATTCTCAAAATGCTGTTGTCGTCAATCAGTCTGAAAGCGAAAAAAAATTGCAAGAAATTTTAAAGCAAATTGATGGCGTTGGCGAAGTCAAAGTCTATGTCAATGGAAATTCTAAAAATGAAGTTTCAAGCGTTGTTGTCATTGCAAGTGGTGCAGGCAATCTTTCGGTAAAAATCAAAATTTGTGATGCTGTCGAAAAGTTTTTGAACATTGAATCTGAAAAAATTTCAATTTATACAAAAAAATAGGAATTTCAAGAATAATTGAAAATTGGATTGAATAAGTTTTTATAGAGTCGGTTGTGGAGGATGCGATATGAAGTTTTTGAAAGCAAATTGGAAAAAAATGTTAGTTTTGACTGTTATGGTTGCTTTGCTTGTTGGCACTGGCGTTTTGAATTGGGCATTGGCAAACAAGAAAACAACAAATCAACAGGTTGGTGCATCAACAACAGTTGAAACATTTTTTGAAGCATACAAAACTGAAAGAACAAGCAGTAGGCAAGAAGAATTTTTGATGCTACAAACAATTTTGAAATCAGAAAACGCTTCTGCAAGTGCAAAATCTGAGGCAGAAAAAAGAATTTTTGACCTGACAAAGAGAATTGAAAAAGAGCAAAGCCTTGAAGGGTTGATAAAGGCAAAAGGTTTTGATGATGTTGTTGTTTCAATGTCCGACACAAAACTGAGCATAATTGTTTCAAAAGAAACCTTGACAGACATTGAAAACACGCAAATATGCAATATTGCTGTTCAGGAAACCGACTTCAATGCTTGCGACATCAGAATATTGCCATATTGATTGTGCTAGAAAACGGGCATGCAAAAAGTCACCTTTTGAAGGTGACTTTTGTTATTTATAAAACAGTTTTAAACAGAACAAAATTTTGTTAGAATTTAAAACTGGAAAACTGTGCCGAAAACTAAGTCATAATACTGTGCCAAACCTATGATAAAAACTGTACCGAAAACTAAGTCATAATACTGTATCAAAAAATATCATAAAATTGTTGCAAAAACTATGTCAAAATACTGTATCAAAAACTATGGCAAAACTGTGTGAAAAACTTATAAAAGAATCGTAGAACTACGCATTTTTGGTTAATCGAATTTGAACACAACTATGTTTTGAAAAATTGTGTATCTTTGCTTGAAAAGAAATTTTTTAAACAGCATTTTACACCCACAAATGTAATTGTTTTTTTGTTTTTTGTGTGTTATAATTTGCTAAATGGAGGCTTTTATGGTCGCAAATCAATCAAAAAATATGAACGTTTATGCTGAGGTTGTCAAGGCTCTTGTTCTTGATGCCGTTGCTGACATGGACACAGTTGAAGTCATTGGTGTTGATAAAAGAGAAAAAAAAGGACTGAAAGCATGTGCTGTCAATGTTTACATTTTGCCATCTGACAAAGTTACGATTGATGTTTTTGTAAATTTGCTTTTTGGAAACGATGTTCCTGATGTTGTTTCAAAAATGCAACAAAAAATCAAAGAAGTAGTTGAGTCTTCAACAAAATATGCTGTCCACTCTGTCAACGTGCAAGTTGTCAGCATCAATTTTCCAAAACCAGAATAGTTTTAATCAATCAAATTATGGAGTTTACAAAAGTTATATGAGCAGAAGAATTGCAAGAGAAACAGTTTTCAAACTTGTGTTTGAATATTCTTTTTATGATGTAAAAAATGAAAATACATTAGAATTGCTGTTGTTGAATTTTGACCTAGATGAAGATGACAAAAAATATGTCAACTCAACCTATGTTGGAATTGCCAACCACAAGCAAGAATTGGAAAGCGAAATTGAGTCGCATTTGAGTGGATATGCACTCTCTCGTGTTTATCGCCCTGACCTCATTGCAATGATGATTGCAGTGTATGAAATGAAATTTACAAAAATTCCACCACTTGTTTCAATCAATGAGGCAGTCAACCTTTCAAAAATGTATGGAACTGAAAAATCTGGAAAGTTTGTCAATGGAGTTTTGGCAAAAGTTATGAAAGATGTTGGAGAAAACAAATGAGCGCTCAAATTATTGATGGAAAAGCAATTTCAATGAATGTCAAACAACAACTTGCAAAACAAGTTGAAGAATTGAAACAAAATGGAGTTCAACCTTGTTTGGCAGTGATTTTGGCAGGTGACAATGCTGGAAGTCAAATCTATGTTCGCAACAAAATCAAAAGTTGTGAAGAAGTTGGAATCAAATCTTTGTCATTTTACTATGACAACACTGTCACAGAAGAAGAACTTTCAAACAAAATCATTGAACTCAACAATGATGATTCTATTGATGGAATTTTGGTGCAGTTGCCACTTCCAAAAGGTCTTGATGAAGAAAAGATTTGCAAATTGATTTCTGATGAAAAAGATGTAGATGGCTTTTCTGCAAACAGTGTCGGACAACTTTTGCTTGGCAGAGATGGTTTTGTTTCTTGCACGCCTTATGGTGTCATGGAATTGTTGAAAACTTCAAACATTGAACTTCAAGGCAAAGATGCTGTCATCATTGGAAGAAGCAACATTGTTGGAAAACCTATGTTTGCATTGTTGCTCCGTGAAAATTGCACAGTCACAGTTTGCCACAGCAAAACAAAAAACTTGAAAGAAAAAGTTGCAAATGCTGACATTGTTGTTGCAGCGATTGGCAAAGCAAATTTTGTGACTGCTGACATGGTCAAAGATGGTGCAGTTGTGATTGATGTGGGAATCAATCGTGTTGATGGAAAGGTTGTTGGCGATGTCAAATTTGATGAAGTGAAAGAAAAGGCATCATTTATCACCCCAGTTCCTGGTGGAGTTGGACCAATGACAATCGCGATGCTGATGAAAAACACTGTTTGGAGTGCGTCAAGAAGAATCGTAAAGTAGTATAATTTTGAATTTTGACGCAATAATTTTTGGTGAAGTTATTGCGTTTGTTTTTTGGAGAACAATATGAATGAAGCAAACTATGTTTCCGTCACGGAACTCAATCAAGTCATAAAAGTGAGTCTGGAAAGATGTCCACTCAAAAACATTGAACTTGTGGGTGAAATTTCAGGATGGAAAATATCTGGACCTCATGCCTATTTCACTTTGAAAGACAAGTTTTCTCAAATTGCATGTTCATTTTTTTATTGTTCAAAAGGCTATCACCCAAAAGATGGTGAAAGCGTTGTTTTGCGAGGTGGAGTTGATTTTTATGCAAAAGGTGGAAAACTTTCTTTTGTGACAAACGAAATCAAACCATTGGGGCAAGGACTTTTGGCACTAGAATTTGAAAAAATGAAAGCGAAATTGGAAGCCGAAGGGTTGTTCAAAGAAGAACACAAAAAGCCAATTCCAAAATATTGCCAAAATGTTTTGGTCATCACAAGCAAAACAGGTGCAGTAATTCGTGACATTGTCACAACTGTGAGAAGAAAAAACCCTGTCATAAACATTGTTGTCAAAGATGTCAGAGTTCAAGGCGACGGTGCATCAAAGGACATTGTGAAAGCACTTTGTGCTGTTGACAGCCTTGGCTATGATGTCATTGTCATTGCAAGAGGTGGAGGTTCGCTTGAAGATTTGGCACCGTTCTATGATGAAACGCTTGCAAGAACAATTTTCAAAATGAAAACGCCAATTGTTTCTGCGATTGGACATGAAACAGATTTTTCACTTTGCGACTTTGTTGCAGACAAGCGTGCGCCAACACCAACGGCAGGAGGAGAATTGGTTGCATTTGATTTTTTTGACCTTGTTGATTCAATTCACAAAAATATGGAAAGAATAAATTTGCAAGTTCAAAACAATTTGAAAAGCAAAGTCATGAAAACCCAGTTGCTTGGAGCAAAGTTGCAAAACTTGTCATCAAATTTTTACAATTCAAAACTTATGAGATTGAAATCGGTTGATGACAAATTGAAAGTTGCGACAGAAAGAAGTTTGGAAAGAAAGGAAAACAACTTTCGACAAATGGCAACAAAACTTGATGGACTCAGTCCTTTGAAGACATTGGGCAGGGGCTATTTTGGAGTCAAAGTTGATGGAAAAGCATTGCAGACAGTTGAGCAACTGAAAATTGGAGACAGAATTGAAACTCGTGGAAAAGATGGCAAATTTTGTTCTGTTGTTGATGAGATAAAGTTGGATGTTGTTGAGAAAAATTGAGGTAGGAGATTGAAAATGGAAAAGAACTTTGAACAAAACCTTTTGGAACTAGAAAAAATTGTGCGAAAATTGGAAAATGATGCAACACTTGATGAAGCAATTGAACTTTTTCAAAATGGCATTGAACTTTCAAAAACTTGCATTGCTGATTTGAAAACGCAAAAAGGCAAACTTTCAATTTTGACAGATGAACTCAACAATTTGACAGAGGAGTTGAAAATAGACTGATGACAAACGAAGAATTTAAAATACAATTTGAAATTGAATTGAAAAATGCAGTCAGTGAAAGCACAATCGGAAAAATTGAACCTTTACAACAAGCAATGCAATATGCCATTTTGAATGGTGGAAAAAGAGTTCGACCTTTGCTTGTGAAGTTGGGGGCTGAATTTGCAACAGGAAAGCCATTGAATCAAGAGCAAATTGAAATTGTTTTCAACCTTGCCATTTCAATGGAAATGATTCACACCTATTCTTTGATTCATGATGATTTGCCTGCAATGGACAATGATGACGAAAGAAGAGGACAACCAACAGTTCACAAAAAATTTGGTGAAGACATTGCTGTTTTGGCAGGAGATGCGCTTTTGAATTTGGCATATGAAAGGTTGTTTGATTTGTGCATTCATCAAACCGAAAATGACAAAATTCTCCGTGCTTCAAAAATCATTTCTTTGAATGCAGGCGTCTTTGGAATGGTCAAAGGACAATGCCTAGACTTGAATGGAAGTGCAAAAGACATCAATTCACTTTACAATGTAAACAAATTCAAAACAGGTTGTTTGTTCAAGGCATCATTGCTTTCTGGTGCAGTCGCAATGGGAATTGATGAAAACGAATTGCAAGCACTTGAAATCTATGCAGAAAACTTGGGCGCAGCATTTCAAGTTGTTGATGACTTGTTGGATGCTGACACTGGTGAAACTTCTGTTGTAAACTACATTGGAAAAGAAAACGCAAAAATTGAAGCGAAAAAGTTTACAAGCAACTCAATTTTTGCTATAAATAAATACGTAAACAAATTTGAAATTTTGGAAAATTTTGCAAATTCTTTGCTTACAAGAGTGATATAAGATTGCCACTTACGATAGCAAATTATAACAAATCGCATATTATATATTGTAACAAATGAGAAGAAATGACACCATGATTGTTTTTTGACAAAAACTCTGATTGGTGATGGAGAATATATGAAAATTATTCCTGTAATAGACATTTACAACGGAAAAGCAGTCACTTTGGAATATGGCAATTTGGAAACAGCCAAAGAAATTGGTTCTGCTGTTGAACTCGCAAAAAAGTTTGAAAGCGAAGGCGCAGATGCACTTCACATTGTAGATTTGAATGCTGTGACCGATGGCTTCACAATGAATTTGCCAATTTTGAAAGAAATTGCTGACAACACAAAAATTCCATTGCTTTTGGGAGGAGGAATTCGCAGTTTTGAAAAAATTGATTTTTGTTTCAAAATTTTGAAAGCCGACCAAGTTGTTTTGGGAACAGCAGCGATTTTGTCGCCTGATTTTTTGTGCGAAGCAATCAAAACATATGGCGATGACAAAATTGTTGTTGCATGTGATTCTAGAAACGGAAAAGTTGCCATTCGTGGGTGGAATGAAGAACAAGATTTGACACCAATGGAAGTGGCATTGATTTCAAAAAATTTGGGTTGCAAAACAATTTTGTACACCGACATCAATCGTGCAGGAAATTTGCAAGGCATCAACATTGGCGAAGTCGAAAGATTTCAAAAAACATGTGGAATGAAAGTGATTGCAAGTGGTGGACTCAACAGTTTGAAAGAAGCCAAAGCATTGAAAGACGCAAATGTTTATGCAGTGGTTGTTGGAAAAGCATTGCATGAAGGAAAATTCACAATTTCAGATTTGATTTCTGAAACAAAATGAAAAAATGTCATTGAAAATGGTTGCAATTTGAAATTATTTTTGATATATTGTAAAGGCTATGGCGAGTTGAGTCAATTCGTGTAGCGTGTGGCACCATAGCCAAGTGGTAAGGCGCGGGCCTGCAAAGCCTTTACCCCCAGTTCAAATCTGGGTGGTGCCTCCAAAAGCGTGAAAACGCACAAAGAAGAAGACACAATATTGTGTCTTTTTTTTGTGCATAAAATGAAACATAGACAAAATGGAATATAGACAAAATCATTGCAAAAATCAAACAATGCTAGATGATTGCAAAAATTGAAACAACGCAAAATCTCTGCATCAAATAGAATATGTAAAAAGTGATACAATGCAATTAGTTTGCAAAAAGAAAAACTAGGCAATATGCCTACATAAAATTGAAACATTGCAAAATGATTGCAAAAATTGTTGACTTGAAACTGAAAATAAGGCAAAATATTCATGTTGTGCCGTGATGGCGAAATAGGCAGACGCAAGGGACTTAAAATCCCTCGATGGAAACATCATGTCGGTTCGAGTCCGATTCGCGGCACCAAAAAGGCGAAAATATTTTTTCGCTTTTTTTTGTTGCATTCATCAGCCAAAATTATCTTGAAAAGTATCATATATGATGTTATAATGAATAATCAACTAAAAAGTCAAAGCAACTTTTTGTTGGAGGGAAGATGAGCGAAACAACACAAACGAAAAAATTTCGTAGGCCGATTGATTTCTATTTCCGTTCGGTTGTTGACTGCAAAAAAGACAAAGTCGTTTTTGTGGATGCTTTTCAAGTTTTGAATGATTTGTTTTTGGGTCGTTTGAATGTCATCAACTATTTTTTTATTGCTGAAAATTCCGTTAGAATAAATGAATTAAATTTGATTGCACTGAATGAACTTGCAATCTACAAAAAGTTGATTCGTGAAACTGCTTATGTTTCAGGAGTTGTTTTCAACTTGCCAATCACCACTCGTTTTTTGAAAAATGAAAACGATTTTGCTATTTTGCAAAATGCAATTCGTGAAAATGGGTTCAAAAAAAATGAGTTAATCATGACTTTTGATTCGGCATCACTTGTCAACGATTGCAACAATTCAGATTGCAAAAAAAGAATTGATAGACTACGCAAAATGGGCATCAAAATTGCTGTGAATGGTTTTGGAAGTGATTTCAACGCATTGGACATTTTTTCAGATTTCAACTTTGCACAACTTCGTGCCGAGGCTTCCTATTTTGATTCAACTCCACAAAAGAAAAAAATGCTTTCTATGATTGCAAAATTTTGCAATGCAAACAAAATTGAATTTGTCATGGAAGGTGTCGATTCTTCTGCACAACTCAAAAGATTTGTTGCAAACGGAGTCAAATTGAACACAGGCAAGTCAGTGTGCAAACTCAACAAATGGTTGAGCCGAGAAATGTTGAAAATGCCAGAATTGACTGCCGAAGAAAAACAACTGTGGGATTCCAAAATTGAAAAAGAAAAGAAATTGTTTGCAAAAAAACTTGCTGAAAAAGAGTTGGATGAAAAGCAAAGTGAATCACAACGAATTGTTGACATGGTTGCCAGCAACAAATTGATGAGCAAAAATTCAAAATCACCATATATGTCGCAAATCAGAAGTGCGCAAAAAGTTTCTGAAAAAGCCTATTTTGCATCAAAAGAAAAAGAAAAAATGTCAAGTTCGACATTGAAACGAGAAAACAAATTGCAAGAATCATCAAAACCTGATGTTTCAACAATTCAGCCACAAAAAAACAATGGTGGCGATTGGGGACTTTCGGGGCTTGCAGGCAATCAAAATGGAATTGCAGGCTTGGGTGGCAGTGGCACAAAATTGAAAGGGCTGAACAAATTCAAAGATGCAAATCAAAACCAAGAGCAACAAAAGGTTCAGCACAAACAAAACCAAACTGTGACAAATTCAAATGAAGAAATTGAGTCTAAACAAATTGATGAGAATTTTGTTGAAGAGCAATCAACAAAATTGCAAGATTCTGATTTTGAAAAAGCATTGGCAGGGTTCAGTTTGGGCTTTGGAAAAAAGGAAGAAAAGCAACTTGACCAAACTATTGTTGAAAAAAAGCAATCAGAACTCAACAGTGATGTGCAATCTCAACTCAATGTAGTTGTAACGCAACTTGACCAAACCAATGTTGAAGAACAATCTCACCTAAACAGTGATGAGCAATCTCAAACCAAAGTTGAAGAAACGCAACTTAACCAAACAAATTTTGAAGAAAAACCTGAACTAAACAGCAATGATCAATCTCAAACCAAAGTTGAAGAAACACAACTTGACCAACCTCATCTCAACAGTGATGACCAATCTCAAAAATCAATTTCAAATGAAAAAGCCAAATTTAGACATGGTGAAAACTATAATGACCAAGGTCAATATGTTGATGAAGATGGAACAGTTTACAATGGCTATTTTGATGAACAAGACAGATGGATTGACTATGGCTTTGAAGATGAAAATGGCGAATTTGTAGACAATGGCTATTTTGATTCAAAAACCGAAAAATGGATACCGTATGGCTATTTCGATGATGACGGAAATTGGATTGTTTTTGAAGAAAATTTGAAAAAAACAAAGATAACAAAAACTAAAAAATCAAGTGAAGATTCAAAAGCCTAAAAAAGCAATATAAAAACTGTAAGATTAAACATCAATAATAAAATAGTAATCGCAAAACAGTCTTAATATGATATAGAAATACAAAAAAACAAAAGACAAAGATAATATTAAGACAATGATAATATAAAGACAAAAGACAAAAAGCGAAAACAAATAA